>JBKBIC010000290.1:0-5360 GCA_046299435.1 Saprospiraceae bacterium
GGCGGACGATGTGAGCCGGCCGTCCACCGTCAACCGTCCACCGTCCACCGTCGGCCGAGTTTGGAGGAATTCGTTGATGCGTTTTTGCGAGGCAGCGGCCTGCTGCGTGAGCGATGTTATCCAACCGATGGCCGTGACCGGCCAAGTGAGCATATTGACGTAGATGACAAACTCGGCGATGTTGCCCGGCGTGATGTTGCCGGCCACTACTTGCAGCCCGCCGACATAGACCGTGATGATGGTGCTCGCACCGACCATGAGCGACATGAGCGGGAACCAAAAAGCGTCCACGCGGATGAGTTCGAGCGATTTGCGGCGGAATTCCTCGCTTTGCCCCGCAAACCAGCGACCCATTGCTTGCTCCTGCACATAGCTTTTCACGACCCGGATGCCCGAATAAACCTCTTGTGCCGTGCTCGTCAGGACGGCCAGTTGGGCTTGGATTTTCTCACTTTTTTTGTTGATGATAGTACTGACCCAATAAATCGAGATGCTCAAAAACGGCAGCGGCAGCAGCGACCACATCGTGAGCGTAGGCGACACCCGCAGCATGGAGCCGATGGTCAGCACGAACAGGAACACCAAATCGAGACCATATAATATGGTAGGGCCGAGGTACATCCGCACTTTGGAGACATCCTCCGAGATGCGCGACATGAGGTCGCCCGTCGAGTTGCGTTTGTAAAAAGCGAGGTCGAGCCGCTCGTAATGCGCGAAAATCTCCTTCCGCATATCGTACTCGATGAGCCGCGACATGACGATGAGCGTCTGGCGCATGAAAAACATGAACAGGCCCATCATCAAGGCCAGCCCGATGACCAGCAGCCCGAACTTCAAAATCTGGTTGCCCAGCTCGCCGAACGCCTCCGGGTGCGCGTGGATACCGCCCGTGTTTTTGTATGCCTGTACTTTGTTGTACACCGTGTCCAACGCCTCGCGGATGACCTGCGGCTGCCAGACCCGGAACCAGTTGGCGGCCCCGACGAACAAAATGCCAAGCAAAAAACGGTAGCGATATTTCCAGAAATACTTGTTGAGATAGGCGAGATGCTGCATCGGTGGGCGGTGGAAATGGGGCTGAAAAGTGGGAAAAGTTGAAAGGTAAAAAGAAGAGTGGAACAGCCGAGGCGGGGAAAGGTTGGTCAAGTCATAAACGCCACAGATTCAACCCTTCCTCTCATAAACTTTCAGACTCACAAATACACGTCGCCGTAAATGGCCCGCAACGAAACGGGCTGCCCTTCGACGTGGAACGAATCATCGGCATCGGTCAGCACGGTCTCGGTCCAGCGGTTCGGGCTTTCGCGCTCAAAAACCACAAGGTGCGGCCGGTCGGATTCCATGAAAACAACCTGCCGGAGCGTGGGGATTTGCTGGTAGCAGGGCAGCTTGGTGCCCCAGTCGTAGTGTCGTGTGCTGGGCGAAAGCACTTCGAGGACGAACACCGGCGCGGTTTCGGCATCCATGCCGGGCCGGTACTCGTGCTTGGCGGAAGGCAGCGCGACCACCATGCCGTCGGGGTTGAACACGCCCGTCTCGGAGCCGGCGCAACCTTCGATGTACACCGGGCGGTTGCTGTTGTACAGTCGAAACCTCTTTTTGTCCGTGAAAATTTGGCGGAGGATGCCCCCCATTTCGGCAGCAAAATGGCTGTGCAGATCTGTCTCGTAGCTCATGGTTGCGATGATTTCGTGGTCATAATAATCGGCGCGGTATTCGGCCTCGGCCAGCAGTTCCCAGTACTCGTCGAGGCTGGCCGGGAAGCGCACGAAGTGTTGCCCTTCGGCCAGTTCGGCCAGTTCGAGGTTGGTGAGCGGAAATTTTGTGATGACTTCCATGCGTCGGTGATTTTGCACAAAACTACGAAAGGTTGAGGCTCGAAAAACGGAGGGGAAGCGCGGCGGCCTCCCCTCGTGTTTCGTCAGAAAAAGTATTTTTTGAACTCTTCGCAGAGGTCGTCGGGGATTTTCACGTTGCGGTAGTCCAGCAACAAGTTGTTGCCGCCCGCGCCGGAATACCGGATGTAAAGCGTGTCGTTGAAATTGAAGCCGCCCACGTCTTTCAGCAAAATGGTGGTGTCGTTTTGCGGGATGGTGATGCCGTCCACGATGCGTTCGAGACCGCCGTAATAGACTGCGAAGTCGTATTTTTTGCCTTTGTAAAGATTGGCCGAGCAGCCCTGCCCGATTTGCAAAACACCCAACAGCCGGAAGCACGGGTTGCCGCTTTCGCGGTAGTATGCCGGGGCGGTCGGGATGACGACGCTACCCTCGCCGCAGGTGCCTTCCATCGCAAAGCTGACGTTGAGGCCGTCGTTGGGGAGCACGCTTCCGATGCTCAGCACCGCGTCGCCGCCGGTCAGCACTGGGCTTTCGTAGAGCAGCGCGCCGGGCGAGCAGCGGTCGCCGCTAAAAATGCGCCAGATGACCCCGCCCTCCGGGATGCCGCGCAGCAGCGAGGCGAGGTTGATTTTGCGGCCATTGAAGTATTGTTGGTAGTCGGAAAGCAGCAGCTGGCCGCGCCCCGCGCTGCGGAGTTCGGTATAAAAATAACGCCCGCCCGTGCCGCAAAGGTTCGAGATGGGTATTTCGGAGGATACCGTCAGGATGCTGCTGGCATCGGGCGTGTTCCATGTGCCGTCGGGGTTTTGGTAGCCTTGCTCGATGCGGTTCATGGGCGGGAACCATCCGGCAGCCCACCACGAGAGGTGCGACATTTCCCAGGGGCACCAGATTTCGCCGTTCACATTGGTCAGTGCCACGCGGCTTTCTTTTTGCCAGACCATGCCCGGCTCTGTCAGGCTCCAAATGGAAAGGCTGTCGCCGACGGCGACTGGCTGGCCGGTGTCGGGATTGTCCTCGTCGCCGGAAAGGATGATGGCCGCTTGGATGGGGTTGGAAAACGTGCCCACCGTGCTGCCGCCGACGGTCATGTTCATGTTGGTGTAGCCAGCCGGCGCGCTCGAACCCGGTTTGCGGGGTTTGCCATTGCTTTCGACGATGAGTGTGCTGCCCGCGCTGGTCGGGAAATTGCCGGATTGCTCGTTGAATTGCACCAAAGTCACGCGCACCGTGCCGTCGAGCGGTTGGCTCGTGTCGCTGCCCGCGAAAAGTTTGGTGCCCGCCGGGATGACGAATTGCGCCCGCTGCGGCCCACTGCCCGCGCTGGCCGGGGTTTCGATGAGCACGTCTTGCGCCACGCCGTTCGCGCCGTCCACCGGGAAATTTTTCTGCACGACCGTCACGCCGGGCGGCGGCGCGGCGATGCTGACCATTTCTTGCCGGGCGATTTGGAAGCTCTCGCCGTTGGTCAACGAGTACCATTGCAGGCTTTCGACGTAATCCGGCGCGGTCAGGCGGATGCCGAAATAAAGCGGGCGTTGGACGCTCGGCGCGTCGAAGCGGCGGATGCCGAGGTTCAGGTACGCGCCGTCCAACTTGATTTTGCGCTCGCCGACGACGGAGTAAATCTTAGCGCGGTCGGGGCCGAGCACTTCCACTTTCACCTTGTCGAACGGGATGGGCGTGGTGTTGGCCGGGTTCGCATCCACGATTTCGATGGTCAGCGGATTGAGGAGCACATCGGAGCGGATGTACAGGTTGAGGTCTTTGAAAAGTTTGTCCGTGCTGCACGACCAGAACAAGTTGGCCGTCAGGCCGACGGCCAGCGCGAGCAGGGCAACAGTTTGTGCGGTGGATTTTTTCATCGCGGAGATTGGGCTGTGCGGAGTGGTTTTGATTCGCCGCGCAAATTATCGCTTTCCCCAAAAAACGCCCCCCGCGAATTTCGCCGCCCGCCCGCCAATCACGGCTGCGGCGGGCTTTCCGGCTCTGCCCGGAAGGCCGGGTCGAAGTTTTTGAGCGTGACCAGCACGGCGAGGAAGATGTTGTAAATCACGTTCATCGGCTGTTGCAGGATGGCTTCTTGGGCATAGCAGGCCACCGTCAGCATGAAACACCACGTCGTGATGCCCGCGTACACGGCTTTGATGAGCGGGTCGCGGCAACGGATGAAATAGTAAAGGCCCGTCCGCAGCACCACATAGTGAAACAAGGTGTACAGAATCAGCCCAATCCAGCCCAATTCGACGGCCATGCGGACGAACGACGAGTCGTGCGGGAATTTCGAGAGCCAACTGTCGGGGTTGAAGCGTTTGCCCCACACGCCGCAGCTGCCCAGCCCGCCGCCGAGCGGGTGCGTTTGGATGAACGGCTGGATTTTTTTCTGGTTGGCCAGCCGCAGGTTCATCGAGTCGTCCTCCGTCGGGCGGAAGGCCGATTGGATGCGATAGACGATGCCGCTCGACGAGGATTTCATGATAAAACCTGCGCCCAGCACGGCCAGCACACCGCCGACGATGACCACATTTCGGTTCAAAATCAGCCCGGCCAAGAAAAAACCGCCCGCCGGCACCAACACATACGCCGTGCGCGTGCCCGTGTAAGCCATGACCCACATGGCCGAAACGAACATGATGCCGAGCCAGATTTTTTGCGTCCGGCTCGTCGGCCCGACCATCAGCGAAACGCAAAACATGGAAAAACAAGCCATCAAAATCCCGAACGTCGTCGGGTCGTAACAGAACGACGGGATGCGCATCTGGCCCCATTGGTAGTACAGCTCGAAGCGTTCCTTGTCCGCATAAATCCACGCTTCCTCCGCCGCGCTGAACCCGATGAACTGTTGTTTCAGCCCGTACAGCGCATTTGCAAAACAGATGGCGATGATGAACCGGAGAAGCATTTCGATGCCGCGTTTGCTGTCGCGCAGGGCATACGCGCCCACGAAAAACACCAATTGCTGAATCGCCACGCTGCGGATGGTGTAAAGCCACGCCATTTTCGATTCCGCGCCGGGGTTCAGCACCTGCAAAATATTGAAATACAGCCACGTCAGCACCATGTATCCCAGCGGCTGCCGCGCCCACGACCAATCACGCTCTTTGATTTGCCGCAGCAGAATGCCGACCATGCTGACCAAGATGAGCAAATCCAGCAACGTCCCGATGGGCGCAGCGGTGAATTTCGCGCCGAACACGACCATCAAAGCCACGAAAAGCATCAGGCCCAGCCCAAAAACGAGGTTGAACAGCACGAACCCGACCAACGGCAAGCCAATCAGCACCAAAAAAAGCACAAACCCGATTTTGAAATCAAGCACCGACAAGACGTAGGAAACGGGCAGCGTAGCCAGCAGCATCAACGCCAGCCCCAGCGGGTTGTCGAATTTCTGAACCCAGATTTGCCGCGTCAGCCAGTCGCGGGCCGCCGCGAAAACCGAGCGTTGCGGGGCGAACATATCCCCGTGTCGTAGTGCCTTGCCCATGTGTGTAGTTTTGTGTTTTGACCCAGCCCACAGAT
>JBKBIC010000291.1:0-5357 GCA_046299435.1 Saprospiraceae bacterium
GCTTTCCGACCTCGTGTACATCTGCCGGTACAAAACCGGGGCGATGCTGCGGATTTGCCTGCTTTTCGAGCATAAAGGCTACCGCCCGGGCCGCGAATTCCATTTCCAGATTTTGCAGTACATCTTGCGGGCTGCTGAGGAGGACATCCGCCAAAAACGCCGCGATTTCACGCTTTGCCTGCCCATACTTTTTTATACTGGCAAACAGCCGTGGAGCCCCGGTTCGTTGCGGCGGTTGTTCAAAAAACACCCTGCCGAGATGCATGCGTACCTGCCGGATTTTCAATTCGAAACGGTCAACTTGCAGCGGCTGACCGACGCGGAAGTGCTTGCCATGCGGGATTTTTTCCGGCTGCGGAGCGTTTTTCTTGCGATGAAACACGCTTGGGAGTCGGATTTTTACCGCGCCCACTTCGACGAAATCATTAGGTTTGTCCTCGAAAACGACGAAGCGGAAACCGACGCAATGCTCTTCGAACTCACCATTTTTTATATGCAACAGGTATCGGAAATCAAGAAAGAGGAAATCTCGGAACTGGCTCGCAAAGCCTCTGCCCGCACCCGTCGCCGAATAAAAAGCGGCTGGGACATGATGATAGAGGAAGCTGAAACCAAAGGCATCGAGCAAGGCATCGAGCAAGGCATGGCGACGGCGATGAAAAACCTTATGCTCAAGCGACCGGACTACACGGACGCGGACGTGTCGGACTTGCTCGATGTGCCGATGGAATTGGTCAAAAAAGTCCGAGCCGAATTGAAAAATGGCTCGAAAACCGAAGCAGCCGCGCCCAAACGTCGCTCGAAAAAGAAAGAATAAGACAGCGACTCGCCCAAAAAACAACTGCCGCGCCGCCCGTTTGCCCCCGTCGGACAAACGGGCGGCGCGGTTTTCGGGCGGCGGGCGGCAAATCTCGGATTCCGCGTACTTTCGCCGCCGCACAACCGAACACCGTTTCCAGACATGGCAAAATCGAACAAGCCCGCCCCAAAACCCGCCGCCCCCGCACCCAAAACCGCGCCCGTCAAGCCCGCCGAACCCGCCGAACCCGCCCAAAACTGGCTCGAACGCCCCGAACCGACGAGCGATTTCGACGGCCTGCTCCGCAAGATTTTCATGGGTTTGGCCGCCGCTGGGCTGGTGCTCATGCTCGGCCTTTCGCTCGGTAGCGGCATCAACGCCGACGACAAATTCCAGAACGATTACTGCACCAAACTGGTCAATTACTACGCCACTTTCGGCAAGGACACGTCCGCGCTGAACGTCAAGGACGGCAATATGCACCTGTACGGTGGCTTCTTCGAGGTGGTCACAGGCTTCACCAACAAGGCGTTCGGCTTCACCGAAAAACAGATTGAATACCACCACGTCCGGCACCTGTCGAGCGCGCTAATGGGTTGGGTAGCAATACTTTGCGCGGCTTTGCTGGCGCGATTGATAGCGGGTTGGCAAGCGGCCATCATCACGTTTTTGCTGCTGATTTTTTCGCCGCGTTTCGTCGGCGACTCGCTGATGAACCCCAAAGACATTCCCTTTGCTGCCGGGTACATGATGGCACTTTACAACATGGCCGCCGTGCTCAAATCCATGCCCAACCCGCGCCGCTGGAACCTCGTCGGGCTGGCCGCGGGCTTGGCCATCGCGCTGGCTTTGCGGGCAGGCGGCTTGCTGCCTTTCGCGTATTTGTTCCTGTTCGCGGGGCTGCATTGGCTGGCAAATGGCTTCGCAAACGCCTCCGAATCAAATGTGTCCAAAGGCCAAGTTTTCGGCAAATACGCGCTCGTCGTGCTCGGCACGGCGGTCGCGGGCTACGCGGCGGCGGTGCTTTTTTGGCCGTATGCCCTGCAAAGCCCGCTCAAAAACCCGCTGCACGCGCTCTCACAATTCTCTGCGTTGGAGGTCAAAATCCGGGTGCTGTTCGAGGGCGAAAACGTCATGTCGGACAAAACCCCTTGGTACTATCCCGTCAAATGGATTTGGCTGACCATCCCGCTGGCGAGCATCGTCGGCTTTTTCGGAAGCCTTGTTTTGTTGCCAAAATTGTTGAAAAAATACAATCCGTTGTTCGTTGGCCTTGTGCTGTTTGCGGCGGTTTTTCCAGTGTTTTACGTCATTTACAAGCATTCGGTTTTGCACGACGGCTGGCGGCACTTGACCTTCGCGTACCCGCCGCTGGCGGTCGCCGCCGGGCTGTTTTGGAACGAACTGGCGCAGATGTTTTCCGGCAAAAAAGCCCTACGCTACGCGGTGTTTGCGGCGGCGGGCCTGCTCACAATTGACGCGGCGGGCTTCATCGCTGCCAACCCGAAAATGCCGTACACCTATTTCAACCCAATCGCGGGCGGCACGGCGGGCGCGGTCGGCAATTTCGAGACCGACTACTGGGGCGTGAGCGTGCGGCAGGGCATCGAATGGCTTGAAAATGAGGGCGTTCTGAAACCGGATATGCCCGAAAAAGTCATCATCGCCACCAACATGTTCTACTCGGCCAAGCAACTCTGCGCCAAATACGGCGACAAAGTGGTGGTCAAATACCTGAAATGGGACCGCCGCTGCGACGATGCTTGGGATTACGCCCTCTACCCGACGCGCTTCATTGACGGCTCCACGCTGCGGAAGGGTTTTTGGCCGCCCGACAACACCGTGCATCTTGTCACGGCAGGCGGTGCGCCTATTTTGGCGGTGCTGAAAGACAACGGCAAAAATTGCTCGCTCGGCACGGCGGCCTCCAAACTCGGCGACTGGCCCTCGGCGATTGCCCGTTTCAAAAGCGAGGTGCAAAACGTGCCCGACAACGACCTTGCGTGGACGGGCCTCGCCAATGCCTACCTGAACTCGAACAACCTCGACAGCGCGAATATTTGTGCGCGTAAGTCATTGGAAATCAACCCCGATGATAGCCAAGCCAACAATACGATTGGCCTGATTTTGATGCGCCGAAACGACCTCGCCGGGGCAAAAAAACAGTTTGAGACTGCCATCAAACTCGAACCATCGAACGCTGCCGCGTGGTACTATTTGGCTTTGATCGCTCAAAATTCGGGCGACAACCAGACGGCCATGAACAACGTGATGAAGTGCATCAATACTGCCCCGAACTTCCGCCCAGCCTACGAACTCGGTGCGGCCATCGCGCAGGCGACGGGCAACGACGGGCAATACCAGCAGTTCCAAGCGGCATTGAACCAACTTAAATAATCGGTGGACGGCAGACGGTGGACGGTTTGCACGAAATTGATTCCCAAAATTTCTGTTCCGTCCACCGTCCACCGTCCACCGTCCACCGTCCAATATGAACTTCAAATTCTACTTCCCCACGTTCCGCAACCGCTACCTTTTTGTGCGGCAAAAAATGGCGGAACTGGCTCGAAATCAATCATTTGAACGAGGGCTGAACCTCGGCACGGGCGAGGGCGATTACGATAAAATGATTGCCGGCTACGTCGGCGATTTGGTCGGCGTGGACGTGAACGCCGACGACCTTGCCCATGCCCGCGAGGTGAACCGGGGGGTGATGAACCTCCGCTATCAAGTGGGCGATGCCCTTGCGCTGTCGTTCGCGGACGCGAGTTTCGACCTCATCGTGTCCTGCGAGGTCATCGAACACGTCGGGCAGCCGGAAAAAATGGTGCAGGAAATGGGCCGTGTGCTCCGGCCCGGCGGCGTGGCTGTGATGACTTTTCCGAGCCGCGAGTTCCCATTTACTTATGACCCGGTTAATCGCATTGGCCAATGGCTGGGCCGGAAACCGCCGCGTGAAAACGTGATTTCACAGGGGGCCTACGCCTTTGGGCACGAGTATTTGATTGGCTCCGAAGATTTCAAAAAATGGGCGGAACGCGCTGGTTTTCAGGTAGTTGAGTTCCGCAATTTGAGCGGCCACCTCGTTGGCCTGCTCGAAGTTTACTGGACGGGCATCGTGCAAAAAATCTTCAAAAAGAACACCCAAAACGTGGCGACCGACGAGGAGGGCGACATGAAAATGCGCCCCAGTTCCACCAACGAGCCGCCCGGCGTGTTCCTCACCGATGCGGTCATTTGGCTCGACCGTCTGCTGTTTGGCGCGGCCAGCCGTTCGATTGGGAAGGGGGTGGTTTTGAGAAAGTTGATTCGATGATTGGTTGATTTGGTGATTTGAAAACATGATGTCCCAAATAGCCGAATCAACACATCTCCGAATCGCCAAATCAACAATCACCAGCCTGTTTTCGATTTCTTTTTGTCTTTTCCGAGGATGTTTTTGCCGGGTTTGCCGAGCACGGGTTCGGGGCGGGGCGGCTCGGACATCACGTCGTTGAACACTTTGGAGATGTGTTTCCAGCGGCCATTTTCGAGCGTGAAACCTTCCACACTGCCGTCAGGGATGTTGGTCATGCCGCGCCCGAACGGACTGGGCGAGGGGATGAGGTGGTCAAAAAGCACCATTTGATATTGCTCGTCCCAATTGCAACGGACGCTGGCCTCTGCCGAATATTCCAGAATCAGGCGGGTTTCGGGCGGCGTGGGCATCCGCCCCGGCTCCGGGTCGCGGTCGAAAACAGTCGCGCCGAACATGGGTTTCCCCGTTTTGGGGTCGAAACTCAACACATCAATCACTTTCCGTTTTTCAAAAAACTCGAACCCATCGAAGCCGAAAAGCAGGTATTTCGGCCCGCTCCGGGTGTCGAACGAGCGCAGGTTGTAGTACAGTGCGCCGTACCAATTGTCGGGCGGGAGCTGCTCGGCGAGGGGCTTGGTTTCCATTTCGTGGCTGCGGTCGAGCAGGGCGTGGAGCACGAGTTCGCGGCTGTTCATCTGGATTGCACCGTAATATTTGTAGGTGGAATCGTTGACGAACAGTTGCCATGTGAAAATGCGGAAACTGCTGTCCGGCGGGTACAGGACGGAGACGGATTTCAGCCGCTCGAATTTGTAGTTGAACGAATTTTCGGTTTTCAGGGCGCGGACGAGGCCGGTAATCAGGCTCCGGCAGGCGGCGAACCGCTCGGCTTCGATGGAGTCATTGACAACCGCATAGGACAAAATCGCCAGCGTGTCCTCCATTGTGTGGAGTTTTTCGGTGGCGGCGGCGGTGAGTTTTCCGGCGGGTTTCAGTTTAGGTTGGGCAAAAACCGCGCTCGTGGCGAGGCAAAACAGGAGCGTCAGCAGGCGAATCCGATTCATGTTTGGTCAAGATTTTTTCGGCGCAAAAACGTCGGCAGGGTAGTGGAAGTATCCTGCTCGGCCTCACAGTTGCACAAAATCCTGAAAAACCCACTCGCCCGTGCCGACGCGGAGCCATTTGTCTTTGGCCTCGAACACCTGTACCTCGTCGCCCTTCGAGAGTTTTTTCACGATGGGGAACGTGGTGGCTGGGCCG
>JBKBIC010000292.1:0-2848 GCA_046299435.1 Saprospiraceae bacterium
CACGTTGCCCCTTCGGGATTTTAGGGCCCACGTTGCCCCTTCGGGATTTTAGGGCCCACGTTGCCCCTTCGGGATTTGGCCGCAACATCTTGATTCACAATGAAATATGATATACACATGAGCACTTACACCCAGATTCTTTATCAAATCGTATTCAGCACGAAGAGCCGAAAACGAGTGCTGACAAAAGAAAACCGCCCGGAATTGTTCAAGTACATCTGGGGCATTTTGAAGAACAAAAACTGCCACCTGTACCGCATAAACGGCGTGGAAGACCACTTGCACATCGTCACGCACCTGCATCCGAGCGTGTCGTTGGCATCGTTGGTAAAAGATATCAAGGTCGCAAGTTCGGGCCACATCAAGGAAGCAGGGCTTTTCCCGGATTTTGAGGGTTGGCAGGACGGTTATGGGGCATTTACCTATTCCATTGAGGCAAAAGACAACCTGATAAACTATGTGAAAAATCAAGAGGAGCACCACAGAACCAAATCCTTCAAAGAGGAACTCACGGAGCTACTCCGGGAAAACCAAGTGGAATTTGATGAAAAATATCTGGAGTGAAGATTTCTAACCGCGCAGCGGTTGAACATGAATAACTCCGGGCGAAACCCGGAGATACACAGCGGCCACCCGTCCAACAACCCTGAAAGGGTTGAATAGCGTTCAACCCTTTCAGGGTTGTTTCGCCCCCATCGCGTTCTTTCTCCGGGGCTCGCCCGGAGTTATTCACGTTCAATCCCTTCGGGATTCGACTGTTTTACGTTCCAATCCCTTCGGGATTTTTTGACCCTTTGACACTGAATCATGCAACTTAAACCATACCAACAACAGGTCATCGCCGACCTCGAACGCTTCCTCGCCCTGCTCACCGAAACGCCGGGCCGCCCGACGCGGGTGGCGTTCGACGTTTTTTGGCGCGAGCATCCGCGCTCGCCAGTCGTGCCTACCAGAAACGAAGCCGTCGAGCCGTACAAGGAGAACGTGCCGGGCGTGCCGCACCTCTGCCTGAAAGTGCCGACGGGCGGCGGCAAAACCTTGCTGGCTTGCGCGGCGGTGGAGCCAGTTTTTCGGGCGTACCCGATGCTCAAATCGCGGGCGGTGGTTTGGTTGGTGCCGAGCCTGCCCATTTTGGAGCAAACCCTGAAAAATTTGCGGGACAAGAGCCACCCGTACCGGATGCGCTTGGATGCCGCGTTTGGCAGCCGCGTGGAGGTTTACGACAAGCAACGGCTGCTCGGCGGCTTGCACGAAACGGCGACACGGGAGCAACTGACAGTGGTCGCCCTGTCGTTCGATAGCCTCCGCGCCCGCAACAAAGAAGACCGGAAACTGAACCAAGAAAACGGCGCGAACATCGGTTTTGACACAGAAAACGAAGCGTTGGACGGCTTGGACGGCATTGACCCGACATCAAGCATGGCCGCGCTGCGGGCCTTGAACCCGCTCGTCATCGTGGACGAAAGCCACAATGCCGAGACCGAACTATCGGTGGAAATGCTGCGGAACCTGAACCCCTCGCTCATCCTCGATTTGACGGCCACACCGCGCAAAAACTCGAATTTGCTGAGCATCGTGGACGGCTGGGAGCTGAAAAAGGAGCACATGATAAAACTGCCGGTCATCGTACACAACTACCCGGAAGCCAGCGCAGTGCTCGAAAAAGCGGTGTACCTCCAAAAAACACTCGAAGAATCGGCCTCGGCGGCGCAGGCAAAAGGCGGGCGATACATCCGGCCAATCGTCTTGTTTCAGGCGCAGCCCAAATCGAACGACGACGCGGAGACCTTCGAGAAAGTCAAAAAACAACTCATCGAGGCGGGCATCGCTGCCGAGAAAATCAAAATCAAGACAGCCCAAATCAACGAGTTGAAGGGCGTGGATTTGCTATCGGAGCACTGCCCGGTGCGGTTCATCATCACGGTCAACGCGCTGAAAGAAGGCTGGGACTGCCCGTTCGCGTACATCTTGGCGACGCTCGCCAACAAATCATCGGCGGTGGATGTGGAGCAGATTTTGGGTCGGATTTTGCGGCAGCCCCACGCCCGCAAATCGGCAGACCCGGTGCTCAATACGAGTTTTGTGCTGACCAGTTCGGCGCGTTTCCACGATACGTTGGACAACATCGTGCGCGGCCTGAACCGGGCGGGCTTCAGCAAAAACGACTATCAACTCGTGGAAAAAAACAGACTTGCTACCGCGCCGCCGCCCACCGGCAATCTGTTTTCAGAAGTGCAAGACAGCGCGACGCTCGAATGGAACACAGCCGCGCAGCCCGATTTTTCGCGCCTCGAAACGGAAGGCATGGCGGCTGCCTCGCCCGAAATCCGCGCTGAACTGGCGCGGCTCACCCAACAAGCCACCGCAGAACAGGAGCGCGTCGAGGCCAATATTGCCGAGGCCGCACAAAACCAATCCCCTCACATCCCCGACGCATTAAGTTCCCAAGTGAAAAAGCACCTACTCCGCGACGTATTCCGCGAGCAAGCAAAAGCACTCCGCCTGCCGCAGTTTTTTTACACCGACGGGCGTGCCGCGCTCTTTGAGGTCGAGCCAGTTTTTTTTGACAAAAAGGCTTTGTTTGAGGGCTTCGAGTTGAGCAAGGAAAACGCGGTCATTGACTTCGACAACGCGCCCGCCGACGCATGGAAAATTGACCTTGACGAGGCCGACCACCTGCCAAAATTCACCCGTCTCGACGGGCCGGCGCGGGCCTATTTGACCAAATTCCTGCTCGACCCGAACAAAAAGGACAAGCGCGGCGAAACATTCATCAATCGGATGAGCAGTCTGCTCGGTCGCCTCGACCATATTCCCGACCACGAATTGCGCGGCTACTTGCAGCGCG
>JBKBIC010000292.1:2858-5328 GCA_046299435.1 Saprospiraceae bacterium
GGCTGGGACGACTACCGTTTCCAAGATTTTGCCCAAAACGAGTGGCGATATCGGGCAGCCATCAAGCAGAAAATCGAACGGTTGGCCGATGAATTTGGCCGGAAAAAGTTTGGGGAATGGCTGGACACGGGGCAGGCTTCTTGTCGGCCCAACTGGGTTCTACCCGACAGCATTGAACCGGGCGAACTGGCTTCGGCAGGCCTGCCCAAAACCATGTTTGAGCGCGAAGGACGGATGAACGACTTTGAGCAAAAAGTCATTTCCCTGCTCGCCGATTCGGACAATGTGCGTTGCTGGCACCGCAACCTCGAACGCGGCAAGGGCTTCTGCCTCAATGGATTTGTCAACCATTATCCCGATTTTATCCTGTTGACCAAATCAGGCAAAGTGATTTTGCTCGAAACGAAAGGCGACGACCGCGACAACTCGGACAGCAAGCACAAACTTGCGCTCGGCAAAATGTGGGAAAGCCACGCCCGGCGGTACGGAGATTTCAGTTACTTCATGGTTTTTGAAAACAATCCGGTAGAGGGTGCGCTGCGGCTGGATGAGATGCTCAAACGAATCGAAAAAATGTGAATCATACCGCCATGCCAACAAACGAGACCATCATCGCACAAACCACCAACTGGCTCCGGCAGGTCGTCGTCGGCTGCAATTTTTGCCCGTTTGCAAAGAAGGAACTCAGCCGAGGGAGCATCCACTTCGAGATTGTCCGGGCAACGGATTTGGAAACCTGCGCGGCAGCTGTTATCCGGGAATGTGAGCGATTGGATGGCGATGATTCTATCGAAACGACATTGATTGTCTATCCCGATGCTTGCGCGGATTTCAATGATTTTTTGGATCTGATAGAATTGGCCGAAAACGTGCTGATAGAAAACGATTACGAAGGCATCTATCAAGTGGCCAGTTTTCACCCAGATTA
This sequence comes from Saprospiraceae bacterium, assembly GCA_046299435.1. GTDB lineage: Bacteria > Bacteroidota > Bacteroidia > Chitinophagales > Saprospiraceae > M3007. Next base: position 3,787 of record JBKBIC010000292.1, read on the forward strand.
TTGTTTCGAGGGTGCACCGAAAGATGATCCGGCCAATTACACCAATCGCTCGCTCTATCCCATGCTGCATTTGTTGCGGGAGGACAGCCTGACGGATGCACTCGAAAATTACCCGAACCCCGAAGACATCCCGGAGCGCAACATCGCCTTTGCCCGAAAAAAGGGCCTCGCTCACATGAAAGCATTGCAGGAAGCCTGCCGGCAAATGGATTGACTATTGTTGGGTCACTTCTTCTTCCGTTTGCTTTTCGCCCACTTTTCTGTTTCCTCAATCACGTTCATCAGATCGCGCATTTTGTCCGACACGTCTTGGGTCATGTCCACCGTTTCGGCGTAGTCTTTTTTGTCAATGTGCAGGACGCGGATGGACTTGCCCAAGTATTGCTCGATTTCGGCCAGCATCGGTTTTTCCTCCGTGCTGCAAAACGAGACAGCCTCGCCCTTTTTCACGCCGCGCCCGGTGCGGCCCACGCGGTGGACGTAATTTTCAGGCACGTCGGGCAGGTCGTAATTGACCACAAAATCCACGTCGGGGATGTCAATGCCGCGCGCGCTCACGTCGGTGGCGATGAGCACCCGCACCGCACCCGCCCGGAACCGCTGCAACACCTCCAAACGGTCGTGCTGCACCTTGTCGCCGTGAATTGTCTCGGTCGTGATGCCCACCCGCGCCATGGCCGCGTGGACGCGCTCGGCGCGGACTTTCGTGCGGACGAACACGAGGGTTTTGCTGTCGGGGTGTTCGCCGATGAAGCGTTCGAGGAAGAAACGTTTGTCGTCCATTTCGACAAAAGCGACGGCGTGGTTGACGTTTTTCGAGACCGGGTCTTTCGGCGAGATTTGGATGCGGACGGCGTTTTGCACGAGCGAATAGGCCAGTTTTTTGATGGTCTCGTCAATCGTGGCGGAGAAAAACAGCGTCTGGCGCGTGCGCGGCACGAAGCGCATGAGGTCGCGGATGTCTTTGATGAAGCCCAAATCGAGCATGTGGTCGGCCTCGTCGAGCACCAAGATTTCTACTCGTTCCAATTTGATGAAGCCTTGGCTCACAAGGTCGAACATCCGGCCCGGCGTGGTCACGAGCACGTCAATTCCCTGCTCCAAGCGGGCGATTTGCGGCCCCTGCTCCACGCCGCCGAACACGCAAAACGTCTTGACCCGCGTGTGCTGCCCGATGCGCTGGAAAACCTCCGTGATTTGGATGCCCAGTTCGCGGGTCGGCACCATGACGAGGCATTTGATGCCCGCCGGGCGCGCGGAGTTTTTGCGCTCGTGCAGCAGGTGCAAAATCGGGATGACGAACGCCGCCGTTTTGCCCGTGCCCGTCTGGGCGATGGCCAGCACGTCCTCGCCTTTCAGGATGGGCGGGATGGATTTGAACTGGATGTCGGTCGGGCGTTTGAAGCCCAGTTCGGCGAGGTTGCGCTTGATGGCGGGCGAGATTTGATAGTCTTCGAATCGCATTGTAAGTAATTGAACGTCAGCGGCAAAGAGGCGTTGGCCGACGGCCAAAGGTATTGCCAAAACACGGGTTCCTGCATC
>JBKBIC010000293.1:0-5297 GCA_046299435.1 Saprospiraceae bacterium
GCCGCCAGAACACATTAGAGCAAAAAACAACGCTTTCGCATAAGAATACCAAACCGTTTACCAACCCAACCGCCAGCAAATGGAAACTTATTTAATCATCAGCGTGGTGCTTGCGGTGAGTGCTTTCTATGGCTTCTCGGAGAAAAAAACTCCGACCGAATGGGAAGACTAAATCCGATGCACTCGCACTTCTGCAAGCAGTGGCGCGGCCTTTGAATCAAGTATCGTTATCCGCACTTTCTTCGCCTTTACCATCGGAAACGAGACGAATCTACGAAAACCGATAGTTGTAGGCCGCGCCACCTCCTTCCATTTACTGCCCTCCAACACTTCTATTTTGAACGACCTCACCCGCTGACCGCCCGCCTGCACGTCCTCGCGCAAGGCCAAGCAGTTGATTTCCAGCGGTTTGCCGAGGTCGAGGACAAATGTGCTGCCCGCACGTTTTTTCAGTTTGCGGCCAGCCGCCAAGTCGTGCGAAAACGCGCCCCACACTTTTTCCCCGAACCCGACGAGCGCGAGCGAGTCATTCGCATGAACCCGTCCGCGACGGTCGGGCGGCACGTTCAAAATCAAATTCGCACCGCGCCCGACGGATTTCATGTAAATATCGAACAGTTGCGCGGGCGATTTCACTTTGTCGTCCTCTTCCGCATGGTAGAACCAGCCGGGCCGGATACTCACGTCGCACTCGGCGGGAATCCAATGCGCCCCGTTTTCGTTGCCGGTTTGCAGCGTTTCCGGCGGCGGGCCGCCCGCGCCGCGCGTAAAACCCGCCGTATCGAGCATGCACCAATTCGTCTCGCCCACTGTGCCTTGCTCGTTGCCCACCCAGCGGCAGCCGGGGCCTATGTCGCTGAAAATCACGGCATTGGGCTGAAGTTTAGCCGCCGCTTTTTCAAACCGATGAAAGTCGTACACCTGCCGTTTGCCGTTCGGGCCTTCGCCGTTCGCGCCGTCCCACCAAATCTCGAACAAGTCGCCGTAGCCCGTCATCAGCTCAGTTAAAGTGTTGATATACACGTCGTTGTACTCTGGTGTGCCATATTGTGGGTGGTTCCTGTCCCACGGCGAGAGGTACACGCCGAATTTCAAACCGTGCCGCCGGGCGGCCTCCGAAAGTTCGCGCAGCACATCGCCCTGCCCGTTTTTCCATTGGCTTTCGCGCACAGTGTGGCGGCTATATTTCGAGGGCCAAAGGCAAAATCCGTCATGGTGTTTGGCCGTGATGAGCACGCCCCGCGCCCCGGCGGCCTTCGCCACGCGGCACCATTGGTCGCAGTCCAGCGCGGTCGGGTTAAACACATCTTCGGTCTCCGTGCCGTGCCCCCATTCGAGGTTCGTGAACGTGTTCGGGCCGAAGTGAAAAAACAGGTAAAACTCCGTCTCGTGCCACGCCAGCTGCGCCGCCGAGGGGCGCGGGAATTCTTGCCCGACAGCTTGAACAGCCAGCAGCACAGCAGCTAAAATTTTGAAAATCAATGACTTGGAAAAACGCATGGCTCAATTTTGGAAACCCGCTTCGAGGTGCTGGAAGATGATGAGGTTGTTTTCGACCCAGGGTTTCTTCGCGTCGGTCGGCGGCTTGCCATTGGAGCGCATTTCCTGTTCGAGCATTTTGTACGCCTTTTTCGCGTCGTTTTTGTCGTAAAAACAATCGTACCAAGCCTGCGGGATTTGGCTTTCGGTTTCCATGCCGATCGCGCTGTTGTACTGGTGCAGGCACGACGGCGAGCCTCGGAACGACACCACTTTCATCTTGTGCTTGATGCCCGCTTCGAGGATGAGGCCCATGTGGTGTAGGTGGTTTCGGAGGCGGGCGCGGAGTTGCGCGTCTGTTTCGGCAGCGGCAGGTTTGATGCGCCACAGGTTGTTCGACGGGTGGTAGGGGTTCTGCTCAGGGGCATCGTACCGTGCGCCGTCGCTTTTGAACGCGATTTCGCTGGCGATTTTCCCCTCGCCCACCGAGACGAGCATCGAATCCGCGCCGAGGTGTTTCACCGTGACGGTTTCTGGTTTGCCGTCGGCGAATGTGAGTGTGAAAGTTTTGTTCCCGTCGGTGCTCGCCCAAGTGCCCGTTTGGTATTTTTGGTTGCGGAGTTCAGCCGCCGTGCCGCCCGGAAACAGGTGCCACGAGAAGCCCGTCCGGGCTTTTTCGGTGTAAAAGCCCTCGTTCATGCGCTGCTGCGCGGGCGATCCTTTGCCCATAGCGGGCAGGTTTTTGGTCGAGGCGACATCCATAAGCCATGATTTTTCGAGGCCGATGCTCGGAGCCTCGTCTTTGGCGGCAGGCTGGGCCGGTTGTTCGTTTTTGCAGGCAAAAAACACGGACAGCGTAGCCGCGAGGAACAGTGCGCGAAGGGCAGTTTTTTTCATGTGAAAATCAATTTTGGGCGAATGTAGGCACGGGTTGTTTTATGAAGCGGGCGAAGTTCCTGTGTGGCAAAAACACTTCACAAACCCTCCGCTGCTGGCTACCTTTGCCGACCAATTTTCGACAAAACTTTCATGCCGCTACCGAACGATTTTTTCGCCGAATTCCCGCCTGTCAGCAAGGCCGACTGGCTCGCCCGCATCGCTAAAGATTTGAAAGACAAGCCTTTGGAGAGTCTTTATTGGCAATTGGATGAGCAAATCAAAGTTGACCCGTTCGGCCACGCGGACGATTTCCAGCATCCACCCGCACCACTCGCGGGCGCGGCCAACGGTTGGGAAATCTGTGAAACCGTGCCCGTCGGCGACCCTGCCGCAGCCAACGCCCAAGCACTCGAAGCACTCGCGGGCGGCGCGGAATCCCTCCATTTTTCATTTGAAACCATGCCCAACTCGGCAGCTTTTGCGCGGCTGTTCGAAGGCGTTTTCCCGGATTTCATCGGGCTGCATTTTTCGGGCCGGGCCGTTGGCGAAAATCCCGGTGTGTTCTTGGCTTTGCTCCAAAGTTTGGCGACCCAGCGCGGCCTCGCTCCCGCGCAGCTGCGCGGCTCGCTCCGATACGCGCCCGCCGACCAGCCCGGCCTGCATGATTGGCGTTATCTCGTTGATTTACTGGACTTTGCGGCCCAGAACTTACCGAATTTCCGGGTGATTTCCGTGCAGACCGAACTGCAAAACGAACTCCCCGACCAACTCGCAACCATGCTCCGCAACGGCAATTTGTACCTCGAAAAACTCGCCGAGCGCGGGGTTGCGACGGAAAAAGCGGCAGCTGCCCTGCAATTCGAGTTTGAAATCGGGAAAAGCTATTTCGTGGAAATCGCCAAATTTCGAGCCTTCAAACTCCTGTGGCTCAATGTGTTGCGCGGCTGGAACGCGCCGCTGACGTATCCGCACATGACGGCTCAATTCGCCCCCAGCGCGTACTCCGACGACATTTATTCCAATATGATTCGCGCCACGACGATGGCCATGTCGGCGGTGCTCGGCGGCGCGGCGCGGCTCACGGTTTTGCCTTATGATGCCGGGCGCGAGGCTGATGCCAAATATCCGCAGACCTTCGGGCGACGCATTGCCCGCAACGTGCAGCACCTCCTGAAAATGGAAAGCCATCTGGACGAAGTGGCCGACCCGGCAGCGGGCAGTTTTTACATCGAAAAACTGACGCAGCAACTGGCCGAAGCTGCTTGGCAGCGGTTCAAGGAAAGTTGAAGAGTTGAAATGGGTTGAAAAGTTGAAATCCAGCCGAAACGCTATTCAACTTTTCAGCCATTTCATCTCTTCCCCATCTTCACCAACTCACCTTTTGCGTGGCCCAAACTTCGCCTTCGGCAAAAAGCGTCAGGAAATAAACACCCGGCGTGGCAGCTGCGGGGAGCGCGATTTTCAGCGGCGCGCCGCTTGCGGCGGCCACGTTTTTCGCGGCCACGACCTGCCCAGTGGCATTGGTCAACTGAATGCTCAATTCGTTTTTCCCCGCCAGTCCTTCCGCCCAAACCAACAACTGGCGATGGGCAGAATCGGCGGAAACGGTCATTTTTCTGGCCGATTTCGGCTGGTCGTGGGTGCCGGTCAGCCCGAAATCGTGTTTGAACCAGCGCATCCCGCCATTGGGCAGCACATTGGTCTGAAAGTCGAAAAACGCGGCGTGTTCTTGGTGCGAGCCTTGCCCCCAAGGGGTGTGGCAGGACGACGACACCCACGCTGGCTCCCAATAAATCACGCCCGAACCGCCCCGGTCAATCACTTCACGAGTGAGGTCAACGAGCCATTTTTGCTGGTTTTCGGGGCTGGCGGGCGCGTAATTGGGGTGTACTTCGCTGATGATGTTGGCAGCTTGGTCGTTGCTGGCCGTCGTCCAGATGTATCCGGTCTCAAAAATCATCACCTGTTTGCCGGGATAATTTTGGCGCAGCTGCGCGATGGTGCTGCCCGCTTGGGCGATGGTCGTGGGTTTGTGCCACGCCCAATAGTACGAGATGCCGATGATGTCAAAATCCCGCACACCGTTCGACCAAAAACCCTGCATCAGCCAGCCCGTGTCGGCTGGCCCGGCGACGTGCAGGGCCACTTTCACTTGCTGTCCGGTGGCCGTTTCCACGTCGCGGACGGCTTGGATGGCAGTTTTGAACAACTCGGAATTGCGGTTCCAATCCAGCGACCAGCCCGCCGCATCCACCGCCGGGGCGAGCATGATGCCCCGATTGGTTTCGTTGCCGATTTGCACCATTTCGGGCAGGAGTCCGTCGGCATGGAGCGAAAGCAAAGTTTGGCGGACGTAGTTGTACAGCGAGTCTTTCAGCACGGGCAGGTTGTCGGCCACGCCTTCCCAAGCCTTCGGGATGAGCTGCCGCTGCGGGTCGGCCCAAAAATCGGAGAGGTGAAAATCGAGCAGCACCGACATCCCGGCGGCGCGGGCGCGGAGGATGCTGCGCCGCACGTCGGCCAAATCCGAGTAGCGTTTGCCAGCATTGAGCGTGTCCTGCCAAGCGGGCGTGTGCCAAAGCCGCAGCCGCACGAGGTTGCAGCCGTTGTCGGCAAAGATTTGGTAAGCATCTTTCGGCGTGTTGTTTTCGCGGTACGTCACGCCGCAATCGTCCATTTCATTGACGTAGGAAAGGTCTGCGCCGAGGTAAAAACCCTGGGCAAAAACCGGGCACACGGCCAACGCGAAAAACAGAGCAAGTGCTACGGACATTGTTTTCATGTGCATTGATTGAGTTTTGTCATGCAATAGAAAATGGCCGTTCCAAATAATTGAAACGGCCATTTTTTGAGTTGAAAGGTGAAGGGGGGTGAAAAGTTGAAAGGGGGTGAAAAGTTGAAGGGTTGAAAAGTTTTAGAAGATGTTTGATGTGTTTTCC
>JBKBIC010000294.1:0-5132 GCA_046299435.1 Saprospiraceae bacterium
GACGCTGAAATTCACCATCGTCAAACCCTCCTGCTTCGGCGGCTCCAACGGCTCGGCCAAAGTCACTGCAACGGGCACGGGTTCGCCATTTACCTACCTCTGGTCGAACGGTGCCACCACACAAACTGCAACCGGCCTCGCCGCCGGGACGTACACCGTCACTGTGACCACCGCAGCAGGGTGCACCAAAACAGGCACCGCCACCGTCACCCAGCCGACTGATATTAGCATTGCCTTTACCAATGTCGCACCCGCTTGCGCGGGCGATGCCAACGGCACCAGCAAGGCCACCGCATCGGGCGGCACAGGTACCAAAACCTACCTGTGGAGCACGGGCGCGACCACGCAGACCATCACCGGCCTCGCCGCTGGCACCTACACCGTGACGGCGACCGATACAAAAGGCTGCACCAAAATCGCCAGCACCACGCTCACCGACCCCGCGCCGCTGCAAATCACCGGGTTCACAAGTGCCCTTTCGGGCGGCAGCTACCGCGTGACCGTGACCGCCGTCGGCGGCACAGGCACCAAGAACTACCGCCGTTCCACAGGCCCCGGCACGTTCACCGCGTGGCAAACGAGCCGCATCTTCACGGGTGTGCCAGCCGGGACGTACACCTTCGAGGTACAGGACGCGAAACTTTGCACCACTTCGGCGGTGCAGGCCGTCCCGGTCGTGCTCGTCAAGCCCGGCAGCAGCAACGATTTTGCCGTCGGCAAAAACACCGCCGCCCAAGCCCTTGACTTCCAGCTCGCGCCCAACCCGGCCCGCGCCTCCGTGCAAATCCTTTTCTCGGAAAATATGCCCGACGACGGCCTGCTCGAAATCACTGATGCCACCGGGCGCACCCTCGTGAGCCTCTCCGTCGAGACCCTCGCCGCCAACGGCGGGCGGCTCGATTTGGCCCGAATCCCGGCAGGCGTGGCGTTCGTCACCCTCCGCGCAGAAGGCCGCGCCCCCGTGACGCGCCGGCTTATTGTGGAATGATGGATAAGGAACGAGGAATGAAAAAACGCGCCATCCGGGAGATTCCTCGGATGGCGCGTTTTCATTTCCCGCCCGTTCAAAATTGAACGCCCCACTTTTTTTAACGCCAATTTATCCATCGCGGCATCAGGGTAAAACCCCGCCCGCCGCGTCTTCGGGCACATTTTTCAAACCAGACAAATTTGCCCAACATGAATTTCACAAAAAAAAGCCTACTCCTGCTGCTCGTTTTCAGCCCGTTTTACCTGCTTTCCCAAACCCTCCTCACGCAGACCGTCAAAGGCTCCGTTTTCGACAAATCCGTGAAAACACCGCTCATCGGGGCCAGCGTCGCGCTCGTGTTTGACGACCCCGCCGCCCCGCCGCGTGGCACGACGACCGACGCAGACGGCAATTTCCGGCTGCCGCAAATCCCCGTCGGCAAACACACCGTGCGGGTCAGTTACCTCGGCTACAAAACCCAAACCTTGACCAGCATCACCGTCAATTCCGGCAAGGAAGTTTTCCTGAACATCGAAATGGAGGAGGATTTGCGGGCCGTGCAGGCCGTCGAAATCGTCGCCAAAATCGAGAAGGAAAAACCGCTGAACGAGTTGAGCACGGTCAGTGCCCGCACGTTTTCGGTCGAGGAAACGCAGCGGTTCGCGGCGGCGGTCAACGACCCGGCGCGCATGGCCGCGTCGTTCGCCGGCGTGATGATGGGCAACGACGGCAACAACACCATCAACATCCGAGGCAACTCCGCCAATGGCCTCGTCTGGCGCATGGAAGGCGTGGAAATCCCGAACCCCAACCACTTTTCGGCGGTCGGCTCGTCGGGCGGCGGCATCTCCATTTTGTCGGCGCAGCTGCTCACCAACTCGGATTTCATGACCGGGGCCTTTGCCGCCGAGTACGGCAACGCGCTCTCCGGCGTGTTCGATTTACGGCTCCGAAAAGGCAATTCCGAAAAACGCGAGTACACATTTTCGGCGGGCTTGCTCGGCTTGGACGCGGCGGCGGAAGGCCCCCTGCGGCTCGGCCCAAGCGGGCGCACTGGCTCGTTTTTGGTCAATTACCGCTATTCCACGCTGTCGCTGATTGGCAAATTGGGCGTGGACTTCGGCGGTTCGAGCACCGATTTTCAGGATTTGTCGTTCAATTTTTGGCTGCCAGCGGGCCGGTTCGGCACCTTCACGGTGTTCGGTTTGGGCGGCCTGAGCCTCCAAAAATTCAAAGGCACCGCCGACTCGCTGACTTGGGAGGACGATTTTTTCAAACAATACACGACCCGATTCGGCGCAAAAACCGCCGCCGTCGGCCTGACGCACAGCCTGATTTTGGGCGAAAAAACCTTCCTGAAAACCGTCTTGGCCACCTCTGGCACCGAAAACACGGACGCGGGCGACCAGTTTCAGGCCGATTATTCGCAGCGCAAATACTGGAACGAACAGCACGGCCAATCGAAAATCACCCTTTCGACGGTGCTGAACCACAAGTTCAACGCCCGCAACCTGCTCCGCACGGGCTTTTACGCCAGCCAAATCGGCTACGACCTGAACCAAGCCAACTGGGACGACGACGAGGAAAGGCTCGTGCAGGAAGTGCAGCGCACGGGCACGACGCAGACGCTCAACGCCTTCGCGCAGTGGCAGTTCCGCCCGTCCGAACGCTGGACTTTGAACGCGGGGCTGCACAGCTTCCATTTTTTCCTGAACCAAAAACACTCGTTGGAGCCGCGTTTCGGTGCGAAATATGCCCTTTCCGAACGGCGGACGTTGAGTTTCGGCTACGGCCTGCACAGCCAGATGCAGCCGCTCGGCACCTATTTCATCCGCGACGAGGCGACGGGCGCGGCCCTGAACGAGGACATGGATTTGTCGAAAGCGCAGCATTTCGTGCTCGGTTTCGACCAGATGCTGCCCGGCAACCTGCACCTGAAAACGGAGGCATATTACCAGCACCTGACCCAAATCCCGGTGACACGGGGCGCGGCCACCTCGTTTTCGATGCTCAACTTGGTGGAGGATTTCCCAGCCGAAGCACTCGAAAACACGGGGCGCGGGCGCAACATGGGCCTCGAACTGACCTTTGAAAAATTCCTGACGCGAGGGTTGTATTTCCTCCTGTCGTCGTCGGTTTTCGAGTCGGAATATCGCGGTTCGGACGGCATCTGGCGTGGCACGCGCTTCAACCTCAACCATGCCCACAGCCTCGTGGCGGGCAAGGAATGGCCGCTCGGCGGGCGCAAAAACCGCACGTTCGCGGTCAACATCAAACTGACCCAGATGGGTGGCCTGCGCGAAACGCCGCTGGATTTGGAGGCTTCGCGGGCCAAAGGCGAGACGGTGCGCGACGAGGCGCAGGCGTTCGAGTCGCGCTTGCCGGCCTATTTCCGCTTGGACACAGGCCTGCGCCTGAAACGCAATTACCGCGCAGCGACCACCACTTTGTCGCTCGACATCCTGAACACGACGAACCGGAAGAATGTGTTTTCGCAGTATTTCGACGAAAAGACGCTGGCTCTCAAGTATTTCTATCAGGCCCCGCTGATTCCGGTCTTGGCGTACAAGGTGGAGTTTTGAGGCACTTGTCCGGCGGCTTGCCGTACTTTCGCCGACAACTTTTGAAAACGCTGACTGTTTTCCGGCAAAAAAATCCGCCAATCATGCAAGTCGAACAAATCTACACGGGCTGCCTCGCACAAGGCGCGTACTACATCCAATCGGAGGGCGAGGCCGTTGTCATTGACCCCCTGCGCGAAGTGGGGCCGTACCTGAAAAAGGCCGAAAAAGACGGCGCGACAATCAAGTATGTCCTCGAAACCCACTTTCACGCCGACTTCGTGAGCGGCCACCTCGATTTGGCGAAAAAATCGGGCGCGACCATCGTCTATGGCCCGAACGCCGCGCCCGATTTCGAGTGCCACGTCGCCCGCGACGGCGAGGAGCTGGCGGTCGGGAAAATCCGCATCCGCGTGCTGCACACGCCCGGCCACACGATGGAAAGCACTTGCTACCTGCTGCTCGACGAGGCTGGCCGCGAACGCTACCTGTTCACGGGCGACACCTTATTTATTGGTGACGTGGGCCGCCCGGATTTGGCACAAAAATCCGACCTGACGATGGAGGATTTGGCCGGGCACCTGTTCGATTCCTTGAACCTGAAAATCAAGCCCCTGCCCGACGATGTGGTGATTTACCCGGCGCACGGCGCGGGTTCGGCCTGCGGAAAAAATATGTCGAAGGAGACTTTCGACACGCTCGGCCACCAAAAACAGGTCAATTACGCCCTCCGCGCCGAGACGAAGGAGCAATTTGTGAAAGAAGTCACCGACGGGCTGGCCGCGCCGCCGAGCTATTTTCCGCTCAATGTCATGCTCAACAAACGTGGCTACGAAAGCCTCGACACAGTGCTGGGGCGCGGCAACCGCGCACTTTCGCCGCTGGCCTTCGAGCTCGAAGCCGAGGCCAACGACGCGCTCATCCTCGACGTGCGCCCGGCGGACGAGTTCCGGCGCGGGTTCATCCCCGGCAGCATCAACATCGGGCTGGACGGGCAGTTTGCCCCCTGGGTCGGTGAGCTGGTGCCCGACATTCGGCAGCCTATCCTGCTCGTCGCCCCGGCGGGCAAGGAGGAGGAAACGGTCATTCGCCTCGCCCGCGTCGGCTACGACCACACGCTGGGCTACCTCGAAAACGGCTTCGCCGCGTGGCAGGCCGCCGGGAAACCAGTGGACACGGTGCATCGCATCCAGCCCGCCGAGTTTGTGCAAGTTTTTGAAAATCAGAAAGATGTGCCCGTGTTCGATGTCCGCCGCGACGGCGAGTACCGCGCCGAGCACGTCGAGGATGCCTACCACCGCCCGCTCAGCCGCATCAACGAGTGGATCGGGTTGCTCGACCCGCAGCAGCATTTTTTCATGCACTGCGCCGGCGGCTACCGCTCCATGATTGCGGCGAGCATCCTCAAAGCGCGGGGCTACGACAATTTCACGGAGGTCGCCGGCGGCTTCAAAGCCATCAAAGAAGCGGGCGCACCGACGACGGATTTCGTCTGCCAATCGAAATTGCAAGCGGCCTGAGCTGCTAAGAGTATGTTTTAAAATTTGAGGGGAAGTTTTTACGGATTTTTCTCCAAAGGAGTCTGCTGGGACAAATAGTGT
>JBKBIC010000295.1:0-5132 GCA_046299435.1 Saprospiraceae bacterium
GACATGACCCTCGCCCGCCCGGGGCTCGGCGAGATTTACCACGTTGCCGTGTACAACAAAGCACTGACCGCCAGCGACATCACCCAACACTTCGGCGCGGGCAACGGCTGCGCGTCGGAAAGCATTTGCAAAGGCCCGGCTGGCACCGGCCTGACCCGCGAAATCTGGAGCAACATCGGCGGCACAAGCATCACCTCGATGACCGGCCTCGCCAGCTACCCCAATTCGCCGAACTCGACCGACGTGGTGGCTGGTTCCGTGCCCACTTGGAACACCGCCGACAACTACGGCTCGCGGGTGCGCGGCTACATTACGCCCACAGTGTCAGGCAATTACACGTTCTGGCTGACGGGCGATGACCAAACCCAACTGTACCTCAGCACGAACAGCAGCCCGGCCTCCAAAGTGATGATTGCCAGCATCGCAGGCTGGACAAACCAGACCGAGTTCAACAAATACGCCTCGCAAAAATCCGCCGTCATCGCGCTCACCGCTGGGCAAGATTACTATGTGGAGCTGCTGCATAAAGAAGGCGGCGGCGGCGACGGCTGGGGCATTTATTGGCAAGCACCCGGCGGCGGAGCAACCCCCGTTCAGGTGCCGCTTTCCACGCTCAGCCCCTGGCAGCCCGATTGCGAGTGCAACAAAACCGCCCTCATGGTGGTCGGCAACCTCACGCTTGGCACCGGCGACGCGGCCATCCGAAACCGCCTCCAATCGCTCGGCATGACGGTGACTTTGAGAACCGACGTGGCTGTGACTGCTGCCGACGCAACGGGCAGGGGCCTGGTGCTGGTATCCTCCACGAGCCTCAGCACCAACATCGGCAACCGCCTGACCAACGTGGCTGTGCCCATCATAAACTATGAGCCTGCCCTGTTCGACGAACTGAACATGACTGGCCCGACCTATGGCACCGACAACGGCGTGTTCACCGAAAACCGCGTCAACGTCCTCATGCCCAACCACCCCATCGCTGCCAACATGAGCGGCTGGCGCACCGTGCTCACCGCCGCCAACACCATGACTTGGGGCAAGCCCAACGCCAACGCTGCCGTCATCGCAGAAGTCCCGAACAACCCCGACAAAGAGGCTATTTTCTGCTATGAGACCGGGGCCACCATGTTTGGTATGGCTGCGCCGGCCCGTCGCGTCGGCTTTTTCTTGCACGACGTGACTCCGGCCAACATGACCGCCGACGGCTGGAAATTCTTCGACAACGCCGTGCGCTGGGCCACCAACTGTTCATCCCTGAACCCAATCGGGCTTGCCGCACCGACCGATCGCCAACTCACGTTCGACGCAAACCGCAGCGGCGAGGCCGCCCAACTGAACTGGATTAGCACGACCGGCGCGACGAACGATTACTTCGTCATCGAGCGTTCGGCGGACGGGCAGCGTTTCGCGCCCATTGCCCAAGTGGACGGTCGCGGCGAGGAAGGTGAGATGCTGTATTTCAGCGAATTGGACGAGAACCCGCTGCCCGGTACGAATCACTACCGCCTGCGCCTCGTGCAAATGGACGGCTCCGAGCACGTCACCGATGCGCGCCAAGTCGAGTTTGCAGCGGCCAAGCCGTTCAGCGTGTACCCGAACCCGGCCAGCAGCCAAGCCTTCGTTGACCTTTCCGGTTTTGCCGGGAAAAACGTGCAAATCACGCTCGTCAACCCGCTCGGCCAAATCGTCCGCATGACGGAGACGACGGCCAGCGCGGACATTTTCGCCCTCGATTTGCAACGGCTCGACAACGGTATTTACACCGTCGTCCTGCGCTGCGAAGGCGACCAACGCGCCGTGAAGTTGGCCATCCGCCAACAACCATAAGGATTTGATTGTGTGAAAATTAAGTAGCCGCAGCCTCTGTCAAAAGGGGCTGCGGCTTTTGTTTTTGGGCAATCGCTGCCTGTGCTTTTTGAAGTCCTGTGGCCTCCGCTGTTTCCTCAAAAAACAATCCCCGCGCCCGCCCGGAAATTGAGCGCGGGCGAGGCATCGCCGCGCACCGCGTTCAGCACGTTGTCGGACGTGAAATAAACATGGGCCGGCCCGACGCGCAGCCCCACATTGAGACCGATGTTGGCCGCCGAGCGGTCATTGAGGGAGTACATCGCTCCGGCGGTCAGCCATTTGGTGGGCGTGAATTGGGCATTTGCCCCGAACGACATCAGGTCGCGGGCGGTGCCGCGTTGCTGGAAAAAAACGCCGCCCACCGTCCAGCGTTCCGTCACTTTGAACGAGGCACCGAGGTACATCCGGGTCGGAATTTCGCTCGAAAATTCCTCCGCCGTTTTCTGGAACTGGAAAATATCGTTCAGCGAATCCAACTGGTTGTCAATGCGGATGGAATCCGCGCCGCTGATGAGGTCGGCACCGAGGATTTCCACGCCCGCGTATTCCCACGAGCCGTTGGAGTGAAAGCGGCTGGCGTTTTCCGTCCATTTGATTTTGCCGCCGAGGTCGAGCAAGCTCCCCGAAATGGTCAGCCGCTCGCCGATGCCCGCCGTGAAGCCGAGGTCGAACGCGAGGCCGCTGTTTTTCGAGAAAATCTTGCCGTTGCCGAGGTCTTCGGTCTGGAAATCATAGCCGAAACCCGCCGTGTCAATCGCGTTGACGAAGGCCGCCGAACGGAAGGCATAGTCGGTTTCGAGCTGCAGCTGGTAAATGTCGGGGTTCGTGTAGATGGTGGCTTTGTGGTGGTCGGCATCGCTTTCGATGGCACCGATGCCCGCGAGGTACTTGGCCCGCGCCCCGATGCGCACTTTGCCGATTTCGCGCGACACGCCCACGCCCAGTTCGTTCCAGCCGAAGATGTTGAACGCTGGCGCGATGTTCAGCGTCTGGCCGATGTATGGGCCGTTGCCGTACCAAAGCAGTTCGGCGAGGCTTTTCGGGTAGGTCACGCTGCCGCTGTACCGGATGGCGTGGCCGAGGTGGACGGCCCATTTGCCGAACCGCGCGCCGAGCAGCACAGTCTCGATGCGCTGGTCGAGGTCGAATGTGTTCTCCGGGTCGAGCTTGCCGATGACTTGGCCGAGGTCAATGTATTTCTGGTCGCCGTCCTCGCGGATGAAATCTTGGATGGAAAGGTCGCCGGAGTGCTGCTGGTCGAGCGCGAGGCCGGGCAGCCCGATGGCAAAGCGTTTTTCGGACGGGAAAATGGCCGGATTGATGGTGTTGCGGTGCCAAATGTGGGCAGGCGATTGGTGCAACATGAGCTCCTGCTGGCCAAAAACTTGGCCGCCGACGAGCAAAAAGGCGAGCGTGAATTTATGTTTGGAGAGGATTGTCATGGATTGGATGTGTTTTTCGTGTTTCGTGTTTCGTGTTTGGTTTTTCGTGTTTGACGGTTGTCCGAAAGACGAAACACCAAACACGAAAAACGTCAATCAAATTTCCGTTTCACTTTCACGCCCATGCCGAGCCGGATGTTCGAGTCGGAGAGCACTTTCACGTCGGCTTGGCCGCCGTCGGTGGTGGTGAGGTAAGTGTTGAAAAAGGCGCGTTCGGCGGATTTCAGGCGGTTGAAGCGCGGCACATCCATCGGGATGAAGGTCTCGGCGCGGGCGGTGGCGGTGGGTCGCCCGTCGGCCCCGACGGGCGCGGCTTTGATGGCTTCGGCAGGGCCGTTTTGGAAAAGCGAGTCAATCGTGATGCCCGCCGCGTCCTGAAAATACAGCTGCATTTTGGCGGCCATCGGCAGTTCGTTTTCGGTAACGAGTTTGAATTCCACGCCCTCGTAATCGGCTGGGTCGAGGTCGTCGAGTTCGTTCAAATCGAGGTCAATTGTGTCGCTGGCCGCGAAATCGCGCACCGCGCCTTCGAGCAGGAGCTCGACTCGGATGGCGAATTGGATGGTGCTGCTGTCGGTGATGAACCCGATGAGCGTGGTGTCTTGGTCAATGTTGGCGATGCCGTCCACTTCGTAAATCATGCGGACGGGTTCGGAGTTGAAAATGTCGGCGATGTTCGAGTTCGTGCCGTCGAACACGAAGTCCGTGACCTTCGTCTGTCCCACCTCGCCGGCGGCATACGACGGGTAGCCCCATTCCACGCCAGCCGTGTCGAGCACAGTGGATTGCAGCTCGCGGGTGATGCCGTCTTTGCCGATGAAGCTGAGGTACTTGACCTTGCCCGTCGTCGGGAAGCCCCACGAGTTGCGGATGGTCATGGTGACTTTCGGGTCTTTCACGCGGATGTTTCCGGTGAGATTGGTCTGGTTGATGTCAATTTCGATGACATCGCGGGTGAGTTGATAGACTTGGTAGCCCCAGTAGCCTTGCACATATTGAAATTTCAAGCCCTTGATGAACACCGCAATCGGCGGCGCGTCGGTGCCGGGGCCTTCCATTTCGACGGGTGTGCCGTCGGGCAAAAACGCCTCGTAGCGGAAATAAATCGAGTCGTCCTCGGAGGTTAGTTCGTAGCCTGCGACCGAAAAAACCTGCGAGGCATACGACGGCGGGAAATTGCCGGTGGTGGGCGGCACGGTGAACGTGAGGTCGAAGGGCTGCCCGTTTTTGGTCATTTGCGGGATGAAAAAATGGCAAGTCAACGGCTCGGTGCGGGTCGTGTTCCAAGCCCAAAGGTTGATTTCGCCCGATTTCAGCTGGGCATAGTGCAAATCCACGCCGTCGGGGGCTTTGGTAGGCGCGGCGGTCACGGTGTCGAACACGGGCACAATCACGTCCGAGAAAAAAGTGAAAATGTCGGAGGCGGGTTTTTCGGCCAGTTTGCCCGAATAGATGAGCGTCACCGTGCGGTCGGGGTGGAAGATGAGCGTGTCGCCGGCGAGCGTGTCGTTGAGCAAATTGGGCAGGATGTCGTCCGTGCTGATGCTCGTTTGGAAGAGCGGGAAAGCGTATTCGCTCGTGTGTCCGGGGAATTCCGCGCCGTCGAAGTCGCGCTTTGTGCAGGCCAAAAACAGGAGGGCCGCCGCGCCAAACGTGAGCAGGTAAGCTGGCTTGAATTGCATGGAAGGGATGGGTTTGGTTGGAAAAATGACCGCGATTCGGGCAAAGATTAGAAAGAAGGATTGGTCGGACGAACGTCGCGCCGTTGAACGGCTGTTTTTGGGCAAAATTATCTTTCTGCCCCCCCGGCCGCCCCCCGGCCCCCTGAAGGGGGGAGCCACATCC
>JBKBIC010000296.1:0-5122 GCA_046299435.1 Saprospiraceae bacterium
TTGGGAATTGGGGATTGGGAATTGGGGATTGGGAATTGGGGATTGGGAATTGGGGATTGGGAATTGGGGATTGGGAAATCAAGGAATTGGGTAGGGCAGGCAATTTCTCGATTTCCAATTTCCAATTTCCAACCCCCCAGAGCAGCATGGCCAGCACCGCCGCGTACACCGTGTGGTCAGCGAAGAAAGGCATGGGGGCAAGGTTCGATTGGTCGGGCCGAAAACCATAGGACGAGTGCTGCACGAGGGTGAAAACCACCACACCAAGCATCGAAAAAAACAGGCAACGCGAGCACAGCGGCCACAAACTTGGGAACAAAACCATGCCGCCCAAAAACACCCAAAACTGCCCCGCCGTCACGACCAAGTATTTCGCCGACACGCCCGGCAGCGTGGAAAAACAGGTGGCCACCAGCATCCAACACAACCACAACACGCTGATTTTCAGCAACAAACTCGACCGAAGGAGCTTCCAAAAACGGTCGAGGTGCAGCCCGTTGGCCGCCAGCCCGATGCCCAAAAACAAAGTCAGCACCTCGGCGGGCACGGTCAGTTTCCATGCGCCCAGTGGCATTTCGACCGACCACGGGAGCAGGGCGAAAAGGGCGGCGTAGCCCCAGCGTAGCCAGCCGGGCGGGTTCGGTGCGTTTGGATTTTCCATGTGGTAAAAGTCAGACGATTTACGATTTTGGAATTATGATTTACGATTCGAGCGGGGCGCAGTCGCAATTGGTAAATCACCGGGTTTGCCCGAATCGGCCAGACGTTTCTTTCGGGTTTTCTACTTTTGGCGCGACGTTGTTTCCTCGCCACCGAGGAATGCCAAAACCCTGCCCAATTTATTGAAAACCAACTGGTTGACAGCCCTTGCTTCGAGTTGTCGTTCACAGTTTATCGTTCATAGTTCATCCGCTCGACCATGCTCAAACTTTCTACTCTGTCATTTTTTCTCGCGCTGTTTTTGGCTTTGCCCGCATCGGCGCAGCATGACTACCGCGTCCGTTTCCAGCACGGCACGGAGTTTTTTCCCGAAAATTTCAAGCAAAGCCCGCCGCCTGCCGTGCCCGGCGAATCGGTGAACGGCTTGGTGTATCGCTACGTCCAATTTTACGAAATACCCAGCGCAGAGGCCCGTAAAAACATGGCCGCCGAGGGTGTGCAACTTTTCAGTTACGTCCATTTCGGGGCGTATTTGGCGGGTTTCCCGGCCAATTTTGACTGGAAAAAATTGGGGGCACACGCGCCGCGCAGCATCGTAGCCGTCAACCCAGCGTGGAAAATCGCGGCCAATTTGCACGAGCGTCCGTTGCCCGCCCATGCCCAAGTGGGCGGCAAAATCGAGGTGAACGTGCAGGTTTACCCGAACATTTCCATCAAACAAGCCGCGCAGCTGTGCCGCGAAAACGGCCTGCAAGTCGTGTTCGAGGGCACCCAAAACGGTTTTTTGACGGTGCGTTTTTTCCCCGATGATTTGGAGTTCGTGGCTGCGCTGCCGTTCATCCAATACCTCGAAATCGTGCCGCCGCCCGGCGAAAAAGAGGACACCGGAGGCCGCTCGCTGCACCGCTCGAATATGGTGGACAGCGACGCACCGACGGGCCGCAAGTACAATGGCGCGGGCGTGAAAGTGCTCACCCGCGACGACGGTGTGGTGGGGCCGCACCTCGATTTTCGGGGCCGCCTTTTCAACCTCACCCAGTCCCGCCCCGGCCAGACGCACGGCGACGGCGTGAGCGGCATCATGGCCGGCGCAGGCAATATTGACCCGACGCAGAAGGGCATGGCCGCCGGAGCCGACCTTTATGTGAGTGATTATGTGAGCAATTTTCAGGATACCACGCTGCCGCTGCACCAACAGGGCGGCGTGAACATCACCAACTCGTCGTACTCCGACGGCTGCAACGACGGCTACACATTGAACGCGCAAATCGTTGACCGTCAACTGTTTGAGAACCCTTTGTTGATGCACGTTTTTTCGGCAGGCAATATGGGCAACGTGAACTGCGACTACGGCGCAGGCTCGGTTTGGGGCAACATCACGGGCGGCCACAAAATGGCGAAAAACGCCATCGCCACTGCCAATCTGTACGCCGATTTTGAACTCGAAGTCAGCAGCAGCCGAGGCCCCGCCCACGACGGGCGGCTGAAACCCGACATCGCGGCGCACGGCCAAAATCAAGGCTCGACCGCCGAAAACCATGATTACCAGACTTTTGGCGGCACATCGGGCGCGGCTCCGGGCATCGCGGGCTGCCTCGCGCAGCTGACCCAAGCCTTCCGGCAAATCGAGAACGGCGAAGAGCCGCCCGCCGCCCTGCTCAAAGCCGTCATCCTGAACACCGCGAACGACATGGGCAACCGAGGGCCGGATTTCAAGTACGGCTGGGGCCACATCAATGCTTGGCGGGCACTGCGCCTGCTCGAAGAAAAACGCTGGCTCCGCACCTCCGTCGCCAACGGCCAAGCCATCAACTTGCAATTGGCCATCCCCGACGGCGTGCACCAAGCACGGGTCATGGTTTATTGGGCCGACCCTCAATCTGCCACGAACACCAATCGTGCGCTCGTGCATGATCTCGATATCGTTGTGTATCAAGGCGTTGGCGGCCCCGGCGACCCGGTCTTTTTGCCCTGGAAACTCGACCCCACCCCCGATGCTGCCGTGCTAAACGCACCCGCCGGGCGCGGGCGCGATTCGCTGAACAACGTGGAGCAAGTCGTGCTCGACAACCCGACTGCAGGCCAGTACGCCCTGCGGATTGCCGGGCGGGAAGTGCCGTTCGGGCCGCAAGAATTTTATGTCGTCTGGGAATTTTTGACCGACGAAGTGCAAATCACCTACCCGGCTGGCGGCGAACACCTCGTGCCGGGCGAAGGCGAGCGCATCCATTGGGATGCCATCAACACTGGCGAACCTTTTACGCTGCGATTTGCACCCGACGGCAGCACTTGGCAGGACGTGGCGACGCTCGCCCCCAATCAAACTTTTCACGGCTGGACGGTGCCTAATGTGTTGACATCCAACGCCAAGCTTGCCATCGTGCGGGGCGGGAAGACCTATGAAATTGCCGCGCCGTTCCACATCATGCGCGTCCCGCAAAGCCTGCAGGTGAACAAAGTTTGCCCGGACTCCATGACCGTCACTTGGGCAAAAGTGAACGACACCCTGCACTACGAGGTGTTCACGCCCGGCCAGAAATACATGGAAATCGTGGGCCGCACGGCTGCGACCGAATTCACATTTCCCATCCAAAACGCGGGCGCAGAACAGTTTTTCACCGTCCGAGCCGTCACCGCTGACGGCAGTACGGTCGGCCGCCGTGCCTACGCTTTGCGCTATCCGGGCGGCCTGTTGAACTGCCCACAGCCGTTCGATGTGAGCCTTGCCGCGCTCAACGAACCCAGTGCCGCAAGCATCATCAGCTGCCAGCCCGTCAACCGGACAGTCCGTATTTCGGTCAAAAACGAGGGGCAAAACACCATTTCCGGCGCGACGGCCACCTACCAAGTCGGCAACAACACGCCCGTGACCGAGCCGCTGCCCGATGTCCCAGTCGGCACGACGGTGGAGTACGAGTTCACGCAACCCGTGTTTTTGAGCGGGTCGGGCAATTTGAACCTGCGCGTTTGGACGACATTCCCTGCCGATATCGTGCATTTCAACGACACACTCGCCGTCGTGCTGCCCGTCGTCACGGAGCCAAAGAGCGGCCTGCACAGCATGAATTTTCAAAACACGGGCTTCCCGCCGCTCGGCTGGCGCGTCGAAAACCCCGACGGGCAAATCACTTGGGCCTCCAACGCCAACATCCCGGCGGGCATCAGCGGCAACGCGACCACCGCCGCCTTTTTCAACTGCTTCAATTACACGGACAAAGGCGCGGAAGATTATCTCTATATGATTCCGAGCCGCCTCATCAACATCGCCAAGCCCGGCCTTGCCTTCGACCTCGCCCACGCAGCGTATAGCAACAACTCCCGCGACCGCCTGCGCGTGGAAGTGTTCCCGGCTTGCGATTTGACGGCCACGCCCATCGTCGTGTTTGACAAAACCAACCCGGAACTTCCCACGACCGCCAACACCAGCACGCAGTTTATCCCCGACAAAGAAGGCGAGTGGCGCACAGAAGTCGTCAACCTCGAACAGTTTGCCGGGCAGACGGTCATCATCCGATTCGCGGGCGTGAACGACTACGGCAACAATATTTTCCTCGACAACATCCGCACCGTCAACTACAACCTCACCCCGGCAGTGGCCGCGTTTTCGTTCAACCAAGACTCCATCTGCCGAGGCGAAAGCGTCATCATCACGAACCAGTCATCGGGCAACTTCTTGACTTACAAGTGGTTGTTCGGTGCACAGGCCAACCCCGCACAAGCCGACGGGCCGGGGCCGCACGAAGTGAAGTACATCACGCCGGGCACCAAAAACGTGCGGCTCATCGTCATCAACTCGACCGGAGCGGACACCCTGACCAAGCAGCTGGTCGTCGTCGGACAATCCTACGCGAACTTCTCGACCACCCAAAACCAGAACGCCGTGCAGTTCAACAACACGAGCACGTTTTCCGACACCTATCTCTGGGATTTCGGCGACGGCCAAACCAGCACCGAAAAAAGCCCGCTGCACATTTACGCTACGACGGGCACTTTCACCGTCAAACTGACCACCTCGAACCAGTGCAAAGTGTCCGAAAAAACCGTGCAAATCACCATCTCGACCGTCGGCACCGAGGAACTGCCGGGCGGCGCACGGGCGCAAATCCTGCCCAACCCGACCGACGGGAACTTCGCTGTGGAAATCCAATCGCCCCGCTCGGAGACTTTCCAGTTGGATTTGCTCGACGGGCAAGGCCGCCTTTTGCACACCGAGTTGGCCGAGCTGGCGGGCGGTTCCGTGCGCGTCAATTTTGAAAACCTGAACCTCCCGAAAGGGTTTTATCAGTTGAATATCAAAGGTTTGCGCGGCTCGCGGGCACTGCTGGTCGTGGTGCAGTGAGTGGAGTTGAAAGTAGGAAGGGTTGAAAAGTTGAACTACATTCAACTTTTCAACCCTTCCTCTCTGCGTTTTTATAAATCCTTCAGTGGGTGTGTGACTTGTTTTTGGGCAGGTTAATAAGTG
>JBKBIC010000297.1:0-5104 GCA_046299435.1 Saprospiraceae bacterium
GTGCAAAATCCGTCGCATCCGTCCAATCCGCGTTCCAATTGTTATCCAACAAGGCACTTATCACTCATCATTCATCACTCTTTTGAAGTACGCCGCCTGTCAAGTCAGCATCGCGCCCGTCCGGCTGCAAGCCAACGACCGGAGCGAAATGGTCTCCCAACTGCTCTTCGGCGAGACCTGCGAAGTGCTGGAAAACAGCGGCGCGTGGCGGCGCATCACCTGCACATGGGACGGCTGCGCAGGATGGGTGGATGCCAAGCAACTGAAACCCATCACCCCCAGCGAATACGAAAACTACCGCCGCCACCACGCCATAAGTCTCTCATTGACAGAGGGTTTGATGGCCGCCGACCATTTCATGCCCGTGACTTTGGGTGCGGTGCTGCCCGATTTTGACGGGCTGCGCTGCCACCTCGGCGAGCAGGTTTTCCAGTTTTCAGGCCCCGTCGTTACGCCCGGCCACCTCATGCCGACAGGCGATTGGATTGTCAAAATCGCCCGCCGATATCTCCATGCGCCGTACCTCTGGGGTGGCCGCTCGCCCTTCGGGATTGACTGTTCCGGCCTGACGCAAATGGTGTTCAAAATCGCGGGCATCCACCTCCTCCGCGACGCGGCGCAACAGGTCACGCAAGGCCGCCCGGTGGATTTCATGGAGCAATGCCAAGCCGGCGACCTCGCGTTTTTCGACAACGGCAAGGGTGGCATCGGGCACGTCGGCATTTTGCTTTCGGACTGCCAAGTCATCCACGCCTCCGGGCGGGTGCGCTTGGATCGGCTCGACCATTTCGGCATTTTCGACGTGGAGCAAAACCGCTACTCGCACCAACTCCGCGTCATCAAACGCCTACTGCCCGACGCGCCCAAAAACGAGGAAAACAGCCGCGAAAAAGCACTCGCCGCCGAGCCGCTCGCCCTCGAAAACCAAGCGGTGCTGTTTGGTTGAAGCGTTGAACTCGCCGTTGAAAAGTTGGATTGGTTGAGAAGTTGAAACCTGTTTTCCTCGCAAAATTGCTGTTCGCGTGTCAATTCATCACTCATCACTCAAAACTCATCATTCAATAAAATTGGCCCGCCTGCACGGTGCGCCGGAAATCTTTTTTTCCATTCAGGGCGAAGGAAAAAGCATCGGCCTGCCGTCCATTTTCGTGCGGACGAGCCTGTGTAATTTGCACTGCATTTGGTGCGACACGGACTACACTTGGAACTGGGTCGGCACCCGATTCCCACACATAAACGACTCAAAACCAGCGTACAAAAAGTTTGACAAAAAGGAATGGGTCGCCGAAATCCCGCTCGCAGACGTAGCCGACGCAGTGGCAAAATTCCCTTGCCGAAACGTGATTCTGACCGGCGGCGAACCCATGTTGCAACAGCCGCAACTGGCCGGATTGATGCAAATTTTGCGCGAGCGCGACCCGGCCTATCGTTTTGAAACGGAGACGAACGGCACGCTCGTCCCGACCGCAGCGTTCGACGCGGCCATTGACCAATACAACGTCTCGCCCAAACTGGAGAACTCCGGCAACGTGCGCCGACTGCGCGAAAAGCCCACCGCCTACCGGTTTTTTGCCGCCAACCCGAAAGCCAATTTTAAGTTCGTGGTGGCCGAACCCGCTGATTTACAAGAAGTTTTGCAGTTGATTGAAAAGTACGGCATTGCCTCCGAGCGTGTGTTTTTGATGCCCGAAGGCACCTCGCCGGGGCGGCTGGCCGAACGCCGCGAGTGGCTCGTGGAAGTTTGCAAAACGCATGGGTTCCGATTCACCGACCGCCTGCACGTCCAAATTTGGGGCGACAAAAAAGGAGTGTAAATGAGTGATGAGTGATAAATGATGAGTGATGAGTGCCCATTCATCACTCATCACTTGCCGTCAGGCGATGTCGGGCTTGCCAATGAAGACCGAAATTTCAGGCGTGAGCGAGAGTTTGATTTTCACGATGAGCGGTTCTTCCAGCGTCGAAGCGATTTTGCCGTGCAGATAGTAGGCCGTTTTGATGGCATTGAACACCATGCCCGTCAGCGAAGCCGCCTTGTTCTCAGCCAGAATTTCGGCCAATCGCTCCTTCGGAAACGAATAGTGGCTGCCCGTAAATTCCGTGTCGAGCGAGGGACTGAGGCCCATTTTGAACGCGAAATTGGTGATTTGCAGGCCGTAGGATTCGATGCGCGGAAATTCTTCCAGCCAGTTTTCGATGGTCTGCAAAGTCTTGTCCGCGACGGCCTGCCCGGCGGCGTTGGTGGCTTCGCGGATTTTTTCGCCCGCGTGGCGGGCCGTGTCGAGCAGGGAGGAGAATGTTTCCTTCATTTTGTGGTAGCGATTTTTTCGATGGCGCGGGCCAGTTTTTCCACGTCTTCTTCGAGGGTATAGACGTTCGGGGTGACGCGCACGCCGTTCACTTTTTCCCATTCAATGGCGACGGCGTGGATTTTGAACTCGTTGAAAAGTTGCCCGGCGATGTCGGTGCCTTTTTTGCCTTCGATGCCAAAATTGCCGATGGCGCAGCCCCAATCGGGTTTCAGCGAGGTGTAAAATTTCACGCCCGGCACGTCTTTCACGCGCTTCATCCAGTGGTTTTTCAGGTGGTGGAGCCGTTCTTGTTTGCGCCGCGTGCCAATCATGTTGTGCAAATCGAGGGAGTACCCAATCGCCATTTCAATCGGGAAACTGCGCGTGCCGAGGCTCTCGAACTTGCGGATGTCCGGGCCGTCGGGTTTGTCGTTGCTGAGCAGCGACCACACACCGGGGATTTTTTCCTTGCGAACCCACATCATGCCGCTGCCGAACGGGGCGCAAAGCCACTTGTGCAGGCTGGTTCCGAAGTAGTCGCAGCCGAGGTCGGGGATTTTGTAGTCGAGCAGCGCGAAGGAGTGCGCCCCGTCCACGAGCGATTCGATGCCCTGCTTGCGGGCGCGGTCGGCGATTTTTCGGACGGGCAGGATTTGGCCCGTCCAATTGATGACATGGGTGAGATGTACCACCCGCGTTTTGTCCGAAAACTTTGATACATAAGCATTTACGAGGTAGTCCTCGTCTTCGGAGGGCAAATCCAAATCCACCCAAACGAGCCGGATGCCGTCGCGTTTTTCGCGCTGTTTCCAAGCGTTCATCATATTCGGGTAGTCGTATTTCGAGAGCACGACCTCGTCGCCGGGCTTCAAATCGAGGCCAAAAATGATGGTGTTCAGGGCCTCCGTCGCGTTGCGGTTGATGGCGATTTCTTCGGGCGACGCACCGGCCAGCCGCGCCAAATTTTCGCGCAGCGGCTCGCGGTCTTGGTCGAGGATGCGCCACATGTAATATGATGGGGCCTCGTTGCACATCCGGTTGTAATAGTCCAGCGCGTCCATGGTGGCGCGGGGCGCGGGGCAAACGCCGCCGTTGTTCAGGTTGGTCAGCGTGGGGCTGGCCCCGAACGCGAGGCGGATTTGCCGCCAAAAATCCTCATCGGTAGACGATGGAAGATGGACGGTGGACGGCAACTGTGGCACTGCCGGAAATGCGGCCTGCGCGGTTTGGTGAAAAGCGGCCGCGCCGAGCAGCGTGGCGGTCTGGCGGATGAACGAGCGGCGGGTGTGCATTTGGCGACGGATTTTTGCGCCAAAGAAAGGATGGGTTGCGGGTTCGGTGCAAAGGGAAATGCTGCGGGCGGGATGTTCGGCTCCCCCATTCGTACAGTTCAAAAATAGTGCTTCTCTCTATTTTTGAACTGTACGAATGGGGGAGCCGACACTTCTACGTAAAAACACATCGCGTTTATTGAGCAGCGGCCAGCTCAGTTGTTCAGCATCACGGGCATGACGAGCATCAGGATGTCGCGGTCGTTGTTTTCCTCGACCGGGAGCAGGATGCCGGCGCGGGACGGCGTGGAGAACTCCATTTTCACCTCCTCGGTGTCCAAAGTGCCCAGCATCTCGGCTAAAAACTTGGCGTTGAACGCGATGCGCATGGGGCTGCCCTCGAAGTTGCAGGCCATTTGCTCGGTGGCCTCGTTCGAGAAATCGAGGTCTTGCGCGCTGACGGTCAGGCTTTTATCGCTGATGTCGAGCACCACTTGGTTGGTGGTTTTGTTGGCATAGATGGCGATGCGTTTGAGCGAATTGGCAAGGTCGGCGCGCACGATGTTCATGCGGTTCGGGTTGTCCACCGGGATGACGGCGTTGTAGTCCGGGTAGCGGGCATCAATCAGGCGGCACACCAAATGGATGTTGCCGAACGAGAAAAACGCATTGGCTTTGTTGAACGAGAGGGTCACGCTGTCGTTGGCGGGCAGGGCGTTTTTCAGCAGGTTCAGGGCTTTTTTCGGGACGATGAACGAGGTGGCGACCTCGCCCGCGAGGTGGTGCGTGGTGTATTTCACCAATTTGTGTGCATCGGTGGCGACGCAGGTCAGCTTGTTGAAATCCACTTGGAAGTACACACCGGTCATGGCCGGGCGTAGCTCGTCGTTGCTGGTGGCAAAGACCGTTTTCACGATGCCTTCGAGCAGGTATTGGCTGTTGATTTTCACGGTGTCCACCGTGTCGGCCTCTGGGACGTTCGGGAAGTCCGCGCCGTTTTCGCCTGCGAGCTTGTACTTGCCGTAGCTGGACGTGATTTCGATGCCCCAGTTTTCGGGGTTCACGGTGAAGGTCACGGGCTGCATCGGCAGGGCTTTGAGCGTGTCGAGCAGGATTTTGGCGGGCACGGCCACCGTGAAGTCGTCGTCGGCCAGCACTTCGAGCGTGGTGGAGATGCTCGTTTCGAGGTCGGTGGCGGTGATGGTGAGTTGTTTTTGCTCGATTTTGAACAGGAAATCTTCCAAGATGGGCAGCACCGGGTTGGAGCCAATGGCACCGCTTGCGATTTGGAGCTGCTTCAAAAGTTCGGTGGAGGAAACGCTGAATTTCATTGTCGTGAATGCGCGAATGAGTGAATGGGTGGCGGAGGTTCGGAGAAGTTTGGGAGGTTTAAGGGCTTTTCTTTTGGCTTAAACCAATCAGAAACGCGGCAAAAGTATAAGCAGGATGTTTACTTTTTGACCTAAAAGACCAACAGAATGTGGAAAAGCGAAAGGAAAGTTATGAGTTATGAACGATGAGTGATGAGTTTTGCCGCCTGTT
>JBKBIC010000298.1:0-5099 GCA_046299435.1 Saprospiraceae bacterium
CCAGACCAAACCGTTCGATTGGATTCGCGGCTACCACGTCGGCGGGCGCAGCATCCTGTGGGGCAAACAAACCTACCGGTGGAGCGACCTCGATTTCGCGGCCAACGCCAAAGACGGGCACGGCGTGGATTGGCCGATACGCTATGCCGACGTGGCCGCGTGGTACAGTTATGTGGAAAAATTCGCGGGCATTTCCGGCTCCAAAGAAGGGATTGACGTGCTGCCCGACGGCGAGTTCCTGCCGCCAATGGAACTGAACATCGTGGAAAAAGAGGTGAAAAAGCGCATGGAAGCCCACTACAAAGGCGCGCGGCGCATGATAATCGGGCGGGTGGCGCACCTCACCGTGCCGCACAACGGGCGCGGCTCCTGCCAATACCGAAATATGTGCGAGCGCGGCTGTCCGTTTGGGGCGTATTTCAGCAGCAACTCGGCCACTTTGCCCGCCGCGAAAGCCACCGGAAACCTGACCATCCGCCCGTTTTCAATCGTGCATTCCATCATTTTTGACGAAAAAACGCAGCGGGCGACGGGTGTGCGGGTCATTGACGCGGAGACGATGCAGGCCACCGAGTTTTTCGCCAAGGTCATTTTTTGCAACGCAAGCACGCTCGGCACGGCTTCCATTTTGCTCAATTCCACGTCCAATCGTTTCCCGAACGGCCTCGGCAACGACTCCGACCAGCTGGGCCGCAACCTCATGGACCACCACTACGGCGTGGGCGCGTGGGCCGAAACCGATGATTTTCAGGAGTATTACGTCTATGGCCGCCGCCCGAACGGCATCTACGTCCCGCGTTACCGCAATGTGGACGACCGCGAACGGCGCGACTATGTGCGCGGTTTCGGCTATCAGGGCGGCGCAAGCCGGGGCCGCGCCAGCGGCGAAGGCATCGGCGGCGATTTCAAAGACAGCATTTCGGAACCGGGCAAATGGGGATTTTGGCTCGGCGCGTGGGGCGAGCAACTGCCGCACCCCGACAACCGCGTGACCTTAAACCACGCCAAAAAAGACAAATGGGGCCTGCCGACGCTCGACATTGATTGTGTTTTCCGTGAAAACGAGCAGAAAATGCGGAAAGACATGGCCGCTGACGCTGCCGAGATGCTCGAAGCAGGCGGCTTCAAACGGGTCAGCACGTTCGACGAAAACCCCGCGCCGGGCTTTTGCATTCACGAAATGGGCACTGCCCGCATGGGCCGCGACCCGAAAACCTCCGTGCTCAACGGCCACAACCAAGTCCACGCTTGCAAAAACGTGTTCGTCACCGACGGGGCCTGCATGACTTCCAACGGCGTGGTCAACCCTTCGCTGACTTACATGGCCCTGACGGCGCGGGCAGCGGATTTTGCGGTGACGGAGTTGAAGAAGGGGAATTTGTAAAAATAACAAAGGCCGCCGGGGCTTCCGGCGGCCTTTCAAATAAGCCTGAAAATCAATGCTTTAAATGTCGTGTTTTCACTGCGGAGTAGCAATCGGGTCTATTAATTGTAAACCCACAATCCCTGCAAAATCTGCTGTGTTGTGTGTGTAAACGACCAACCCGTGTACCAGAGCCGTCGCTGCAATTATCGAGTCACCCAACGACATCTTTTTCGCTTGGCGCAATTCGATGGCTTTTTCGATGATTGCATCAGTTAGCGGCAAAGGATTTATGCTGTCGAAATAGACTTCAAAGAACAGTTTTTCGTGCGGCTTAATTTTCGAGAAACCCAGCACTTCAACTTTCGTCAAGGTTGAAAAATGGGTGTCATCTGTTTGAATATGGTGGTTTAGCCACGCAAAACCGGGTTGGGCAAAATAGATGATGAGGTTTGCGTCAATGATTCTCATGGGTGGGTCGAAGTTCTGATGGGTTAATTTTCAACATCTCGAAAAGGCAACGGCTTATCCTCCCGGATGCTGCGCTGCCACTCTACCGGCTCGCCAAAGTAGGAAGCGTCCACCGTACCATCTTCGTGCATTTGGAGCAAGCGTGCCCGTGCAGCTTCTAATTTCGAGGGCAGTAAAGGCTGGCTCGTGGCAGCAGGTTGCTGTCCGTTTTTTTTCTCGAAACGTAGTTTCAGGCGGCGCAGGAGTGGCTCCAACACGGCCAAATCACTTTCGTTTTTCAGGTAAATTACCAATTCCATCATGTTCGGTTTTGCCACAAAACTATGCTTTGGTTTTGACAAAACTCACCTCACCTCACCTTTATCGCCACCGCTGCGCCGCCGCCAGCCGCCAATTTCAGGTTCAGCACCGACCCCCGCCGCACGGTTACTTTTCGGATGTTGACGGGGTACGGATTGGCTTTCCAGTCCGCGTCTTTGCCGTCCTCGTAAATCGTGGCCTCGTAGGTTTTGCCGGGCGCAAGGAAGTTGAGCTTGACTGTGAAATCGCGGGCGTTTTCGTCCGTGATGCTGCCGAGGAACCAGTTTTCGCCGCCTTTTTCGCGCCGGGCAATGGTCAAATGGTCGCCCACCGCCGCATTCAAAACGCGCGTGTCCGACCAATCCACTGGCACGTCGCGGATGAACTGGAACACATCGGGGCGTTTTTCATAATTCTCTGGGAGGTCGGCGGCCATTTGCAACGGCGAATAAAGCGTGACGTACAAGGCCAGTTGCTTGGCGACCGTCGTTTGCACACGCCCCAGCCGTGTCGTGTCAAATTTGTTCAAAGCCATCTCGAACATCCCCGGCGTGTAATCCATCGGCCCGCCGAGCAGCCGCGTGAACGGCAGGATGCACTCGTGTTCGGGCGGGTTGCCGCCGGGCGTGTTGTTGTATTCCATGCCCCGCGCCGCCTCCGAGGACATATAGTTCGGCCAAGTGCGGTGCAGGCCGCTGGGCCGCACGGGTTCGTGGGCATCCAGCATGATGCGTTTCGCGGCGGTGCGCTCCGTGACCCGTTGGTAGTGGTTGACCATGTATTGGCCGTCGTGCCATTCGCCGCGCGGGATGATGTGGCCGACGTAGCCCGTTTTCACGGCATCTATTCCGTTGGCAATCATGTAGTTGTGCGCGGCTTCCATTTGTCGCTCGAAACTTTGGATGGCCGCCGAAGTCTCGTGGTGCATGATGATTTTCACGCCTTTTTCGCGGGCGTAGCGGCTCAGTTCGGCCATGTCATAATCGGGGTAGGGCTTTGTGAAATCGAAAACTTCCTCGCGGTTCACGTTGAACCACGCATCCCAGCCCTCGTTCCAGCCCTCGACGAGCACACCTTTGATGCCGTTTTTGGCCGCAAAATCAATGTACTGCTTCACCGTCGCCGTGTTCGCGCCGTGCATCCCGGTCGGTTTGCCGTCGGGGCCGCGCAAGTTCCAAGTGAATTTGCCGACGTGCATCCCCCACCAAACACCGACGTATTTCATGGGCTGAATCCATGATTTGTCGCCCTCGATTTTGCAGGGTTCGTTCAGGTTCAAAATCATTTTTGAATTCAAAAGCCCCGCCGCGTCTTTGCTCAAAAGCACGCAACGCCATGGGGTTTGGAACGGCAGCACGATGTTGGCAATCACCGTCGAATCCGCTGTCGGAATGATTTTCGATTTGAAAACCAGCGTTTTCGGGTCGAAAGCCAGTTGCATCGCGCCGTAATTGACCAGCGCGGCCTCCGCGATGGCAATGTGCGTGCCCGTTGCCGTCCGCATCGTGACGGGCGTGTTCACGCCAAATTGGACGGTTTTGTGCGCGTTGAACGGCTCGCTGTGCGGCGGGAACCCGAATTTAGCCGCGTCAATTTCGCTCAATTTCGAGGTGGCATAGGGGTGCTCGTTCGTGTCGAAATCGAGCGGATTCCACCAACAAGTGTGGTCGGCGGTCATCCGAAACTCGGTCAATTCCTCTTGGAACGTCATGTAGTCGCCGTTGCCTTCCATAGGGAATTCGTAGCGAAAGCCCACACCGTCGTTGAAAGCCCGAAAGCGGATGAACATTTTGGGGCCGTTGTTTGCCTTTTGCAGCCGGACGAGCAGCTCGTGGTGCCAGTCCAAGATGCTGTCCACCTCGCCCCAAACGGGTGCCCACGTTTCGCGCTTCGAGGTGGAAACGGGCGACAGCCATTTGAAGCCCGACGACCAATCGCTGTATTTCTCGCGGAAGCCGAGTTTCGATTTTTCGACAACCCTTTTGCCATGAAAATCAACGGAATAGTACGGCTCGCCCACTTCCGTCAGGCCGACAACGACCTTGATGTTTTTGGATGGTGAAAACAGCATCCAGCTGCGTTTTTGGGCAAAACCAGCGACGTGTGCGAGGAAGGCAAGGGCCAGAAGGCAGAGTGTTTTTTTCATGGTCGGAATGCGTTTTCCCACAGATAAATCTGTGGGCTGTGTTCAAAAAACCGCCGGTTTTGAGGTGGCTGCAGGGATTGTCGCCCGAAAAATCTGACAGATTTTCTACACGCAGCCCATAGATTTATCTGTGGGAGCGGCGCAAAAAATCGAGCAGTTTTTGCGTGGCTTTTGCGCGGTGGCTGATTTGGTTTTTCACCGCGTCGCCCATTTCCGCGAAAGTCGTCTCGAAGCCGTCGGGCACGAAAACCGGGTCGTAGCCGAAGCCTGCCGTGCCGCGTTTTTCGCGGGCGATTTGGCCGGGGCAAATGCCTTCGAACAGGTGGGTTTCACCGTTGAAAATCAAGCAGATAACCGTGCGAAACTGCGCCCGGCGGTCGGG
This sequence comes from Saprospiraceae bacterium, assembly GCA_046299435.1. GTDB lineage: Bacteria > Bacteroidota > Bacteroidia > Chitinophagales > Saprospiraceae > M3007. Next base: position 4,663 of record JBKBIC010000298.1, read on the forward strand.
TTGGTCGGCCAAATTTTGGAGCAACAAGGCCATGTTGTCGTCGGGATTTCGCTGCTCGCCCGCGTACCGAGCCGTGTGGACTCCGGGCGCACCGCCGAGCGCGGCGACCTCCAAACCCGTGTCCTCCGAAAAGCAATCGAAGCCGAAGCGGTCTTTCACGAATTGGGCTTTCAGCCGGGCGTTGCCTTCCAAAGTGTCGGCGGTTTCGGGGATGTCCTCGTGGCAGCCGATGTCTTTCAAAGTCTTGACCTCAAAATTGGGGCCGAGGATTTGCCCGATTTCGCGGGCTTTGTGGGCGTTGTTTGTGGCAAAAACGAGGGTGTGCATGGGCCAGTTTTGTCCGAAGGACTCCTTCGGAGAGTTGCGAGTATTGAGTTTTTGGTTTAGAAAATGGAAGCCCAAAAAAAGCAAAACAAAAAACAAAAAACAAAAAAAAC
>JBKBIC010000299.1:0-5068 GCA_046299435.1 Saprospiraceae bacterium
GGGCCGTGACCCTCTATTTTCTGGAAAATGGCGTGGATTGGAACGACCCAACCGCCGTCGAGGCCGCGCTCGCGCACATCGAAATCCACTTCGAGCGCGTGGATGGGCAAAACCACACTTTCCTCAATGGCCGCGACGTGGAGCGCGACATCCGCGAGATGCGCGTCAGCGAGGCCGTCAGCCCGGTCTCGACCATCAGCGCGGTGCGCCGGGCAATGGTGCGGCAGCAGCAAGCGATGGGCCGCCGCCGGGGTATCGTGATGGACGGGCGCGATATCGGCACGGTGGTTTTCCCGGACGCGGAACTCAAAATTTTCCTCACCGCCGACCCCGATGTGCGTACCAGCCGCCGCCACCTCGAACTGGCCGCCAAAGGCATTGATGCCGAGTGGGACGACATCCGCCACAACCTCCTCGAACGCGACCGCATTGACTCGACCCGCGCCGACAGCCCGCTGACCCGCGCCGAGGATGCCGTCATCCTCGACAACACGTTGCTTTCGGAAGAACAGCAACTGGAAAAAACCTTGCTGATGGCGCAGGCGAAAATTCGGGAGATGGAGGCCGGGTGAGGCTCATTTTTCCAACTCAAAAACAAGGGCGAACCAATCGGCTAATTTGGAAGCCAACGGTGATTTGGCGTCAGCCCAGCCATTTTTCAGGGCGACTCCCATCGAGCGGCCCGGCTCTTTTTGCCACGCGAGCCATGTGTGGGCTTCTGCTTTTGAGCGGTCAGAATCCGGGAAAAGATTCTGTTTGCGGTCAATCAAATCTTGAACTGCTGGGCTGACGGCCTCCAATGTCCCGTCGCCAGCCGGGATAAGTTGCAGGAAAAAATCCTCGATTTCGCCGGGGTTTTGGTTGTCGGGCATGAGCCAGATGCCCACTTTGGGCAGGTCTGGATTGGTGTCCGCGTGGACTGTCCCGCTGAGGTCAGGGCTGGTCGGCAGCTCGGAGTAGCCGACGTTTTTCAATTTGTCGCAAACGGATTGCCATGTGGCGGCCACGTCGGAATCGGCATCCACGACGATTGCAAACGCCTGTAAATCAGCGGTTTTGGCGACTTCATCCACATAGCCAAGCACTTCAGTTTTGCCCAATGGCTGGCCGCTGCGGTTTTTGATGACAAACTTTTGCTCAAACTCTTTCTGGTTCAAAAAACCAGCGGGCCGTTTCAAGCCGTGCTGCCCACAAACTTGCAGGATGAGGTGAAAATCGTTGCCTTCGGTCAGGAGGTGCTGTTTCATCGGGTTTCGAGGCTAAGGTCAAAGGCATTTTCGAGTTGCTCCATGTCGTAATCAACGGCGATGATTTGGTCGTCTTTTTTGCTGCGCTGGAGCCGGAGGTATTTGCCCATGCCGCTGTGTTCGGGTTTGTTGGCAATGGCCGAAAAAGCCCGGACGCAGTCCGAACTGTGCGTCGTGGCGAACACCTGCACATTCAGGTCGCGGGCTTTTTGGAACACAATTTCCCAGAGGAGCGGCTGCACGGAATGGTGCAAGCCGAGGTCAATTTCGTCCACCAGCAAGAGGCCGTTTTCCGCGCTGACCAAGCCGAGCGCGATGGCAAGCAAGCGGTTCATGCCCTCGCCAAAATTTTTGAGCGGCAGTGGCACGGAGCTATTTTTGAGCCGCACTTTGGCCGAGCCGTCGCTGTCGTGGACGCTCACGCGCACGATGTCGGGTTCGATGATGCGGAGGATTTCAGCCACTTTGTCCTCTTTGTCGGTCAGTTCAATGCTTTTCCAGAGGCGGGCATTGGGCAGTTCGAAACTCGCGGGGATGAACGCGGATGAATCATCCAATGGCGGCGGCACAGGCAAGCCTGTGTGATGGGATATGTCCACATCAAAAATGCCATTGTGAGTTTTGACACTTAAGTATGGATGACTATTCAAATATTCGAGGTAAAATATTTCATTGACATTGGCTGATCGGTCGTATCGTCTCTTGTGAAAAAACTTTTGGACAGACTGCTGCACATCATTCGTCAAATCACCACGCGAAAACAAAATGTACTGCAAGCAGGATTTGACGACGTGGAACTGTGCATCTCGACAGCCGTACAGCCGCAACGCCTCCAACAGCGTGCTTTTGCCGCAGTTGTTCTTGCCCGCAACCAAGTTCACCTGCCCGACTTTGGGAATGTCGAGCACATCGAACAAGCGGTAGTTTTCAATATGAATTTTGTCAATCATGGCTCAAAATTGCTGTTTTTGGGAAAAACTCACGCCACCCGCGCCCGCCAAGCCGCCGAGTGCTCATCCGGCGCGGAAAGTTGTTTTTTATGTTCGAGGTGCAGCCGCAAGGCCAGCAAAGCGGCGGTTTCGGCAGTTTTTTCGGCATTTTCGCGGAGGATGTCCGGCGAGAAATAATGCTTGACGAAGTGTGTATCGAAGTCCGCGTCCAAGAATTTCGGATGGTCCATCACGAAGCGGCAGAACGGCAATGTGGTCGCCGCGCCCTCGATTTCGTATTGGTCAATGGCCTCGCGCATCCGTTGGATAGCCTCGGTGCGGTTCGCGCCGTAGGTGATGAGTTTGGCGAGCATCGGGTCGTAAAAAATCGGGATGTCCATGCCCTCCTCGAAACCGTCGTCCACGCGGATGCCTGGCCCGGCGGGTTTTCGGTAGCGGGTCAGTTTGCCGACCGACGGCAGGAAATTGTTGAGCGGGTCTTCGGCATAGACCCGGATTTCCATGGCGTGACCCGTGATTTTCAGGTCGTCCTGCGTGAACGGCAGCCGCTCGCCACGCGCCACGCGGATTTGCAATTCCACCAAATCCAGCCCGGTAATCATTTCCGTCACCGGGTGCTCGACTTGCAGGCGGGTGTTCATTTCGAGAAAGTAGAAATCGCGGTTTTCGTCCACCAAAAACTCCACCGTGCCCGCGCCCACATAATCGCAGGCTTGTGCCACGCGCACGGCCGCCTCGCCCATCGCCCGGCGCAATTCGGGAGTCAAAATCGCGCTCGGTGCTTCCTCCACCACTTTTTGGTGGCGGCGTTGGATACTGCATTCACGCTCAAAGAGATACGTCGTGTTGCCGTGCGTATCGGCCATGACCTGCACCTCGATGTGGCGCGGCGAACCGACGTATTTTTCGATAAAAACCGACCCGTCGCCGAAGGCCGACATGGCCTCCGAAATGGCGCGTTCCATCTGTTCCTGCGTGTCCTCCTCGCGCTCGACAATGCGCATGCCCTTGCCGCCGCCGCCCGCCGAGGCTTTTATCAAAATGGGATAGCCAACGCGCCGCCCGATTTCCTTCGCCATTTCCACATCGGTGATGGCCTCTTCGATGCCCGGCACCATCGGCACGCCGAAGCGTTTGGCGGCTTCTTTGGCGGCCAGTTTGCTGCCCATCATCTCGATGCTGTGCGGGCGCGGGCCGATGAAAGTGATGCCTGCTTCGGCCACTTTTTGGGCAAACTGGGCATTTTCGCTCAAAAAACCGTAACCGGGATGGATGCCGTCCGCGCCCGTTTGCTGCGCGACTTCGATGATTTTTGTCCAGCGCAAATACGATTGCGCCGACGGGGCCGGGCCAATGCACACGGCTTCATCCGCAAACCGAACGTGCGGCGATTGGCGGTCGGCTTCCGAAAAAACGGCGACGGTTTTGATGCCCATCCGGCGGGCGGTGCGCATGACGCGAAGGGCGATTTCGCCCCGGTTGGCAACGAGAATTTTTTGCATGATGCGGTTGAAAATCAACACAGCGGCGCGGAGGGTTCGGGCTGAAATGCTCTGTACCCTCCGCGTGTCTGTGTTTTCAAATTGTCAGTTTTTCAAACAAATCCCGCGCCCGCGTGCTCGGCAATTTTCGGCCTTGAAACTCGCCGACGGGCACGATGCCACGCACGGCGTTGGTCAAAAAAATCTCCTCGGCGCGGGCAAGTGCGGCGAAGGTAACAGGTTGCTCGGCAACGGCCAACCCGGTTTTTACGGCCAGTTCGAGCACAGCAGCCCGCATGGTGCCAGCCACGCAACCTTCTGATAATGCGGGCGTTACGAGCCGTTTTTTGTCAAACATGAACACGTTGGCGATGGTCGTTTCGCAGATGCGCCCGTGCTGGTTCGGGATGAGCACGTCGTCAAAACCTCCGGCGCGGGCTTCGCGGGCGGCGGCGACGTAGCGGGCAGCATTCAGGGTTTTGAAATTGGAAAAAGCGTCGCAGGGCAGCACGACCGTTTGGGCGATGCCCAATTTTAGGCCGGTTTCCGGCCATGAAAAGGTGGGTTCGGCGAGCGGCTCGGCGGCGATGAGGAAGTGCGGCGCGTTGTTTTCAGGCAAAAAACGCCCGCCTGCCGTGCGCCAAATCGTGAGCCGGACGCGGGCGTTCGGGGGCGAGATTTTCAAGATTTCGATGCGGAAAAAATCCGGCGACCACGCGGCGGGCTGGGCGTAACCGAGCGCGTCCATGCCCGCGAACAAGCGTTCCAAATGCCGCTCCAAAAACGGTAGCCGCACGCCGAAAACGCGCATGGTTTCAAAAAGCGCGTCGGAGTAAAAAAGGCCCCGGCTGGCGCGTTCGAGGTCGGCGGGCAAATTTGAGAGAACGGTGCCGTTGAGGTTGAGCATTTTGTTTGATTCTCCCGGCTTCCCCCCCGGCCCCCTGAAGGGGGAGTGTGATTTTACTCCCCCTTCAGGGGGCCGGGGGGAAGCCGGGGGACAAAGAAAAAGGTTTGAGCGCGGGTGCGCCCAAACCTTTTTTGGAAAGACGAGGTGAGACAAATCATTCCTCAATCCTCGTCCCTCATCCCTGAAATCAGTGGCAGACAGCGACTTTTTTCACGGCTGTGCCTTCTTCGGTGCTGATCCACATCATGTACACACCGGAGGGCAGGTTGGCGGTGTCGAACGTGAAGGTCTCGTTCTGGATGTTGCGGCGGGTTTCGAGGCTGACCACGCGGCCAGTCCAGTCGAGCATACGCACGGCGACGGATTTGTTGATGCCGTCCAGTTCGAGTTTCAGGTTCACCAAGTCGTTGGCCGGGTTCGGCATGATGGCGACTTTTTTCGCGTCGAGGGCGACGGTTTTCGCGCTGAGCGGGTCGTAGCCTT
>JBKBIC010000300.1:0-634 GCA_046299435.1 Saprospiraceae bacterium
CGCAATACCGCACTTGACCAACCGACTATCTGACTAACCGACTAACCGACTAACCGACTAACCGACTACTTCGCCATCTTCGCCCATGCGTCTTTCAGCGTGACCGTACGGTTGAACACCAATTTTTCGGCGGTCGAATCCGGGTCGCAAGCGAAGTATCCGAGTCGCGTGAACTGGAAGCCCTCGCCCGGTTTTGCGGCCAAGAGCGCGGGTTCGACGAGGGCGTTTTCGATGACGCGCAGCGAATTGGGGTTCAACGTGCTGATGAAATCTGGCTCGCTGGCAGGGTCTTCCACTTGAAAAAGTCGGTCGTAGAGGCGCACTTCGGCCGGTTTCGCGTCGGTCGCGGAGAGCCAATGAATCACGCCCTGCACTTTCAGGCCGCTCGTGTCCTGCCCGCTGCGGCTTTCGGGGATGTAGGTGCAAAGCAGCCGTTCTACTTCGCCCGCCGCGTTTTTCAGCACCTCGTCGCACTTGATGATGAAGCCCGATTTGAGGCGCACCATGCCGCCGGGCGCAAGGCGGAAATATTTGGGCGGCGGATTTTCCATGAAATCGTCGCGCTCAATCCACAGCTCGCGGCTGAAAGCGATTTTGCGTTTGCCCGATTCGGGGTCTTCCGGGTTGTTTTCGG
>JBKBIC010000300.1:644-5013 GCA_046299435.1 Saprospiraceae bacterium
GTTTCCATCCACTCCGTTTGGTCGGCGGGGAAATTCGTGATTTCCACCTTGATTGGGTCGAGCACAGCCATGCGGCGCAGGGCGCGGCGGTTCAAATCCTCGCGGATGCAAAATTCGAGCAGCGACATATCGGCCACCATTTCGCGCTTGCCTACCCCGATGCGGCGGCAAAATTCGCGGATGCTCGCGGGCGTGTAGCCGCGCCGCCGAAAGCCGCTGATGGTCGGCATCCGGGGGTCGTCCCAGCCGCTGACGTGGTTTTCCTCGACCAATTGTTTCAGCCGCCGCTTGCTGGTGATGGCAAACGAAAGGTTGCGCCGCGCAAATTCATATTGTTTGGACGGGTAAATGCCCAGCTGCGCGATGCACCAGTCATATAGTTCGCGGTGCGGCGCGAATTCCAGCGTACAAATCGAGTGCGAAATCTGTTCGAGGCTGTCCGATTGGCCGTGCGCCCAGTCGTACATCGGGTAGATGCACCAAGCGTCGCCTGTGCGGTGGTGGTGTGCGTGTTTGATGCGGTACAGCAGCGGGTCGCGCATGATCATGTTGGGCGAGGCCATGTCAATCTTGGCGCGGAGCGTGCAGTGGCCGTCTGGGAATTCGCCGTTTTTCATCCGCTCGAACAGGGCGAGGTTTTCGTCGGGTGGCGTGTCGCGGTAGGGGCTGTTGCGGCCCGGCTCGGTCGGCGTGCCTTTCATGGCCGCGATTTCTTCGGCGGTCGAGAAATCCACATAAGCCTTCCCGTCGCGGATGAGCTGCTTGGCCCACTCGTACAGCTGGCCGAAATAGTCGGATGCATAAAAAATATTGGCAGGCTCGAAGCCCAGCCAGCGCACGTCGGCGATGATGCTCTCGACGTATTCCGTCTCTTCGGTGGTCGGGTTGGTGTCGTCGAAACGGAGATTCGTTTTGCCGCCAAATTTCTGGGCGAGGCCGAAATTGAGGCAAATGCTCGTGGCGTGGCCGATGTGCAGGTAGCCGTTCGGCTCCGGCGGGAAGCGCGTCAAGATGTGGGCGTGCTTGCCCGAAGCGAGGTCGGCTTCGATGATTTCCTCCAAAAAATTGAGGCTTTCGGTCGGGGCGGATGCTGTTTTTTCTGTGCTCATATAAGCGGGTAATGTGTTGATTCTTATTGCCCACAGATAAATCTGTGGACTTAAAGCAAAAATCCTACGGGTTTCCAACGCACAGCCCACAGATTTATCTGTGGGCAATTGGCGGAGAAATACTCACTCGCTGACGATTTTGAAAAGCAAACCGAGGATTTCGTCAATGTCGTCAATGTGCGTGCTGTCAATTTGGATGTGCAGCGTGTTGCCTTCCAACTTCATGAACTGCCAAAGCTCGCCCGTCGTCACCACGCCATAAACAATCGGGATGTTGCGTTTTTTGCGCTCGTTGAAAATCTTGGCAGCAAACATCTCGGCGGCGCACTGGCCGATGCCCAGCTCCAAATCATGTTTTTTGGCTTCAGTCACGGCCACAACTGGGGCTTCGATGATTCGCTGGTTTTGACCTCGGCTAATCAAAAAATCGCAGGTGCCAACCAAGCCGCGTGCCGCGTCCACATTGAAAGGTTTGCCTGAAAAGACACTGATCGTCTCGCCCAACTGCTCGCGCAATTCCACCAAAATCGGCGCAACTATCATCTCCGAGCGCGATTTTTCAGTACCTATCAGCAAGCCCAGTTCCCTCATTTTGGAAAGCGTATCCTGCAACCATTGCGAAGGCTGCATAGGCTTGACCCCATCGGTCACATTGTGCCAGTCCGCCAATTCGAGGTGCAAATCCTCGACTGCTTTTTCCAATGAAAACTTGTTGTAAGCCATGATTCTGTGATTGTTGAACAAAAATAAGCCCAAACAAAGCCTACTGGTACAGCTCGTATTTATTGAAAAAGCACTCGAACGCGCCGTTGAACAGCTGGTGCCGCTTCGAGGTTTTCAGCCCGATTTTGTGCAGCGCGGCGCGGTTCGAGGAAATGACCCACGCCGACCAGCCCTGCCAGTGGTGCTTGAACCGCGAGCCGAGCATGGCATAAAACGCCTCGGCTTCCTCGATTTTCAGCCGCTCGTCGTAGGGCGGGTTGGTCATCAACACGCCCGTCGGGGCGGGCGGTTCCAAAGCCTCGAACGAAGTTTTCGAGATTTGAAGGTCGTTTTCGACCCCGGCAGCCAGCGCGTTGATGGACGTGGCGTTGCGGGCGCGGCTGTCTTTGTCCGAGGCAAATATTTGACAGTCAGCCGTTTGCTCCCGTGCGTCGGCATCGGCCCTCACTTTTTGCCAGAGCTTTTTGTCAAAATCCTTCCATCGGAAAAAGCCGAAAAACTCGCGGTGTTTTTGCGGGGCGATGTGCCGGGCGAGCATGGCCGCCTCAATCGGAATCGTGCCGGAACCGCACATCGGGTCAACGAAATGCCCCGTGCCGTCCCAACCCGCGAGTTGCAACATCCCGGCGGCCAGCACCTCGTTGATGGGCGCGTCGAGCTGGTCGCGGCGGTAGCCGCGTTTGTGCAGCGAGTCGCCGCTCGCGTCGAGCAGCAGGTCGCACCTGTTTTCGTGGATGCGGAGGTGGATTCGGATGTCGGGCGCGACGGTGTTCACGTCCGGGCGGCTGCCGAAACGGTCGCGGAACTGGTCCACAATCGCATCTTTCACCGTCAGGGCCATGTATTGCGAGTGCCGGAACGTCTCGCTTTGCACCACCGCGTCCACCGCCAACGTGCCCGACACATCCATGAAATAGCTCCAATCCACGTCGTCGCGGACGCGGGCGTAGAACTGCCGTTCGTCGCGGGCATGGAATGAATGGATGGGCCAAAGCACCCGCAGGGCCGTCCGCAATTCGTAGTTGGCGCGGTACATCAAGGCGCGGTCGCCGACGAACGACACGGCGCGTTTGAGCGGCTGGATGTCCGCGCCGCCGATGTTTGCGATTTCGGCGGCGAGCACGGGTTCGAGGCCGTGCATGGTTTTGACGATGAAAGTCTCTTTTTCCAAGTCATTGAAAATGAGGCGCGAAGGTCGGCTTTTTTCGCTTGCCCCAAGTTCAGCCACTCAAAAAATTGCGGGTCGCCCCGGCAAGCCGTCCATCGGGCGTATGGGTGTTTTTGTCCAATCCCTGACATCTGCGCGTCGGCAGGCTGCCGAATCCCGCCCGGATTTTTGGACATTTGCCCGGCTCCCCCAACCGACTTTTTGGAATGAAAATCCTGCTCGTCAACAACACCCGCATCCCCGTCCACGCCTACGGCGGCACCGAACGCATCATCTGGTGGCTCGGCAAAGAATTGGTCAAAATGGGCCACGAAGTCGCTTTTTTGGTCAAAAAAGGCTCCGAATGTCCTTTCGCCGAGATTCATTTTTTGGATGAGAAACAGCCGCTCGCCGCGCAAATCCCCCCGGATGCGGACTTGGTTCACCTGCATTTCGAGACGCAGGCAGACCTGCCGAAGCCGCATTTGACGACCGTTCACGGCAACTCCACCGAGCCAAAAACTTTCCACCCGAACACGGTTTTCGTCTCCCGCAACCACGCCCATCGGCACGGCGGCGAAGCGTTCGTCCACAACGGACTTGATTTTGAGGACTATGGCCAGCCGTTTTTGGACAATCGGCGGCTCTATTTTCACTTCCTCGGCAACGCGGCTTGGCGCGTGAAAAACGTGCGCGGGGCCATCGAAATCGCCACGCAAGCAGGCGAGCGGCTGCACGTCATCGGCGGGACGCGGGTCAATTTTCGCATGGGCCTCCGCATCACTTTGAACCCCAACGTGCGGTTTCACGGCATGGTCGGCGGCGACGGCAAAAACGCCCTGCTCAACGCCTCGAAAGGGCTGATTTTCCCGGTCATCTGGCACGAGCCGTTCGGTTTGGCCATCATCGAAAGCCTGTATTTCGGTTGCCCGGTTTTTGGCACGCCCTACGGCTCGCTGCCCGAACTGCTCACCCGCGCCGAAAACGGGCATGGCCGCAAAAACTGGAACGGCCAAGTGGACGCGGTTTACTCGGAGTTCGGGTGTCTCTCGCTGAAAAAGTCCGAAATCGTGGAGGCCGTCAAAAACGCGAGCGCGTTCGACCGCAAAAAATGCCATGAATACGCGGTCGAACATTTTTCGGCAGCTCGCATGGCACGCGACTATGTTGTGTTGTACGAAAAAGTGCTCGCTGGCCAGCCGCTCAACCCAACCCCGCCGACGCTCGCCGAAGCCCCATCGGACAAATTCCTGCCGCTGAAACCGTAAACCGGGCTTGCAAACGATTCTCAAAACCCGCCCGATTGCCGCCCGCTGGCTCAAATCCCGCTGGAAGGCGTTCTACTTTTGCCACCCCGAGCCAGTGAGCAATTTGCAGTAGGCAGTGGGCG
>JBKBIC010000301.1:0-4984 GCA_046299435.1 Saprospiraceae bacterium
GGGCTGCCGCTCGCGCTCTTGCTCACCACAAATTTTCCGGCCAAACGGCCCGACGACTGGGGCTTTTTCGCGCACCGCCGCATCAATCGCTTGGCCGTTTTTTCGCTGCCGCCGGAGATGGGCGTGTTTTTCAAAAAACACGCGGACTGGCTCGCCGAGCACGCCACAGACCCCGATGTGCGCCGCTACGTCACCGCCCACGAGGCACCGCGCCACTACATTGACTTGGACAATTACGGCCAGCCGCCGTTCGCCAATTTGCCGCGTGGCTATGCCGACGCGATGGCGCAATTCACGGAAATCTGGGCTGTGACGGCGGCGGGCGACACGGTGCAAGTTTTTGGCAATCAAATACTTGCACGCGACTCTGTGGACATTGGCAACCGCCGCCCAGAGGTGTTTTTCCGCTGGACGCAGCCGCCTGTCGCGGCTTGGCGAGACTCGACGCTGCTGCGGTTTTCGGCCCGCAACTACCGGGCGTGGGTCGTGCAGCAGGTGCTGCCCAGATTTTACGAGGAGGAGGTGACGCTGGCAGCGGATTCGCTGGCGGCTTTTTTGAAAAACGAGGGCTACGATTTTCGCCCCAAGTCGGTCTTTTTCCGCGAAAAGCTATCGGAACACGGCATCCTGCCCTGGCATTTGCAAAAAATGCAGCGCGACCTGACGGAGGCTTTTCGCACGAAAAACCAGCGGCTCATCCTGCGCTTGTGCGCCGACATGGGCCACTACATCGGCGACGCACACGTCCCGCTGCACACCGTCTCGAACTACAACGGCCAAAAAACCGGGCAGCACGGCATCCACGCTTTCTGGGAAAGTCGCCTGCCGGAGCTGTTCGCCGACGAGCAGTGGGATTTTTTCGTGGGCAAAGCCGCGTACCTCGCCGACCCGCAGGCTGTGTTTTGGGAGACGGTTTTGGAAAGCAACCGCTTGGCAGACAGTGTGTTGCAAATCGAAAACCGGCTGCGGCACGTCTTCCCGACCGACCAACAAATCTGCCCCGAAATGCGCGGGGCGCGGTTGGTGCTGGCGCAATGCCGGGCTTTTTGCGAAGCCTACCAACGCAATCTTAACGGCATGGTGGAGCGACGAATGCGGGCGGCTATCCACCTCGTGGCCTCGGCGTGGTACACGGCTTGGGTGGATGCAGGCCAGCCGGATTTGTCGAATTTGGAGGATGCGCCCGTGAGCGAGGCGGAGTTGCAGGAGCAGCGGCGCATGAAAATGCTGCTGAACGGCGGGAAGATTTTGGGTCGGTACGAAGAGCATTGACGGGCGCGGAAAAAAAAGTTGGGGGTGGTGTTTGCGTTCAGCGGGGGAAGGTTCATCAATCAAAGAACCGGTTGCTTCTACTACGTTGAACATCAAAACCTCCACAACATGAAAAACATCTTACTCTTCGCGTTCCTATGCCTCCAAACAAGCCTTTTTGCACAGTGGAAAGCTTTCACGCCCGCCCTAAAAGACACCGTCGGTTCATTCGACCTACGCATCGCACAAGGTAACAACCAAGTTGCTTGGTGCGTGGCCATGAAATACAACATCTCTGCGAGTGCCTACGAATGGGTGGCTATGGACAGCCTCGTTTTTGCAAAAACTGCCGACGGCGGCGACACTTGGACGGGCGGAACCATCCCCATGGGGCCGGAACCCTATGCCAGCAACATCTGCCCAATCAGCAACGAGGTGGCTTGGGCAAGTGGCGTGGATGCCAACTTTACGAGTTATGTCGTGCATACCGCTGACGGCGGCAAAACTTGGGCGCGACAACTCGCTGACGGCTTTTCAGAATCAAGTTCCTACATTGATTTTGTGCATTTTTGGGACACCCAGCACGGCCTCGCGGTCGGCGACCCCGCGCCCTCAGCCACCGACCCGGCCCCGTTCTACGAGATTTACACTACCTCCGACGGCGGGCAGACTTGGGCCAGAATCCCCACAGCCGACATCCCGCCGCCCCTCGCAAACGAATTTGGCAGTGCCGGGCAATATCAAGTCCGGGGAGACTATGTGTGGTTCCTTACCATTGATGTCAGCACTTTTGCGACAAAACGGCTGTTCCGCTCCAAAAACCGGGGCAAAACTTGGGAGGTTTTGTCCGATGCCGACGACCGCTTTGTGTTTTTCAACTTTGCGGACACCCTGCACGGCATCGGCGCCAAACGTATTTCGGCGACCGAGGTGGGCATTATTTACACAGAAGACGGCGGCGACACATGGGTGGATTTGCCCAACCTCCAAGTCGCGGGGCCGGGCGCGGCTTGGACACTTGTCCCGGAATCGAACTACATATTGACCGTGCGCCGCACGAGTAACATCGCCGGGCCGTTCCGTACCCTTCTGAGCAAGGATTTGGGCCAAACTTGGATGGAAATTTCCTCAGGTACGGGCGAAAACGTCGGGAACGCGGCCTTCGACAGCCCCACCGTCGGCTACGGCGGCGAATTGCAGCCCGCCGACCATCCGACCCGGATGTACAAATACGCGGGCGACCCCTTGACAGGGCTTTTGCAGGCAAAACAGTTGGATGCCGAGTTCTCGGTCTTGCCCAATCCGAGTGCGGATTTTATTTCCGCCAACGTGAAATCATCGCAAAAGACTGATTTTTTGCTACTCCTGAATGATTCGCAGGGGCGGCTTATCGAACGGATACGGGTGCCAGAAGGCTCGAATTTTTCAAAAACCTTCGACTTGCGGGGACTTCCAGCAGGAGTTTACAATCTGACTTTGAGCAGTTCCGCTGGTCATTTGACCCGCTCTTTCGTTAAAAACGCCCATTAAGGGTGTTTGCAACTGCTTGATTGTCGGCATGAAAATTTGTCGAATTTGGAGTACACACCCGTGAGCGAGGCCGAACTGCCGGGGTAGCGGCGCATGAAAATGCTGCTGAACTGCGGGAAGATTTTGGGCAGGCGCGAGGAGCACTGACGAGCGCGGAAAAAAATTTCCGGGCGGTGTTCACGATTGGCGCAGGCTGGACATCAATCCAAAAACCAAATGATCTTCCCGTTTTTAGCCTGATGTGCAACTCCAAGTGAATGTACCCTCACCTGACTTACCTTGAACAAACCACCCGAAAAGCCAGCCTCCAAAGCCACCCGAAATTTCGCAAAACCGCCAGTCTTGACTCGAAGACGGGCGGTTTTTGTTTTGGGCAATCACCATTTCCGCCGCCCCAGCGACAGCACGGTGGCCGCCAAAAACACCGCAATCACGGAGACGAAATACACCAAATCCCGCGTGTCGAGCACGCCCCGGCTGACCGAGTCGTAGTGATACTGGATGCCGATGGATTGGACGAGGTCGTCGGTTTTTCCGAAAAAAATGGGCAGGCGGCTCAAAAAATCGAAGGCCAGCGTGACGAAAAAGCACAGGAAAGCGGCCAGCACAAACGACACGATTTGGTTGTTGGTCAGCGACGAAGCGAATACCCCAATGGCCACATACGCCCCGGCCAAAAACAGCAACCCGATGTACGAACCAGCGATGCCGCCCGAATCCAAGTTGCCCGGCGGGGAGCCGAGGCGGTACACCGTGATGTAGTATAAAAAGGTGGGGAGCAGCGCGAAAGCCACCAGCGCGAGACAGGCGAGGAATTTGCCGCCCACGATTTGCCAATCCGAAATGGGGCGCGTGACCAGCAGTTCAATCGTGCCGCTTTGGGTTTCCTCGGCCAGCGTCCGCATCGTGACGGCCGGGATGAGGAACATAAAAACCAGCGGCGCCATCGAAAACAGCGTGTCCATCGAGGCAAACCCGCCGTCAAGGACGCTGTACTCCGGGAAAACCCACATGACCATGCCCATCAACAGCAGAAAAACGCCGATGACGATGTACCCGATGAGCGAGGAGAAAAATGCGTTGATTTCTTTTTTGAAAATTGGGAGCATGGCAAAAATGGTTGACGGTTGACGGCAGACGGTTGGCCGGTTTCACCGGGTAAGTTGCTGGAAGACATCCTCTACGGAGAAAACCTCCTTCCGAAGTTCGAGCAAGGTGAGGCGGTTGGCGACGGCGAATTGGAACACTTCGGCCCGGATGTCCTGCTCCGCGCCGGTGGTCATCTGCCAGCGGTTTTTGCCCAAAGATTTGACGGACTGCACGCCCCGGATTTTTGCAAGCAGTTGTTTGTCAGCAGTTTCAGCAAATTCGGCGGTGACGACGGATTGGCCGTTGAACTGTTGTTTCAGGATCTCGACGGGTGCGTCGGCTACCAATTTCCCTTTGTTGATGATGATGGCGCGGTCGCAGATGGCCTCTACTTCGCTCAGGATGTGGGTGCTGAGGATGACGGTTTTTTCGCGCCCGATGTGTTGGATGAGCTGGCGGATTTCGATGATTTGGTTCGGGTCGAGGCCGCTGGTGGGTTCGTCCAGAATCAGCACGTCGGGGTTGTGGAGCATGGCCTGCGCGAGGCCGACGCGCTGCCGGTAGCCTTTGGAAAGTGCGCCGATTTGTTTGTGGCGGTGGCTTTCGAGGCCGGTGATCTCGACCATTTCGTCCACGCGGCGCGTGGGGTTAGGGATGCGGTGTACGCCTGCGGTGAATTGCAGGTACTCGCGGACGTACATATCCTTGTAAAGCGGGTTGTGTTCGGGCAGGTACCCGATGCGGGCGCGGGCCTCCATTGGCTGGGCGGTCACGTCGAACCCGCATACGGTGGCCGTGCCGCCGCTTTGTGGCAGGTAGCCTGTGATGATTTTCATGGTGGTGGTTTTGCCTGCGCCGTTCGGGCCGAGGAAACCGAGCACTTCGCCCTTGCGGGCCTCGAACGTCACGCCGTCCACGGCGCGTTGCACGTCGTAAACCTTGACTAAACCATTGACTTTGACTGACATAGCGGGATTGTTGATTTTGGAAATGCGATTTACGATTGCCCACGCAAAGCAAATTCCAACGGCAGCAAAAGTAGGCAAACGCGCCCAAAAGCAAGGGGCGACTTCCCGCGCTGGGAAGCCGCCCCTTGCTTTTGGGCGCACGTATC
>JBKBIC010000302.1:0-4983 GCA_046299435.1 Saprospiraceae bacterium
GAAAAGTTGAAGTACCACACTTTCAACTTTTCCCCTTTTCAACCCTTCAACCGCTCCTCTCTTCAACCCTTCAACTCAACGAATCATGGCTAAAAAGAACTTCGACGACTTCATCGCCACCGCAGGCAAGCGCAAAAAACCCAGCCCGGAAGAAGTGGAAGAACTGGCGCAAATCATCCACCAGCCGACCCCACAGCCCGCACCCAAGCAGGAGCCGAAGCCAGTCCCCGCGCCTCGGCCAGCACCCGTCGCCAAGCCCGCCGCGCCGCCGCCAGCTGCCAAAAAAGAAGCAAAACCGCCCGCCCGCCGTATCGTCGGCAAGGAAAAAATCCGCGTGACGGTGGATATCAACAAGGATTTATATCGCAAACTGAAAATGCAGGTCGTGCTCGACGAGACCGATATTTCCTCTTACATCCGCGAGTTGCTGGAAAAATCGCTCGCCAAAAGCCCCCGAACCGTGTGATAGTTCGGCCCGCGCCCGGCGGCTATCTTTTCGCTTGTTTTCACCAATATCCATTAGTTAAATCGGTAGGGTAGGGGCTTTTTGTTCTACGCAGCCCACAGGCAGACAAACATTCTTTCAAAAAAAGACAACAACATCAGCAATTGATGTTGTTGTCTTTTTTCTTTTGTATTATTCTTTTCAATTTTTCAGGCCGCGCAACGCATTGATAGCCAATACTTTGCATCCATTTTTATCACAGATTTGGGGCAAACTATCACGAATTTGGGGCGGAAGCATCACAAATTTGGGGTTATTTATCACAAATTTGGGGTCAAAAATCACGCATTTCTGGGCGCGGCGTTTACTTTTGCCCAACTATCACAGATTTGGGGCGAATGAAATCACGGATTTGGGGCGAACTATCACAGATTTGGGGCGGATAGCTTTGATATACAGCGCATTGCCACCATGCCCGTGATAAATATGCCCGTTGATGCCAAACCCGCACCGACCATGCCGACCGAAAAAACGAAGCGCAAGCCTGTCGCCACCCCGCCGCCCGCCGCCGGGCCGCGCGCCAACCGCACGGTGCTCATCCGCAAGTCGAACGACTTGGTGGAGGGCCGCTACAAATTCGACATCTGGGAGACGCGCATCTTCCTGAAAATGCTCACGCTCATCAAGTCCGACGACAAAGGCTTTCACGAGTACAAAATCTACATCAAAGACATCATTGACACCTTTGGCGTGGACAGCAAGGACGGCTACCGGCTCATCAAAGAGGGCGCGGTGAAGCTCATGGGCAAAACCATCCAGACCAAAATCAGGGTCGAGGCCGGTTGGGAGGATTTCGTCGCGCCCATCGTCGCCGGCTTCAAAGGCCGCTCGGAGGTGGACGAGCCGAGCTACATCAAACTCTCGTTCCACCCAGATATGCGCCCGCTGCTGCTCGAACTGCGCGAACGGTTCCTTGTCTATGATTTCCAGAACGTCCGCAACCTGTCCAGCCCGTACTACATCCGCATTTACGAGTTGCTGAAGCAGTACGAGCGCATCGGCGAGCGGCGGTTCGAGGTGGACGAGCTGCGCGGCATCCTCGGTTTGCAGGAAGAATACAAACTCTACGGCCACTTCAAAAGCCGCATCCTCGAACCCACACGCCAGCGGCTTTTGGAGTACACGGACATCAGTTTCACCTACACCGAAGTCAAGCAGGGTAGGGCAGTGACCTCGCTCGTGTTCCACATCCGGCAGAACCGCCCGCAAAAACAGCCCAGCCCGCGCCGCGCACTCCCGGCCCCCGCGCCGTCCGTCCCAGAATTGTTCGACCCACCGCCGACCCTGCACGAACCCGTCGTCGCGCTCGCGCAAACCCCGCCGCAAGGCGAGGTATTTGACCAATATTTCACCCGGCTGAACGACTGGTGGGGCGTGCAGGCGGCAGAATTTGCCAAAAAATCCGAAGGCAAAACCGCCGAAGAGGTCGAGCGGGCCATCGAGTTCACGAAAGACCGCATCCGCTCAGGCAAGGCCGAAAACCCGGCGGGCGTGTTCCTCGACGCGCTGGCCAAGGGCCACAAAACCCATAAACAACACCGCGCCGACAAGCAGGCCGCCCTCGCCGAGCAACAAAAACGCCTCGCGGCTTTGGTGGCCGACTACCAGAAAATGGTGGACGATTACCACACGGGCGTGAACGACATGGTGCGCGCCATCACGACCGTCCACCCAGAAGTGACCGAAGAAGTCATCGCCGAGATAAAAGGCACCTACCGACTCACCGGCGACCAGCGCGTGGAAAACCTCTCGGTCGAGGACTTCCGCAAAGACCCCATGCTCCGCAGCATGGTCATCGCCGGCATCATCCGCCGCTACCCGGCGCGGTTCGAGGAAATCAACGCCCAGTTTTCGCCGACGATGGAAAAAATAAAACACGAAATCCGGCAGCTGCGGCCGGACTTCGTGTTTTGACGTTTTTCGTGTGTCGTGTTTGGTGTCTCGTTTTTCGTGTTTGGTCTGCAAGTCGAAAAACGAGACACCAAACACGACATACGAAAAACGTCTCACTGTTTCACCACTTTCAAAGTTTGCGCGTCAGCTCCCTCTGCGTTGAGCCGGACGAAGTACGCGCCGGGCGCAAGGCGGCTGATGTCCAATCGGGTCGCCAATTTGCCGTTCACGACGGGCGCGGTGGTTTGCAGGGCTGTTTGCCCGTGCAGGTCGTTCACCGTGATTTCGACGGTCGTGGCTGTCGGGTTTTGCCAGCGCAATTCGACGACCTCGCCCGCAGGGTTCGGGAAAAGTTGCGGCTCGGCAGCTGTGCGGTTGCCCGATTGGGTGTGCGAATCGCGCTGCGTGGCCGGGCGGTTGGCGGGCGTGCTGAACGTCCAGACGGAGGAGTATGCCGAGAAACTGTTGCCGACGCACCGCGTCCGCACACGCCACTCGTAATCAGTTCCTGCCATGAGGTTGTTCAGCGTCCGCGACGAGGTGTTGGTGTTGATGTTCACGGTCGTCCACGCGGTCGTGCCCGTTTTGCGGTATTGCAGGGTGTAGCCGGTGGCGCAGTAGAAATTTTGCCAGTAAAGCACGACGCTGCTGGAACTCACGATTTCGTGGTAGCTGGAGGTGGGTTTCGGGCAGGAAATGCTGCGGGCGAGCGTTTGGGTGCAACTGCCGCGTGTGCCGCGCACACTGTACGCCCCGACGCTGAGGTCGTCGAACGAACCCGATTCGCCGCCCGCCAAAGTGCGTGTGCTGAGCACGGCACCTTGCGCGTTGAGCAGTTCAAAAAGCACGCTGTCGCAAGTGTTGGAGCTGATGGCGATGCTGTTGTAGTCGCATTCGCCGGAAGCGTTGACGGTGGCCGTGAGGCCGAGGTTGCAGGCACCGGCGGCGACGGTGGCCGTGCCTGTGATGGCGCATTGGCCGTAAGTGGCGGTCACGGTGTACGTCCCGGCGGGCACGTTGGCCTCATAGATGTAGGTGTCGTCGTTGTAGGCCATCGGGCCGCTTTCGTTGGTGGTGGTGTTCGTCCAAGTGACGGTGGCTTGGGCATAGCAATTCAGGCCGGAGAGCTTTGTGCGGAGCAGGCCGGGGCAGCTGCCGGGCGCGGCGGCGGTCGTGATGGTCTGGGTCATGGTGCAGGCTGAGGTCAGCGTGACGGCGGTCGAGTCAATGCAGGGGTTCGCGCCGACGGTTTCGGTCAGGATGGCCGTGTATGCGCCTGCTTCCAAATTCGAGAACGTGGTGTTGGTGCCGTCGAAAACGCCCGTGAACAGGTAGCCGGCGGCGTTGACCAGCGTGATGTTGTAATAGTTGCCGCAAATGCCGTTCGCCCGGACGCGGATTTTGCCGTCTTGGCAGCCGAGTTTTGGTTGTTTGAGGATGGTGACGGTTTGCGAAAGGCTGCTGCAATCGGGCTGCGTGACGCTCACGGCTTGCAAGGTGTCGCAACCGTTAAGGCCGCTTTCCGTGAAGGCGATTTGATAATCAGCCGCTTCGAGGCCGTCGAACGTGGCCGATTGGCCGGGCGTACCGGTTTTGGTGGCGACGATGCTGCCGCCCAAAAGCAGGTCGGCAGTCCAAGTTTGGCACACGCCCGATGGGGTGATTTTGATGGCCCCGTTGTTGCAGAGGCGTTTGGTGAGGTGCGTCACCGTTTGGTTCAGGCGCAGGCTGCAAGCAGGCGCGGCAATGGTCGCGTACTGCGTGGCACCGCACAGGAATGTTCCGGTTTCCACGAATTGCGCGGCATAATCGCCCGCCGGGAGGCCGCCGAGCACGGCGGGACTGCCGACGGCGACGGGCTTGTTTTCCACGAAAACATACTGGCCAAGGCTGTTTTTTCGGTAAAAACTGACCGAACCGGGCTTGCAAATACCTGCCAAGGTGCAGGCCAAAGTGCCGTCGGTGCAGTTGGCCGAGCTGGTGGCAGTAGCGGCGAGGGCTGCCGAGGCCGCGCAGTTGGGCGCGGCGATGAACCAACTGCGGTTTGCGGCGCAGCCGTACTGGCCGCTTTCGGTGAAATTGAGGTTGTACTCGCCCCCGCCCAAGTTGCCGAAGGTGTGCGACTGGCCTGCCGGGACAGTGGCGGCGGCGGTTTGCTCGAAGATGCCCGTCAGGGTGTTTCGTTTCAGCAGGAGCAGGACACCGGGCTGGCAGTTGCCGGTTGGGGTGACGGTGAGGCTCGCGTCGTTGCAGTTTCGGCCAGTGAGGTTGGTGGCGACGACGGGCAAAGACAGATTGCAGTTTGGCGCGGCGATGAACCAACTGCGGTTGTTGGCGCACCCATACTGGCCGTTTTCGGTAAAATTGAGATTGTACTCGCCCGCGCCCAAGTTGGCGAACGTGTGCGACTGGCCTGCCGGGATGTTCACGAAGCCGACGCTCTCGAAGATACCCGTCAGGGTGTTTCGTTTTTGCAGGAGCAAATTACCGGGCTGGCAGTTGCCCGTCGGGGTGACGGTGAGGCTCGCGTCGTTGCAGTTTCGGCCAGTGAGGTTGGTGGCGACGACGGGCAAAGACAGATTGCA
>JBKBIC010000303.1:0-4949 GCA_046299435.1 Saprospiraceae bacterium
AGCTGGGGCGTTGGATGCGGCGGCTGTACGACAGGCGCAGCGTGCGGGTGTCGGCCAACTGGAACGAGGTGCTGAACGTCGGGATGTACGCCGGGAACTCGTTTTCGAACGGCGAGAGGCCGCTCACGTCGCCGTTGAGGCGGGTGTGCTCGTAGCGAAAACCGGGGCGCAGCGAGAGTTTGTTGATTTTGAAAGCGTACTCGCCGTAGCCCGAATACACATCTTGGCTGTAATGGAACACGCCGCTGTTCGCGTCCACGCGGCGGAAAACGCCTGTGGAATCCATTGTTTCCTGCCAAAAATCGTTGTCAATCCGGCGTTGGATGCCTTTCACGCCGAACGAAAGCGTCTGGTCTTTGCCCGTCGGGTGGACGTAATTGATTTCCAGCGTGTTCTCTTTTTCGGGTTGGTTGTTGAAAAAATGGTTGGCCGTGTTGCCCGTGCCGCCCGCGCTGAACGTCCGCGAATTGTCCGTCCGGCTCTCGTCGAAACGTCGGTCGAGCGCGAGCGAAACGGTGAATTCCTGCTCCGGGCGTTTGAATTTTTTGACGAAATCGGAGCCGAAAGTCAGGCCCGGCCAACGGTTTTGGTTGTCGTTGACGAACAAGCCTGACTCGATTTGATTGCCCTCCGTGTCGAAACCCGCGTGGGTCGTCAGGTCGTCGCCGCGCCACTGGCCGCCGTTTCCGTCCACATAAAAACTGAGCGATTGCAGCGAATCAATGTCGTAGGCCAGTTCGGCATTGCCGTACATCCATGAATTGAAGTTGTGGCCTTCGCCCGTGCGCGATTCGCGGGCGAGCGCGGTCGGGTAAAAATTCTCGCGTTCGAACGCCGCGCTCCGGTTCACCCTGCCGCCGCCGCCGCCGCCATAGCCCGAAAAACCCCATTTGCCGTACTTGGCACTCAACGAAAGGTTGTGGTACTGCTGCGTCAGGGTGTTGATACTCGTCGAGACGTTGCCGGTCACGCCGATGACTTTGCCGGAGGTGACGATGTTGATGATGCCGGCGGTGCCTTCCGCGTCGTGCCGTGCGCCGGG
Source organism: Saprospiraceae bacterium (assembly GCA_046299435.1). Classification (GTDB taxonomy): domain Bacteria; phylum Bacteroidota; class Bacteroidia; order Chitinophagales; family Saprospiraceae; genus M3007. The sequence goes on from JBKBIC010000303.1 coordinate 1,043, forward strand.
CGTGGTGATGACCTCGATGCGCTTGATGACGCTGGCCGGGAACGCCCGCAGCGCGTCCTTCGGGTTTTTGGCCATCATGCCCGTGCTGCGTCCATTGAGCTGCACTTTGAAATTGGAGCTGCCTTTCAGTCGGATGTTGTCGTCTTGGTCAACAGTCAGGAACGGCACTTTTTTCAGCACTTCGATGGCCGTGCCGCCTGCGTTGGTTGGGTCAGCGTCCACATTATAGACCACGCGGTCGGCCTTCATTTCGAGCAGCGGTTTTTGCGCGGTGATGGTCACTTGGCCGAGCACAGAGGAGACTGGGCCGAGCCGGATTTCGCCCAAATCCACGTCCGCCGCAAGGCTGATTTTTGGCGAGGAAAATTTTTGGAAACCGACCATCGTGGCCTCGATTCGGTAGTCGCCCGGCGCGAGATCGGGAAATTTGACCACGCCTTTTTCGTCGGAGAAGGCTGATTTCAGGGGCTTTGTGCTGGCGGTGGAGTCGTTTTTGGCCTCGAACAAAAACACGGTGGCAAATTCGAGGGGTTTTTCGGCGAGCGAATCCATGAGCGTGGCGCGGATTTCAAATTTTTGGGCGGCAGTCTTGGAAGCAAATAGGCAGGAAAAGACAAGGCAAAAGGCAAGAATCAGGCGCATTGAAGGATTGAATTGGTAAGTGGAAAATTTTTGACGCAAAAAAGACAGACCGAGAACGGCAAGGGCTGCACGCGCCGCACGTCTTCCGAAAACCTTAACGACGGGCAATGTCCGACGGGTCACGAATCGGGTGGCGAAAAATCGGCGGGCAATGCTTGGGCCGCCCCGATGGGTGTTCTCCACAGATGAATCTGTGGGTTGTGCATAGAAAATCCTGACGGATTTTTTGTTCTCAGCCCACAGATTCATCTGTGGCAAACCGACAACCGTACCTTCGCCGAGCATGAAATTCACGCATTGCATCATCGGCGGCGGCATTTTTGGTTGCTACGCCGCGCTGTACCTCGCCAAAAAAGGCGCGCGGGTTGCCTTGCTCGAAAAGGAATCGCGGCTTTTCCAAAAGGCATCGCTGGTCAACCAAGCCCGGCTGCACGGCGGCTATCACTACCCGCGCAGCGTGGCGACCGCCGCGCTCAGCGACGAGCACAAAGCCCGCTTTACGGCTGAACATCAACGCTTTGTGAATTTCAGTTTCGAGAAATTTTACGCCATTGACCGGCACGGCTCGTTCACGGATGCCCGGCAGTTCGAGCGTTTTTGCGAATACTTGGACATCCGCTGCGAGCGCGTAGCTGAGCACCCGCTGTTCAATTTCGAGCGGTTCGAGGCCCTGTACCGGACGGAGGAATTTTCGTTTGACCCGATTTTGCTCGGCGAGTTTTACACCGAACAGGTTGAAAATCATCCGAATATCTCCGTTTTCAAAAACGTCCGGCTGCTGGCCGCAAGCGCGTCAGGCGACGAGTGGGAGGTCGAGTTTGCAGTTGGCAGTGGGCAGTTGGCGGTGGGCAGCCACCTCGAAACTCGAAACTCAAAACTCAAAACTCAAAACTTGATAAATGCCACCTACGCGGCCACGAACGCCGTCAACCGCCTTTTCGGGCTGCGCGACTTGGAACTGACCCACGAGATTTCGGAAATCGCCTTCGTCCAATCGGCCCAGTTCGCCGAGCGCGGGCTGACGGTCATGGACGGCGCGTTCGGGAGTATCATGCCTTACGGCAAAACGGGCTGGCTTTCGCTCTCGTCGGTGGCCTACACGCACCACAAAATTTGCTACGACAATCTCCCGCATTTCGATTGCCAACAGCCTGACCTCGACCCGAATTGCCGCCCCGACGCGCCCGGCATCTGCACCGGATGTCCGCGCCGCCCGGCCTCGAACGCCGGGAAAATGCTCGCCCAAATGCGGCAGTATTTTTCGGAAAGCGTTGATTTTCAATACTTGCACTCGTTTTTTACCATCAAATCCAAACTCAAAGCCAGCTACATTGACGATGGCCGCCCGACCGAAATCTCGCTGCTCCACGAGCGGCCCCGCTTCATCTGCCTGTTTGCGGGCAAAATCAATTCGATCTACGAGGTGGAAAAAATGGTCTGAAAACCGGCCAAAAAAATCCGGCCAATCGGTCAAACCCGCGTGCCCAACCCGGCACATTGGTTTTCTACCTTTGCCGCCTAACCAATTTTCAAAATCAAACCAATGGATGCCAATTCCCGCGTTTACGTCGAGTCCGAAATCGGAAAACTGAAAAAAGTCATCGTCCACCGCCCGGACGAGGGCATCGCCCGCATCACCCCGCAACGCGCCGTCGAGCTGCTTTTCGACGACATCGTCCACCTTCCGAACATGCAAGACGAGCACGATATTTTCGTGCGCGTGCTCAAAGCCTTTGTCGGCAAAGAAAACGTGCTCGAAGTGCGCGACCTGCTGGCCGAAAGCACCCGCGACGAGGAAAGCAAGTATGAGGTCATCAACAAAATCGTTGATTTTGAGGAACTTCCATATTCGTTTATCCCGCGATTGGCGAGCCTCAGCCCCGAAGAACTGGCCGACGTGCTCATCACGGGCTACCTCGAACGCGAAGACCGCATCCTTTTCGACCCCATCCCGAACCTCATTTTCACCCGCGACATCGCCGTCACCGTCAAAGAACACGTCCTCATCACGAAGGCCGCGAAGACCGCCCGCTTCCGCGAAAACTTCCTGACGCGGCTCATTTTCAGCAGCCACCCGGTGTTCCGCCGCCTCAAAGCCGACGGCAAAACCATAAACCTCAACCGCGTGGACAAATTCCCGCCCTCCAAAAAGGGCGAAACCATCAGCATTGAGGGCGGCGACGTGATGGTTTTCCACAAAGACTATCTGTTGATTGGCAATTCCGAGCGCACGAACAACTATGCCTTCCAGTGTATCAAAAACTATCTTTTCGAGCGCGGCATTATTAAAAACGTGGTGCAGGTCAATATTCCAGCCGAACGGACTTATATGCACATTGACACGATCTTCACACAAATCAATCACAACCACACCGTTGCCTACAAACCGATTGTCAAAGACGGTCTCGGTTCTTATGTGGATGTCTATCGCGCCAATGGCGAGGAGGTCGAATACGCTTGTCTGCAGGATTTCATGCTCGCCGAAATCAACCCGAAAATGGAGTTCATCTGGGCCGGGCGCGGCGAAAGCCCCTATCAAGAACGCGAGCAATGGACGGACGGCTGTAACCTCGTGGCCTTGAAGCCCGGCGTGGCCGTCACTTATGACCGCAACCCTGTGACCGAAAAGGCATTCAAAGAGTTCGGCTATAAAGTTATCAATGCCGAGAAGCTACTGCGCGACATTGAAAACGGCAAAGTTGACCCAGAAAAAGTGGAGAACACTATCATCACGATCCCATCCAACGAACTATCGCGCGCGCGCGGCGGCTCGCACTGTATGACTTGCCCGATTGAACGCGAGGAGATAGTGATGAGTGATAAATGATGAACACCAAAAGAATAGACTTCTTGCGATAATGACCTCTTTCTCTGCGAAACTCTGCGTAACCCCCATGTGGCGGGCTATTGCGCAGAGTTGCGCAGAGAGGTCAAATAAAAAACTCATCATTCATCATTCATCAATCGAACAATGTACGCTCACGAAACACAAATCCGCGTCCGATACGGCGAGACAGACCAAATGGGTTATCTCTATTACGGCAATTACGCCTCTTATTTTGAGGTAGGCCGCGTGGAGACAATCCGCTCGTTGGGCGTGAGTTACAAAGAATTGGAAGAAGTACACGGCATTTGGTTGCCGGTCGTGAGCCTCGAACAGAAGTTCGTCCGTCCAGCTTTTTATGACGATTTGCTTACGGTTCGTTCCGAAATCAGGGAAGTCCCCGATACACACATCACTTTTCATGTAGAGGTTTTCAATGAG
>JBKBIC010000304.1:0-4936 GCA_046299435.1 Saprospiraceae bacterium
AATGGCATCAACCGGTGTTACGGAGAAATTCTCCGAGGTAGATGTGTTTTGAAAATTGAGTTCCACGTCGTCCCCATTCAGGATTTCATTGTCGGGAAGCCCCGTAACTGTGAAGGAGAGCATATCGCCTTCGCAAACTTGGATGGTTAAGTCGACGATGGACAATGTAGCCATCGTAGGGGCCTCTGCCATGGTAACAGGCTCTCCCCTACCTTGCGGAGCACCGACGACGGGGCCGGAGTTTGGCCCGTTGCGGACAACGTCCGTTGGGCTGATCGTGGGATTGGTAGCCTCGGCCACCGTTACCGCCGACGCAGCCGAGGTCACGGCACGCGCCTCAGCGCCCGCCATACCCACTACGAACAACATAGCCGTACATAGCCAAGTTGCCCACCGTGAGGACCTCCAAACTTGTTGGTTGGTAAAATTTGTCATGTTAAATTGAATTAAAAAACTCACGTGAATTTAGAATTATCAGAATCAAGTGATTTCGTGTGTGTCGGTATGGTTCTTTGCTGACAAAGCCCTCCGCACGAGTGCAGACGGCCTGTGTATGGTTCTTCAAGAAGGGCGTAAAGGTATAAACAACGGTGTCACGCGGTACGGGAAGGCTCACAAGTTTTTCTGTCTGTATGTTTTTTGTCCGAATCGGGCCGTTGGCCCGACCCTGCTGCCCAGAAAAGGCCGCAAAACGGCGGCATCCACTTCGGCGGCAGGTTTCACCCATAAAATAATGTTCACGTTTTCGCAGCGAAGCCAGGCCTACCCCAAGGGTACACGGCATCGGGAGTGCCATGCAGCCGGAACCCGGCGCAGTGCCTCGAAATTAAAAAGAGCGTTGCCCGCACTCGCCCGCGATGCGGGGCGAAGCGCGGACACCTTTATTATATGTATCATCCGGGAAAGATGGATTGTAGCCGAGGGAACAGGTCGCGGGGATATCGCTACCACAGCCCGTGCGCGGTATCGCACAGGGTGGCTGCCCGCGCTGCGCCACAGGAGGGCGGCGCACAAGGTGAGTATGTTTGTTAGCAGAGTCAGAAGCGGTGTTGTTTTCAAGATCATGGAACAAAGCAATGGGGGAATGGCAATTACCCAGAAAACACGGCTGCCTCACGGCAAGCGACCGAGCGAAATTTATGCGAACGCCGACACCTGACTTTAAGATGCGACGTGTAGTTTCGATTGGATTAATGAAGGAACAGTATGATAAAATCGGACTTCTTCCCCGTCGAGAAAGAGATGCGCATCGAGACGGAGCGTGGTTCGGGAAACCCGCGAGAAGAAGAAAATTGCGCAGAAACCTTGCTAACGAGTATGGCAAAGGTAAACGGGAGGTTTTCACTTTTCAAAACACCTCAGATGATTTAATTCTTAGGTTTAACGCGGGCCACTTACCACTTTTGGGCTAAGTAGTTCACGCAAAGCCGCCTTCATATAACAAAAACCGAGCCTGTTTTTGACAAATCGGCAGCTCGGCCATTTGCCAAAAACAGCCCATTGGTCGGCCATTTTCCCGGTTCGGCAATGGGACTTTGCTTGTTCGCGGGCTACTTGCGACCTTTCGCACAAACTACCACCGCGCCGATGACCGCCACCGCCATCTTTTCCTTTTGCCAAACCGAGCGTGCCATCCTGCACACGCTGCTGTATTTCGAGATTTTCAGCTACCCCCTCACGGCACAGGAGGTGTTCGAGTTTGCCAATTGCCCGGCAGCCAGCGCGGACGAAGTGTCCGAAAAATTAGACGGCTTGGTGGCGCAAGGCGTGGCGTTCCACATCGGGCGGTTTTACCTCGCCGAACCCGAACCAGCGTGGGTCAGCCGCCGAGAGGACTGCAACCGTCGCGCCGATGCCGCGCTGCCCGTCGCCCGGCGCATGGCCCGGCTCATCGGCGGCTTCCCGTTCGTGCGCGGGGTGTGCGTTTCCGGCTCGCTCTCGAAGCACTGCATGAGCACCGATTCGGACATTGATTTTTTCATCATCACCGAACCCCGCCGCCTCTGGCTGGCCCGCACGCTGCTCGTGCTTTTCAAAAAAACAGTGCTCCTCAACTCGCACAAATACTTCTGTGTCAATTACTTCGTGGACACGGAGCACCTCCAAATCGAGGAGCAAAACCAGTTCACCGCCACCGAGACGGCCACGCTCCTGCCCATGTACGGCCACGAATGGTACGAGCGGTTCCACGCCGCCAACGCCGATTGGGTGCGGGCTTTCTGCCCGAATTTCCCGAAACGTGCCACCGCCGACACGCCGCCGCACAGCCGCCCCGTGTTGAAAAAAATGGCGGAATGGCTGCTCGGCGGCTGGCTCGGCGAACGGCTGGATTTGTGGGCCATGCGGACGACGGTCGGTTTTTGGCGGCGCAAGTTCCCGCACTTCGACGAGGGCGAGTTCAACGTCGCGCTCAAATCGCGCCGCCACGTCTCGAAACACCACCCGATGTATTTCCAGCAAAAAGTCCTGCGCCTGCTCGCCGAAAAAAAGGCGCGGATTGGGGAGTTTTGAGTATCGAGTTTTCGGCTACTCGATATTCAAAACTCAAAACTGGACAATTCAGGCCAACGCCTTCAACGCGAGTTTTATCAAATCCTCCACCCGCGCCGTGCCGGGGTTTTCTTTCAAGGCGGTGTTCAGGGCTTTTTGCACGGCGATGCGGTTGAAGCCCAAAGCCATGAGCGCGGAAAGTGCCTCCTCGCGCAGGGTCACGCTTGGGCTATCGGTCGGGAACAGCACCGGGCTATCAGGTGATTCCTTCGAGAGTTTGTCTTTCAGGTCGAGGATGATTTGCTTGGCAGTCTTTGCCCCGATGCCTTTTACTTTTTGCAGGATGTGAGCCTGCTCGCCGATGACGGCGGCCCGCACCTCGTCGGCGGTCATGGCCGAAAGGATAAGCTGCGCCGTGTTCGGCCCCACCCCGCTGACGGAGATGAGCTGCACGAACAGGTTGCGCTCCACTTGCGTGGAAAACCCGTACAGCGTCTGCGCGTCCTCTCGGACGTGGAAGTGCGTGTAAATCGTGGCGCGCTCCTGCCCTTGCAGGGCCGTGTAGGTGCTCAACGGGATGTTGAGGTGATAGCCCACGCCGTGTACTTCGAGGGTGATGAAAGCGGGCGAACGGTAAGTGATTTCTCCTTTTAAATATGCGAACATGGCAGTCCGAAGTTTGGGTGAATGTGCCAGCCACCGGGCAGCAGGCGGGCCGCGCAAAAGTCCACTTTTTGGGGATTGGTTTTCGGGTGCGTCTTTTGTTTTCGGGCCGCACCCGTCCGCGTGTTGATTGAATGTTTGCCGACGGCCCAAATTCGCTAACATTGCCGCTGGGTTTGGTGTGTCGTGTTTGGGGTATCGTGTTTCGAGTACGCGCACCCAATACGACACACGAAAAACGAAACACCAAACACAAAGCATGAACCAGCCCGCTCGCAACCCGTACCTGCTCCCCTTTGCCCTCGTCTGCTCGCTTTTTTTCCTGTGGGGATTGGCGAACAGCCTGAACGGCTCGCTCATCAAGCACTTCCAGTTCGCGCTCGACCTGAAACGCTGGCAGGCGGGCATCGTGGATTCGGCCTTTTACATGGGCTATTTCGTCATGGCCATCCCCGCCGGGATTTTCATGCGGAAGTGGGGCTACAAGCGCGGCATCCTCGCCGGGCTGCTGCTGTACGCGGCGGGCGCGCTGCTGTTTTACCCGGCTGCCGATGCGCGGGTGTACGCTTTCTTTTTGTTCGCGCTGTTCACCATCGCCTCTGGGCTGGCTTTTTTGGAAACGGCGGCCAACCTCTACGTCACCGTGCTGGGCAACAAAGCGGACGCGGCATGGCGCATCAATTTCGCCCAGTCGTTCAACGGCATCAGCATCGTCTTGGGGCCGGTGATTGGCAGCCTGTTCATTTTTTCAAAAACAGAGTACACGCCCGAACTGCTCGCCACCATGTCGCCCGCCGAAATCGAGGCCGTCAAAGTTTCCGAAGCCCTCTCGGTGCAAGGGCCGTACCTCGCGCTGGCGGGCATCGTGCTGGCGGCGGCCCTGCTTTTTTGGCTGACAAAAATGCCCGAAGTCGGGCGCGAGGAGGAGCAGGCGGAAGGCAACGTCGGCATTTTTGAGTTGCTGGGGCGGTATCGCCATTTGGCGTTGGGGGTGGTCGCGCAGTTTGCGAATGTCGGGGCGCAGGCCACTTTGTGGGGCTATTTCGTGGATTTCAAGGTTGATTTTGCCAAAAACGAGCACCTGCCGTTGGCCCTCCACTATGCCAAGATATTCGGCCACAGCATCGAAAACTCCTCGCCTGTCCAAATCGCCGGGTTCCATGCATCCCTTGCGATGGCCCTGTTCATGCTGGGGCGTTTTGTCGGCACTTCGCTGATGACGCGGTTCGAGGCGCGGCGCGTGCTCGCGTGGTACTCGACGGCGGCGGTCGCGTTGGTGGCACTGGCGTTTTTGCTCGGCGGCCTGCCGGGCATCATCTGCCTCAGCCTGACCTATTTCTGCCAGAGCATCATGTTCCCGACCATTTTCGCCATGGCGACCAAAAACCTGCCGCCAGCGGAAAGCAAATTGGCCTCTTCGCTCGTCATCATGGCCATCGTCGGCGGTGCGGTGCTGCCGCCCATCGCTGGGCTGCTATCGCAATCGGGCGGCATGAAAATGGCATTGGCCGTGCCGTTCCTGTGCTTTTCCTATGTGCTTTGGTATGTGGGCAAGAAAGACTAACCGACCATCCAACAAAGTAACTGAGTAAAATTAGTCATGCCTATTTGAACACAGAGACACGGAGGCACAGAGTTCCTAAACCTTTTAAAATCAATAAATTAAACCCTCCGTGTCTCTGTGTTCAATAATTGTTCGCAACTACTTAGAGTGTGTTTTAAAATTTGACGGATGTTTTTTGGCAAACTGGCAATGGAGCAATTGCTTAATTATCTCCGAAGG
>JBKBIC010000305.1:0-4925 GCA_046299435.1 Saprospiraceae bacterium
CTGTAATCTGTGTTCAAATCAACAAATGGCCGAATCCACAAATCAACATTCAATAGCGGGTGTGGCGAAATTGGTAGACGTACCAGACTTAGGATCTGGCGCCGCGAGGCATGGGGGTTCGAGTCCCTCCACCCGCACTCTTCTGGGAGTGATGAGTTACGAGTGATAAGTGATGAGTTTTCATCCCATCCTCTTTTTTTCGCAGACACAAAACTCATCGCTCATCATTCATAATTCATCACTAAGAAAAATGCCGACCGTAGCTCGTCAAGACCTCGACCAAACCCACTGCATCCTCACCGTCTCCATCTTCCGCGACGACATCAAACCCCGGCTCACGAGCGAGCTCAAACGCTTCCGCCAACGCGCCACCATCAAAGGCTTCCGGCAAGGCCAAGTCCCGATGGACTACATCAAAAAAATGTACGGCACCTCCATCTTCGCCGACCTCATCAACGAGATGGTCTCAAACGAGCTGTTCACCTACCTGCGCGAAAACAAAATGGACGTGCTCGGCCAACCCCTCCCGACCGAAGACCAAAAACGCTATTCCTTCAAGGTGGACGCGCCGGAGGAAGAGTACACCGTCAGCTACGAAGTCGGATATGTGCCACCCTTTGAAATCAAAGGATTGGACAGCAGCCAAACCTACGAACGCCTGACCGTCAGCGACTTGGATGCGCTGGCCGAGACCGACCTCGACTACGCCCGCAACCGCATGGGCAAACGCTCCAACCCCGAAGACGACATCCAAGAAAACGACATCCTGCGCGTCGCAGCCAAAGAAGAAGGCGGCGACTGGGCAACTACCGTCACCATCTTGGTCAAAGACCTGAAAGACGAGGCCCTCAAAACCGAACTTTTGGGCAAGAAAAAAGGCGACTCCGTGCGCTTCAACGTCCGCAGCATTGACAAAGTGGAGGACGAAAAAATGCTCCGCAAATACATCCTCAACCTGCCCGACGGCGACGACCGCCCAGTGGGCGATTGGTTCGAGGGCACCATCGAGGAAGTCTCCCGCGTGGGCAAAGCCGACCTCGACCAAGAATTTTTCGACGGCTATTTCGGCGGCAACGTGACCAACGCCGACGAGGCCCGCGAGGAATTGAAAAAAGGCATCCGTCAGTTTTACGATGTGCGTTCCAACGCCCTGCTCATGCGCGAATTTCAGCGTCGGCTCATGGAACTCAACCAAATGCCACTGCCCGAAACCTTCCTGAAAAAATGGCTCGCCGTCACCAACGAAGGCCGCCTAAACATGGAAGACATTGAAAATCAATTCGCTGCGTTCGGCGACAACCTCCGCTGGACGTTCATCAAAGACAAAATCAAGGAAGACTACGGCGTGGAAGTCACCGACCAAGACGTGAAGGACGAGTATGCCAAACGGGTGCGCAACTACTTCAAAGCCGACCTCCCCGAACACATCATCACGAGCAGCGTGGCCCGGCTCATGTCCAACCAAAAAGACGTGGACAACACCCGCCGCGACCTCGAAACCGACAAGATTTTCGAGTGCATCCGCAGCTTCGTGACCATCACAGACCGGGCCGTGCCAAGCGAGGAATTCCACAAAATCCTCGATGCAGTCACCGCCAAAGCCGAGGCCGAGCAGCAAGAAGACGCAGGCTTGGTCAGCGCACTGGAAGGCTGATTTTTTCGTCATCGGCAAAAAACGACGTTTTATCGGCCACAGCCCGTTGCCCATCCCAGATTCCAGTTCCCGGTGGGCAGCAGATAACTTTTCGAGGCAGATGCTGTTTTCCTTTGCCCCAAGCAACACGATGGGCGGTTGGCGGCGGACGGCGGGACGGCCCCCTCTTCTCAACCATCCATCGTCAATCGTTCACAGCTAACCGTCCACCGTAAATTCCATGTTTGACAAAAGCGAATTCAAAAAATATGCTGTCGGCCACCTCGGCATGAGCAGCATGCACCTCGAAAAGTACGCCCAACACGCCGGCCAAGTCGCCGCCCCGAACATCCGCGCCTTCACGCCCAACGTCCTCGAAGAACGCTCCATGAACGTCATCGGCATGGACGTTTTCAGCCGCTTGATGATGGACCGCATCATTTTCATGGGTGTGCCCGTCAACGAGTACGTCGCTAACGTCATCGAGGCGCAGCTCCTTTTCCTCGAAAGCAGCGACCCGAAGCGCGACATCCAGATGTTCATCAACAGCCCCGGCGGCTCGGTCATTGACGGCCTCGGCATCTACGATACCATGCAGTACGTCGCGCCCGACGTGGCGACCATCTGCACGGGCCTCGCCGCTTCGATGGGCGCAGTGCTGCTTGCCGCCGGCTCCAAAGGCAAGCGCAGCTGCCTTTTCCACAGCCACATCATGATTCACCAGCCGCTCGGCGGAGCGCAAGGCCAGGTGACGGACATCGAGATTTCGTACAAACTCATCAAAAAGATGCAGAAAAACCTGTACGAAATCCTCGCCCACCACACGGGACAGCCCTACGAAAAAATCGAGACGGACTGCGACCGCGACAATTGGATGAGCGGCGAAGAGGCCAAAGCCTATGGCCTGATTGACGAAGTGCTCGACCGCAACAACCCGCGCGGCAAAAAATCGTAAGCCACAGCCGGAGCGTCCGAAAAAAGAGCGGCCACAGGGATTGCCTGTGGCCGCTCCGTTTTTTTTCACCAAACCTCAAATTCCGTCCGGCGGTTTTGGGCCTTGCCTTCTGGTGTGTCGTTCGGGGCGACGGGCGCGGACTCGCCGAAGCCCCGTGCCCGCAGCCGCTCGGCGGCCACGCCTTTTCGGGCCAAGAATTCGAGCACGGCCTGCGCCCGGTTTTCCGAAAGTTTTTGGTTGGAAGCATCGTCGCCGTCGCCGTCCGTGTGGCCGTTGATTTGGATTTTCAGGGCCGGGTTTTCGGTCAGCAATTCCGCCAAGCGGCTCAGTTCGACGGTTGATTCGGGGCGCAGCGCGGCACTCCCCGTCTCAAAAAAAACATTCCGCAGCACGACAGGTTTGCCCGCCTTCGGCAAATCGCCCGCAGGCTTTTCGCCGGGCACAACTGGCTGGCTGCCAATGGCTTGCAAATTGATGTCGAGCAAAAAAGGCTTCGCGGCGGTGGCCGTTTCGGTCAGGTTGAAATTTTCGGAGGCGAACAAATAGTCCTTTTTCGAGACGTTCAGCGCATAGGATTTCCCGACGGGCAGGCATACCAAAAACGAGCCGTCCGAGCGCGTGTTGGCCGATGCGAACGGCTGCGCGGGCGCGGCCAAATCCACAAACTCCACCTTCGCCACGATGGGTTTTCCGGTGGCCGCATCGCGCACCCGCGCCCGGACGTAGGTGACGGGCTGAGGCCGCGCCGCAAGCGGCAAATCAAAACTGTAAATGTCATTTTTGCCCGCGCCGCCCGGTTTGTTGGCCGCGAAATAGGCCGTGCGCCCGTCCAAACTGACCGTCAACGTGCCTTCCGAAGCCTTCGTGTTGATGGGGAATCCGAGGTTTTCGGGCTTGCCCCACGCGCCGTCGGGCTGGCGGCGCGACAGGTAGAGGTCGTTGTTGCCCATGCCCGGCAGCCCGTCGGAGGTGAAATACAGCGTCTGGCCGTCGGGGTGCAGGAACGGGCATTGCTCCTCGCCGAGGGTGTTGACCGCCGCGCCGAGGTTTTGCGGAGCCGTCCATTTGCCAGCCACGCGGGTCGCCGACCAGAGGTCTTTTCCGCCCTGCCCGCCGGGGCGTTCGCTGCTGAAAATCAAGGTTTTACCGTCAGCACTGATGCACGGCTGCGCGTCCCAAGCGCGGGAATTGATGGTCGCGGAAAATGGCTGCGGCGGAGTCCAGCCCCGACCTTTTTGCTGGCTCCAATACAGGTCGCAGCTGCCCTGCGAGCCGTCGCCGCGCCGGTTGCAAGCCGTGAACACGAGCCAAGTGCCGTCCGCGCTGATAGCCTCCGCGCCTTCGTTGTCCGATGTGTTGATGTCCGTTAAAGGCGTGGCGACTTGCCAAATACCCGCCGAATCGCGCTGGCTGGCGTAAAAATTTTCGTCGTAGCCACCGTCGAGCCGCGTGAAAATCATCGTTTCGCCGTCGGCGGTCAGCGAAGGCAGATACTCGTCGGCAGCCGAATTGATGCCCGAACCGACATTTTGGGGTTCAAACGGCACTGGGTTTTTCACCGCTTCGGCAGCAAACCGGGCGTTTTCGGCCAATCGCGCCGCCTCGCGCCGCATTTTCGGGCTGTCGAATTTGAAGCGCAAAAACCGCTCGGCGTGCTCGGCGGCTTCCGTGAATTTGTCCTGCTGGAACTCAATTTCTGCCAACGTCAGCCAATTGCGGGGGCGGTAGTCGGGCGCGATGGCGAGGGCTGTTTCGAGATTGGTTTCCGCTGCGGCAAAATTGCGGAGCTTGGCCTGCCCCAAGCCGAGTTCGAGCCAAGCCTCCACGAACACCGAATCGTGCCCGATGGCTTGGGCGAATTTTTCGGCGGCCTTTTCCAGCTCGTTCCGGTTGTCGTAGATGATGCCGTCCTCGTAGGCCGAGCGGGCTTTTTTGGACGTGGTGGCAGTGGTCGTGAATTTTTGGGCGGCCAGGTTTTGAGCAAAAAAGCAGGCGGAAAACAGGCAAAGAATTGGCCAGTAGAACATCGAGGGTTGGCGAATATGTAATTGCATGGTTTGGTTAGCATCTGTGTAAAAACAAAATGGCGCAGGCAATATTGCCTGCGCCATTTCAAAAGTGCTGTCAATTATCATTGTACTACTTCCAATGGCCCAGAGGAAGCATCTATGATAGATGTGATGCAAACAGTTTTGCCATCAACATCTGCGGTAATGCTTCTCCCCCTTCCAATGTGTGAGGCTGTCAAAGTTATCGGCTAAAAAACAAAGTGTACCCAAGTCTGTAACTTTGAGTTGAAGACAAAAAGGTTACAAAACATGGATACACTAAGCAAAG
>JBKBIC010000306.1:0-4898 GCA_046299435.1 Saprospiraceae bacterium
ACACGGCAACGAGGTAAATCTCGCCGAGCCACGGGCGGTCGAGGGTCATTTCGTTGCCGATGGCAAAGTAGTACGCGCTGTTCCAGTTGCTCAGGTTGCCCTTGCGGGTGCCGGTGTACCTGACCACGTTGTTCACATAAATCCGCTCGTTGCCGGCCGCGTCGCGGGTATAGACGACGTGCTGCAGTTGGTTGGCTTGCACCGCGCCGCCGGAGGTTTGCACCGTTGGCATGCCGTTGTTGTCGCCGCCGTTGGTGGTGCGCAGGCGGGCGATGTAGTTGCTAGACTCTTGGCCGAGCGTCACGTTGCGGTTGAGGGTGTTCTCCGAGATGGTGGCGATGCGGGCCGGGCCTTTTTGGGTGTTGTTGGCAGGCTTTACCCATGCTTCGACGGTGATGGCGTTCGTCTGCGAGACGGCGGCGGTGATTTTCGTGGCCGCAGTGCCTGACTTGATGATGGTGCCGCTGTTGATTTTCAGGCCGCAACCGTTCAGGCGAGTCACGTTGGCCGGGTGTTGGATGGTCAAATCCAATGCTTGCCCGTTGCCCGAAACGTCCTTGACGATGTTGCCGGAAGCTTCTTGGAAGGTGTACAGTGCCACGAGGTTCGTGTTGACGCGCCCAGTGCAGTTGCCTTCGCCGCCGCCGCCGCCGTTGTTGGCGATAGTGGTGAATTTGGTGGCATTAGACGAACAGCCCGTCGCGGTGCCAGCCGGATTTTCGGGCACGACGTACCACCAATAATCGGTGCTGGCGGTGAGGTTGGTGGCGGTGTAGCTGGTCGTGGTCACATCGTTGGCGACTTTCGTGGTCGGCGGGTTGGTGGTGCCGAGGTACACATCGTAGCGGGTGGCGTTGTTCGCGCTGTTCCACGAGAGGGCGACCGAAGCAGTGGCCAAGCCAGTGGCATTGTTGATGGGGCTTGCGTTTTGGGTGCAGCCGGGGATATTGACGACGTTGACGATGAACGCGCACGAAGCCGTGTTGCCTTTCAGGTCAACAGCCGTGTACACGATGGTCGTCGTGCCGAGCGGCAAATTCGCACCGGGCAGGTACGACGACGTGAACGAAACCAAACCGCAGGCATCGGTCGCCGTCGGCGGAGTCCATGTGGCCACTGCTGTGCTGCCAGCTGTGCCGACGGTGATGTTGGCCGGGCAGTTCGAGATGGTCGGCGGGGTCGCGTCGTTGGCGCAAGTGTTGTTCACCGTGACCGAAAAAGCGCAAGTGCTGCGGTTGCCTTTTTTGTCGCTGGCTTGGTACACAACCTGCGTGGCACCGAGCGAGAAGGTCGAGCCGGGCGCGTAGTTGAAGTTCAAAGTCACAGGCCCACAGGCATCGCTGGCAGTCGGGGCCGCCCAAGTAGCCGTCGCGCTGCTGCCCGAAGTGTTGACGGTGATGTTCGATGGGCAAGCCGAGAAGGTCGGGCCAGCCACGTCGCCGGGGCACGGGTCGGGGCCGACGGTCACGGTGAAGCTGCAAGCCACCGAGTTGTTGCTCGCGTCAATGGCCGTGTAAACCACTGTGGCTGTGCCAGTTGGGAAAATCGTACCCGACATGAAGTTGCTCGTGACGCTCGCCAACGCGCAATTGTCCGAGGCCGACGGAGCCGACCAGCGGATGACCGCGCCGCCGATGTCCGTGTTGGTCGGGGCGTAAATGTTGGCCGGGCAATTCGAGAGGACGGGTTTGCGGGTGTCGTTGGCGCAGAGGTTATTCTGCGTCACCGTCACCGTGAATTGACAGGTGGAGGTGTTGTTGTTGCCGTCTTTTGCCGTGTAGCGGACGGTCGTGGTGCCGACTTGGAAATCCGAGCCGGGGATGTGCGTGGCAGTGAGGGAAATGGGGAAACAGTTATCCGTGAGCGAAGGCGCGTTCCAAGTGACTTTTGCGCTGGGGAAATCACTTGCAACGGAAAGGTTGCTGGGGCAACCTGCAAAAACGGGGGCTTGGGTGTCGCCGGCACAGTTGCTCGAACCGGGCGACTGCACCACCGAAATGCGGAATTGGCAGACTTGGGTGTTGTTTTTGGCATCTTTTGCCGAGTAGGTCACGCCTGTGATGCCCACCGGGAACGACGCGCCGGGCGCATGCGTGGTCGTGATGGTCGGGTTCGGGGTGCAGTTGTCCACCGCCGTCGGGGCTGTCCAAGTGGCTGTGGCCGAGGTATTCGGCGTGAAAATCGTCTGGTCGGACGGGCAGTTGGCGAAGTTCGGCGCAAGCGAATCCGCTGGCATGACCTGCGAAACGCAGGTCAGCGAGTCGCCCAAACGGGTCAGCAACTTGACGTTGACGTTTTGCAAAATGCCGACTTGGGCGCACGTGAACACCGGGCGGGCAATGCCATTGCCCGTGTAAATGATGTTTTGGCAGTCGTCGAAATTGGAGAACGCGACGAGCTCGGTGGCATAGACTTTCACCTCGCCCAAGTCGTTCGCGCTGACCGTGCGGTTTTGGCAAACCGCCGGAGCCGCCGAAGTTGCCCCGGTGTGGATGTAGCCACCGACGCTCGAAATGGCGTTGCCCGTGAGCGTACCGCGTTGAAGCACAATGCCTTTTGCTTGCAAGAGGCCGCCCGTGTTGTTGATGCTGGCCGTGTTTTTCAGCACCGAGCACTCATCGAAATAGGCTTGGTCTTGGTTGACGAAACTGCCCTCGTTGGCGAGGTTGCCGGCCACGTTTTCAAAAATTTCTTTGTTCAAAAACGTGCCGCCCGCTTGCACGAACACGTCGCCGGGATTGAGCAGATAGGCGTTGTTCGTCAGGTTGCCCTGCACGAAAAGGCGGACTGTATTGGTCAGAACACCGCTGTTCGTGAACGTGCCCGTGTTGCGGACGGCCACCTCGAACAGGTTGTTCACACGGCCAGCCGGCGTGTTGACAAACGCCGCAGAGACGGTCAGCACAGAGCCGGAATTGACGTTCAGCGTGCCCGCGTTCGTCCAAGTGCCGCCGTCGGCGAAGAGGGCGTTTTGCGAATTGAGCGTGCCGTTGTTGTTGAAAGTCAGGTTGTTGCGGAAGGTCGCGCCCGTGTTGTTTTCGAGCGTGCCGTTGTTCGTCAGCGTACCGTTGTTCGTCAACGTGGCGAACGAGGTGATGGTCACTTGGCTTGTGAATGTGCCGTTGTTGGTCGTTACGCTGCCGAAATTGCAGAGCATGGACGCGCCCGCGTTCAGGTTGAACGTCGCGCCCGTGCGGTTGTCAAATTGATTGTTCTGGTTGAACGCCGCATTGATGTTGGCAGTGCCTTCGTTGGCGAACGAGTTTTGGTTCGTGATGGGGCCGTTGGCCGTCATTTGGCCTTTGTTCAGCACCGTGCCGTTGTTCTGGATTTGACCGCTGGCGGCGAGCGTCAGCGTGCCTTCGTTGGTCAGGGTGCCGTTGTTGTTGAACGTGTTGCGGAGCGTGGCTGTCGCGCCGGGGCGGACGTTGACGAAGCCGTTGTTCGTGAACTGGCCGTCCACCGTGAGCGTCGCAGCCGTGCCGGTGATGTTCAGCGTGGAGCCGAAGTTGTTGACATAATTGCCTGATGCCGAGACGGTTAGGGTTTTGGAGTTCAGCGTTTGGCTGTTGTTGAACGTGCCGCCGTTGGTGATGGTGCCGTCGGTGGCGTTGATGGTGCCGTTGTTCGTCACGTCGCCATTATTGACGAGCGTCGTGGCAAGCGTAAAGATGAAACTGTTGGAAAACGTCGCGCCTGCGTTGTTCGCAAACGTGGCCGGGCCTGCGAACGTGGCTGTCCCGAAGTTCGAGAATATGGCGTTGTTCGTCAGGCTGCCTGTGGCCGAGACCGTGAGCGTGCCGGCTTGGCTGAACGTGCCGCCCGCGCTGATGGTCATGGCCGCGTTCAAAGTCATCGCGCCGAAGTTGTCAATCTGGAAATTGACCGTCAGCGGCGCGCCGATGGTCAGGCTGGCCGGGCCGGGGATGATGGCGTTGTTGCCTGCCGCCGGGAGGCCGTTCGACCAGTTGCTGGCCGTGAACCAATCGCCGCCGACGGGGCCTGTGAAGACCGTTTGGGCATTGAGCGAGCCGAGGCAAAGGCACAGGGCAAGCCACACGAATGTTCTCCGAAAAAGTACCGAATCGTGCATAAAGCGTTTGTTATAGTGTTGAAAATTAAGGATTTGCGATGCGGACGCGCACAGACAAAACCTGTGCGGGAAAAACCGGGAAGCCGGTCGTTTGCGTGAAAAACGGAGGGCGACGGGCAGGCCGTCGGGAGGGAAAGATTATGCAGGAGGTCTGGAAAACAGCGGCTTGGCTGGGAGCGGGCTTAGGACTGCCGGGGGATTCAAGCCGTTTCAGCGTGTGGAGGACACGCACGAGATTTGATATGACAAATGTACCCCGGCCCCTCCCGGACTTCCGAATGGGCTGAGCAAATTGCGGGTTTCAAGTAGAGGCCACCCCCGACCCCCTGAAGGGGGGCAGTCGCGGCGAACTTAGTGGCAAATCCGTGGAGGTGGGGGCGGCGGCGAACTCCCCCTTCAGGGGGGCGGGGGGCTACTGGGGCATCATCGGCACACCACCGATTTCGACTTTCCAGCCCGCGCTTTCGGCCATGAACTGGATGAGGTCGAGTGTTTTTTCGCCCTGTTCGCGGGCGGCTTGGAGCAGGTTGCTCTGCGTGGCCTTGTCGCGGATGATGTCCTTCGCCCGTTGGTTGATGCGGTTGTAGTCCTCTGCCGAGAAAGATTGGAACAGGCCGTTCGAGATGTCATAGTAATCCAGCGTGTGGTCAATGCTCAGGATTTTCGGCTCCGGCAGTTGGCTGATGCGCAACGTGCGCGTTTCCGGTACGGCCTCGAATTTCATCTGCTCCAAGTCGTAGCCCGCGCTCACGGTGGCCCGCACCCGCACGAGGGCTTTTTTGTCCCAAAGCAGCGTGAAATAGCC
>JBKBIC010000307.1:0-4885 GCA_046299435.1 Saprospiraceae bacterium
CGCCGGGGCCGGTTGCCAGCCTGCGCCGTTGATATTCACCTCATAACCAATGGCTTGCGCGACGTTGCCCCAATTGAAGGTGATGTTGCTGGGGCCGTTGTCGGTGCAGGTGACGGTGGGCGCGGCGATGGTTTGACCGACTTGGATGGTCACGGAATCCTCGACCGCGCAGCCGTAGCTGTCCGAGGCGCGGAGGCGATAGGTTTGGGTGCTGTTGCTCAGGCTGAACGTGCTTGTTTTCGGGCAGGTGGCGCAGGCGACGGCGTTTGCCGGAAACCATTGATAATCAATTTTGTACGCTGGCTCGAAGGTGATGCTCCAGTCGTTTATTTTGCCCACGTCGAAAAATGCGTCGTCGGTGGCGCGGAGTTTCCAAGTGCCGTTGGTCTTGGCGGGCAAGGCCCAGAGGTCGGCCCAGTTGCCTTCGGGCATGAAATTGCCGGTGTACGGCGGGGAGCCGAGCGGGATTTTGTAGGGCGCACTGGGCACGAAACAGGTGTTCTCATAATTGTTGCCGGAGCCGCCGTTGTCGGTCGAAAGTTCGAGCAGCACGCCGTCGGGCGATTGCAGGAAAAGGTCGAGGTCGGCGAGGTTCGGGTGCGTGATGTTGAGGCAAACGGAGCGAATCACGCCGGGGCCGAGCGCGGCGGGCTGTACGCCAAAGACGTTGATGCTCGACGAGACGGTGCTGAACACGGGCGAGATGTTCACGTCCTGTGTGTTCGTGAAAGTTTTGGGCTGCAAAGCGGGCAGGGTTTGCGTGCCGTCGAGGTCGAATTGCACCGCGCCCGTCGCGCAAAGCGAGGTGTCGGGCCGGAGCAAGTTGGGCAAGAGGCTGTTGTCGCGGATGTATATATAAATGGTGTCGCGGCGGCAGGGGCCGTTTTGGAGGTCAATGGCGATGAATTCGCCCGTTTCGGTGAGGGCATCGGGCAGGGCGACGAGCGGGATGGACACCTGCGTTTGGCCGGGCGCGATGCTCAAATTGCCCGGAATCGGTTGATAATCAACACCATTGGTGGCAGTACCCCAAATGTTGTAGTTGAGTTGGACGGGCGCGGTGGTAGCGTTGGCGGCGGGCAATTTGAACGTGAGCGTGCCGCCCGCGCAGCCTTCGCTGATGATGCCGCTGCTGTTGGGTGTGACCACTTCGGCGGTCAGTGCGCTGGTGCCGAAGCTTTTGGCTTCGAGGAACACGCCGGAGTCGTACAGCCTATCCTGCACGTCGGCTATGGCGAGTTTGATGGTGTACTGTTGGCAAGGCTGCACGACGGCCATTGCCGTGAACACATCCGTGAAACCGTCGTACACGGGCTGTTTGTTGGCGGAATAGTTCGTGTTGAAATACTGGATAAATGCCTCGCCGCAGCCGGGGATTTCGGGATTGACCGGGTGGATGTTGTTGATGGTCACGGGCAGGTCGGTGCCGGGTATTTTGGCGATGTTCGTCGGCGAAGGGTAGCCCGGCCCTTGGATGAAAAACCCGAACACGTCATTGTACAGGCTGCATCCGTACTCCGGGTATTCCTCCGAGGCGAAACAGTACCGGAAACGCAGCGTGTCGGACGTGGGCGTGAACGTGATGGTGTAAACGCTCACGTTGCGAAGCGCGGCGGTCGTCAGCGCGGCCAAATCCGCGTCGGTGGCACCGCTGCCGTTGTCGGAGCTGGCAAAATCGCCGCCGAACCCGTCCGCGCCCGGCTCCCAAAAAGTGGACTCGGCCAGCCCGGTCGTCAGCACGATGCCCCGGTCAATGCCGATGGTCGAAGTGCCGCCCTCGAAGTAGCCGACCGCTTGGGGCACACCGCCGAACTGGACGTTCGCCACATCCACGCCGCTGCCCAAAAAGACATTGGAAATGAGGTTTTGCGGGTTGTACGGAGGGGCATCGGCCCCGAAAACGGTGAGTTGGCTTTGCAGTTGGGTGGCGCAAAAAAGCGCGGGAAGGGAGGCCAAAATCGGTTTTGGTACAAAGAACTTCATTTTACAAATGTGTGTGCGAAGGGTTTAGCCCAAAGGCGGCGGCAACCGAACGCGGATTAAAAGTTGAGTGTGAAAACTCAGTTTGTAAAATGGTGTCGCGGATTAAAAGATAGAGATTGGATGATTTGTGGATTCGGTTATTTCAAATCACCGAATGGCCGAATCCACAAATAGCCAATCAACCAAGTGTTTGCTGGCCGAAAAGTAGAATGTTTGCCCGCTTGCGAGGTTGGATGCTTGCAGATTATTTTTCAAACGAAAGGCAAACGCGCCGCCCTGCGTCCGTTGGCAGCCGCCCAACCGTCCCCCGTGCGCGGCTTTTCATCTAAATCTGATATCCGTCGGGCGGTTGTCTTGTTTACTTTGCCAACATCTCCCGGTTGTGTTCAAGCGGGCAACAAATCAGCAAATCCACAAATCACCGCATCAACAATTTGCAATGAATCAGTTTTTCAAGTTTCTGTTCGCCTCCTGCCTCGGCACTGCGTTGGCTTTGGGCCTGTTGTTTTTCATCGGCATTGGCTGGCTGACGAGCCTCGCCACCAAAATGACGGATGAAAAATCCGCGACAATCGAACCCAACACGGTGCTCGAATTGAAATTCGATATGCCCATCCCCGAAAAAACCAACAACCTCCCGCTCGACCCCTTCGACCAAGAACACGAAACCGTCCTCGGCCTGACGGACATGGTTCACGCCATCCGCAGGGCGAAGGACGATGCCGACATCAAAGGCATCTACCTGAATATCAACTACTTGATGGCCGGCAAGGCCACCGCGTCGGTGCTGCGCGAGGCATTGACGGACTTCAAATCATCGGGCAAATTCATCATCGCCTACGGCAATTACTACACGCAGGGGACGTACTACGTCGCGTCGGTGGCCGATAGCATCCTGATGAACCCGCTCGGCGCGGTGGAATTCACGGGCTATTCCAGCCAGATTGCCTACTTCAAAGGCATGCTGGACAAACTCGACGTGCAGATGCGGATTTTTTATGCGGGCAAGTTCAAGAGCGCGACCGAGCCGTTCCGCCTTGACAAAATGAGCGACGAAAACCGTCTCCAAGTGCGCGAATACCTGAATGGCATGAACGATATTTTCATGCACGACGTGGCCGAAAGCCGCAAAATCCCGGTCGAACAGCTGCGCCAGTACGCCGACAGTTACGAAGGCCGCGACGCAAACCGCGCCCTCGCCGCCCGGCTGATTGACCGTATCGCATACGAGGACGAGGCCACCGCTTCCATGAAAGCCAAAATCGGCTTGGGCGGCAAGGACAAACTGCGCCGCGTGAGCATCGAGGATTATTTCGCGTCGAAAGGGCGCGGCACCGATTTTTCGGCAAAGGACAAAATCGCGGTCGTCTATCTCGAAGGCAGCATCAACGACGGCAAATCCGGCGACCCCGGCGATATTTACGACGGAAAAGTGGTCAAAGACCTCCGTGCCATCCGGCAGGACGACAACGTAAAAGCAGTGGTTCTGCGGATAAATTCGCCCGGCGGCAGTGTCTTGGCCAGCGAAAATATCCTCCGCGAAGTCACGCTCCTCAAAAAAACGGGCCGCCCGGTCGTGGTCAGCATGGGCGATTTGGCTGCGTCCGGCGGGTACTACATCACCTGCGGCGCGGACAGCATTTTTGCCGAACCGAACACCATCACAGGCAGCATCGGGGTCTTCGGCATGATTCCGATTTTGCAAAAAACGATGAAAGAGAACCTCGGCATCACCTACGACACCGTGCGGACGGGCAAGTTCTCGGCCTTCGGCACGCCGTTCTACGATTTTTCGCCGGAGGAAAGCCAGTTGATTCAGCAGAGCATTGACCGCATTTATCAGGATTTCCTGCGGAAAGTGGCCGAATCGCGCCACAAAACGCCCGAACAAATCCACGAAATCGCACAAGGCCGCGTGTGGACGGGCAAAAAAGCCAAAGAAATCGGGCTTGTGGACGACCTCGGCGGCCTCGACCGGGCGTTGGCAGCGGCCTCCAAACTGGCCGGGCTTGAAAAATACCGCACCACCGAATACCCGCGCACCAAAAAAGGCTTCGAGCAATTCCTCGAAAAATTCACCAAAGACGGCGACGACGGCGAGGCCAGCATCAAAACTTGGATGATGAAAGAGGAACTCGGCGAGTTTTACCCGGCCTACAAAACTTTCGCCGACCTCCGCAAAGCGCGTGGCCTGCAAGCGCGGCTGCCGTATGCGTTGATTGTGGAATGATTTGTTTGAGTTGAAAAGAGGAAGGGGTTGAAAAGTTGAGACCAAGTTCTGGTTTCAACTTTTCAACCCCTTCCTCTTCTTTATTCCTCATCTGGTTGGCGAGATGCGCCGGGCATGGCCGAGGAATGATGTACCGCCAAAATATCAATTTGAGTTTCGCTGGCGATGTAATAAGCAACCTTGTAACTCCCGATAATCAGTTCACGGAAGCGTTCATTCTTGAACGTCTCGACTACTTTTCCCAAGCGCGGGAAGTTTTGCAGCAGGTCAATCTTGGTCAAAATCATATCAATCTTGGCTCCGCTGCGGCAAGTGAAACGTCGGCCAAATAGACAAAGATTTCGTGGATGTCATCGTCCGCTCGTTCGGTGAGATTTATTTTTCTCTGCGCCATGTTTTCACCTTTTGCTTGAAATCTTCCAATGAAATGACCTTCCCTTCTTTGGATTGCTGCAATCCAAGTTCGATTTTGTGGAGATAGACGATTTCGTCAATCAATTCGTCAATCGGGATGCGAGCCGGCATGGCCTCGATAGATTTCAAAACAGCATCTTTTGAGACAAAATCTTGTGCGACCATTTTGTGCGAATTTTTTTGACAAAAGTAAACCTTCCTTTTCCAACCTGAAATCCAATTCACCACGAGGTACACGAAGTTGCGCAAAGCATTGAT
>JBKBIC010000308.1:0-4827 GCA_046299435.1 Saprospiraceae bacterium
ATAAAAACACCGTGTGCGTTGTGCCTCTTTGTTATATTAAACCAACACTGAGGCACAAACCACACGGAGACTTGATAAAAAATGGCACTCCCAAACTTCAAGAACTTGTTCAACGTCAGCGGCCACGCCACGAACATCGTGTTCGGCAACCTGTCGTTTCTGTTGTTCCTCGGCTTTCTGGGCATTATTTACATTGCCAACGCGCACTTTGCTGAAAAACGGGTGCGCGATATTCAACGGCTTCAAAAAGAGATAAAAGAATTAAAATGGGAATACATGAGCATCAAAAGCAACCTCATGTTCCGCTCCATGCAAAGCCAGATTGACACCAGCGTTGAAAACTCCGGGCTTGATTTATATGATTCCGGCCCGAAAGTGATAGAAATTAAATAGAGTGGAAGAGTTGAAAAGTTCAAGTGTTGAATAGGAGAATTAGTGTTTATCGGTTGTTTTCCTGTTCAACTTTTAGTCTCTTCAATCTTTCAACTCAAAATAATAATCTTCCCTCCACACCAAGCACTGATGAACAGCACAGCAGGATAGCCATGTTAAATGTCAAAAATGAGGTTTTATACCGTGTTTATGCGGTAGCCGCGGCAGTGCTTGTCGTGGCACTCGTCATTTTTGGGCGGCTTTACCAACTTGCGGTCATTGAAGCCCCGAAATGGCGCGCAAAATCCGATTCGCTGTTCGTCAAATTCGTGGATGTGCGCGCCGACCGGGGCAATATTCTGGCCGACGACGGCAGCCTGCTCGCCACTTCCTTACCTTATTTCGATGTGCATTTCGACGCGAAAGCCGAGGGCCTGACCGATGAGGTTTTC
This sequence comes from Saprospiraceae bacterium, assembly GCA_046299435.1. Lineage (GTDB taxonomy): Bacteria > Bacteroidota > Bacteroidia > Chitinophagales > Saprospiraceae > M3007. Next base: position 825 of record JBKBIC010000308.1, read on the forward strand.
ATGCAAAACGTTGATAGTCTGGCACTTCTGCTGTCCACGCACGTCCACACGGAATTCACGCCCGGCGCGTACCGCGATTGGCTCATCTCGCTGCGGAACGCCCCGGACAACACGCGCGGTATCCGGTATTGGCCCATTGCCGAAAAAGTCCCGTACCATAAAATGATGCTCATCAAGGATTTCCCGCTGTTCCGGCTCGGTCGGCACAAGGGCGGGGCCATCATTGAGCAAAGACCGCAGCGCGAACGCCCCTTCAAGATGCTGGCGCAGCGCACCATCGGCTACGTCCGCGAGGGCGCGATGCCCGTCGGGTTGGAGGGGCAATGGGACAACGTGCTCGGCGGCTCGCTCGGCAAGCAAATGATGCTGCGCGTGCCCGGCGATGTGTATATTCCGATAAATGACTACGCCGAAATCGAGCCGAAAGCGGGCGACGACATCGTGACCACGCTCGATATCAACATCCAAGATGCTGCCGAAAACGCCCTGCTCCGCGCTTGCCAACGCCACGATGCCGACCACGGCTGCGCCATCGTCATGGAAGTGAAAACCGGGAAAATCCGGGCGATGGCGAACATCGGGCGCACGCCGGACGGTTGGTGGGAAACGTACAATTACGCTGTTGGTCAACGAGTTGAGCCGGGTTCGATGTTCAAATTGGCCTCGTTCATGGCGATGTTGGAAGACGGTTATCTCGATGATTTTGAGGAAAAAGTGCCCGTCCACAAAGGCAAAGTCAAGATTTACAAAGAAGAACTGATTGACGCGGAGCCGCACGGCATGGATACGATGACCGTGCAGCAGGTGTTCGAGAACTCCTCGAACGTCGGCACGGCCACGTTGGTGATGAAACATTACGGCTCGAAGCCCTCGGCCTTCCTCGAACGGCTCGAAGATTTCGGCCTGTACCTCCCCACTGGCGTAGAAGTCGGTGGTGAGGAAGAGCCGTACATCAAATCGCCGGGCGACAAAAAATCCGACTGGTCGGGCACGACATTGCCTTGGATGTCAATCGGTTACGAACTGTTGTTGACCCCTTTGCAGATGCTGCAATTTTTCAACGCCGTTGCCAACGACGGGCGCATGATGAAACCCTACATCGTGCAGCGCATCGAGCAATACGGCGAGACAGTCAAGGAATTTCCGCCGACCGTCGTGAAGCGCAGCATCGCCAGCCGCAGCACCATCAAAAAAGCCAAGCAACTGCTGGAAGCGGTCGTCCAAAACGGCACGGCGCGGAAAATTGACCCGAAATTTTACCGCATCGCAGGTAAAACAGGCACGGCGCAATTGAACTACCACAAGTTCAAGGCACAGGCTGGCATCCGGCACCAAGCAGCTTTTTGCGGGTATTTTCCGGCGGAAGACCCAGTGTATTCGTGCATCGTGGTCGTCAGCGAGCCGAAGCAGGGCGGCTATCACGGCGCGGAAGTGGCGGCTCCGGTTTTCCGGCAAATCGCCGACAAGTGTTACGCCATGAAGGCTGAGCTGCACCCACCCATCAACGCCCAGCCCAAGCCCGACACCGTGCGGACGGCGCAACTGCCGAACATTGACGCGGGCTTGACCGACGACGTGAAAGACGCGCTCCGCTGGCTGAAACTGGATTGGCACGAACCCAACGCGAGCGGCTCGTTTTTCAGCAGTTCAAAAGAAAAGACCGCCGATTGGGTGGTTTTGAAAGCCCAAAACGACACGTTGCACATGCTCAACCGGCTGGTTTCGGAAAAAACCGTGCCCTCCGTCGTGGGCATGGGCTTGAAAGACGCAGTGTATTTGCTCGAAAACCGAGGCTGCCGCGTGCGGGCCGAGGGCGTGGGAAAAGTGGTGCGGCAGAGCATCGCGCCGGGCACGAACGCAAAGGGGCAGACGGTGGTGGTGTGGTTGGAGTAAGTTTTTGAGAATCCTATTCCGCTGTTTCAAAGGAGACATTGCGGTAAAACCATTGAAAAACAATCGGATAGACATCAAGCATCCGCACCAAGTGCAGCCCGAAACTTGGTAATCGAAAGCGTGTTGACTTCCGGGAAAGGGATATGGCGCAGTGGGCGAAAGTCTCGGTCTTCGGTGACGATATAGTCTGCCCCGGCGGCAATGGCACAATCCACGAATTTGTCGTCGTCGGGGTCGGCCAGTAAATTGAAGCGGAATCAAGTGTTGATGCGTTCGATGTTTGGCAAGTTTTCGAGCGTAGAAAGCGCAAAATTCGAGGCATCGACACTCATTTCTCGTTCGATAACCTCGGCATATTCAGCCAAAATATCCGTCGTCACGCAGAGTATGAATTTTTGATTTATCAACGCCTGAAAAATCCAGTGAACCTTCGACCGCTTGGAGATGCACACGAGGAAAACATTGGTGTCAAGGACGATTTTCATGGCTTTTTGCTGGATGCTCGCATTTTAGTTTGAAGTAAACGGTCAACATCAGCATCTGTCCAGCCATTTTTTTCCCACGCAGCATCGGCGGCTGCGATAGCGCGTTGGGCAAAAAATTGGGCAAGGTGCATGCGAAGCTCTTGCAAGTCATTGTCACTCACATGATGGGCAAAAACTTTGAGCAGCTCAAGTTGAACATTTGTAAATGGTTGTGGCAGTGCGAGTTGAGCGGTCATTGGCAAGCAATTGGTTAGATAATCTGAAAATTTAGGCAACAAAAATACTCAAAACCCCCACAAGGCCAACGACACAACGCAAACCAACCAACATGGGAAAAACGCTCATTGACATATTGGAAGGTGTCGCCCCGCAAGCCATCCGGGGCGATGCGACGGTAAATATTCAGGCCGTCCGCTTCGATAGTCGCGCTGTGCAGCCGGGCGATTTGTTCGTGGCGGTGCGCGGGGTCGCGGCGGACGGTCATCTTTTCATCCAAAAAGCCATTGAAAACGGCGCAGCGGCGGTCGTCTGCGAAAGCCTGCCGGAAAACACCCCTCAACCCTCGTCCCTCATTCTTGTCAAAGATTCCGCCGAGGCTTTGGGCCAAATCGCGGCCAACTTTTTCGGCAACCCAAGCCGCCAACTCACGCTCGTCGGCGTGACCGGCACGAACGGTAAAACCACCACCGCAACGCTTCTGTATCAATTGTTTATGGCGTTGGGCTACAAAACTGGGCTGATTGGGACGGTCGAAAACCGCATCGGCTCGGCAGTCGTCCCGGCCACGCACACCACGCCCGACCCAGTGGTTTTGAACCAACTTTTGGCCGACATGGTGGCCGCTGGATGCTCGCACGTTTTTATGGAAGTCAGCAGCCACGCGGTGGCGCAGCGGCGCATCGCCGGGCTGCATTTTGCCGGGGGCGTGTTCACCAATTTGAGCCACGACCACCTCGACTACCACAAGACTTTCGCGGCGTACCGCGACGCGAAAAAGCGTTTTTTCGACGACCTGCCCCGCTCGGCCTTTGCCCTGACCAATGCCGACGACAAAAACGGCATGGTCATGTTGCAAAACACAGCCGCCCGCAAACTGACCTACGCCTTGAAACACGCGGCCAATTACAAAGCCAAAATCATCGAAAACAGCCTCACAGGCTTGCAACTTTTGCTCGACGGCACGGAAATCCACGCTCGGCTCATTGGCGAGTTTAACGCCCTCAACCTCGCAGCGGCTTATGGCGTAGCCATTGAACTCGGCATCCCGAAAATGGACGCACTCACGGCATTGAGCAACCTGCCCGGTGCGGAGGGGCGGTTCGATTATGTGACCCACCCGACCAAAGGCTGCATAGGCATCGTGGACTAAGCCCACACCCCTGATGCACTCGAAAAAGTGCTCGAAACCATCCAAAAACTGAAAAAAAACGCCTCGAAAGTCATCGCAGTGACCGGAGCGGGCGGCGACCGGGCCAAAACAAAACGACCCGTCATGGCGCAGGTTTGCGCCCGATTGAGCAATCAGATCATCCTCACCAGCGACAATCCGCGCACCGAAGACCCCGCGCAAATCCTGCGCGACATGGAAGCCGGGTTGTCGCCGGAAGAGCTGAAAAAGACTTTGA
>JBKBIC010000309.1:0-4787 GCA_046299435.1 Saprospiraceae bacterium
AAAGTTGAAACACCTGCGCATTTGGCCGCTATTCAACTTTTCAACCCATTCCTCCTCTTCAACTCCCTTTCCAATCAACATACCATCGAGAAAACAATGACCCGCGCCATCATCATCGAAGACGAGCCGACCGGCCTCCAAAATCTCGTCAACCAACTCGAAAAATACTGCCCGGAGGTCGAAATCATCGCCACAGGCGCGTCCAACGCCGACCTCGCCCGCATCGTGGACGAGCGCGAAAACCAAATTGACGTGGCCTTCCTCGACATCCAACTGCTCGACGGCCTCGTGTTTCAGGGCCTCCAGCAATTGGACGACGTACCGTTCGACATCATATTCGTCACGGCCTACAACGAGTACGCCCTCCGCGCCTTCGATTTTTCAGCCATTGATTACGTCCTGAAGCCCATCGAGGGCGACGACCTTCGCCGGGCCGTCAGTCGCGTCCGCGTCACCCAAAAATCGCCGCCCCAGACGAAGGCCCGGCTCGAAGTGATGCAGCAGAACTACAACCCCAGCTCACCGAACGCCTTTGAAAAAATCGGGATTTCGGGGCTGGAAGGCACCCATTTCGTGCGCCTGCGCGACATCGTCCGCCTCGAAGCAGAGGACAACTACACGCATTTCGTGCTGAAAAACGGCGAGCGCATCACCGCAAGCAAGACCATCAAAGCATACGAAGAGGTCATGTTGCGGCTCAACTTCGTGCGCGTCCACAAGAAGCACATCGTCAACATGAACTTCCTTAAAAAATATGTCAAGGGGGAAGGCGGCTATCTCCTTTTGGAGAATGGCGACAACATCGAGGTCTCGCGCCGCAAAAAGGCAGCCATGCTCGAAGCCATGCGCAAGGGCTACGGCGAACTCTGACCCGCGTTTTTTTACACGGTTGCGGGCGCTTTTGCAGGAAAATTTGTCCAAAAATTAAGCCCGAATCCTGCAAAGGCTATCTACTTTTGCCCGCCATTTCTGAAAACAGGCACTAATTATCACTCATATTTTCCGACGATGAACCCCTCCCGGCGCACGCAAACAGCCCTCTCCGGCCCAAGCAAGCGGCGACGTTCATCGCTCACCAATCACAACTTGCTCTACCTTGAATCTTTTCAAGTTTTTCAAACAGGAACTGGCCGTTGACCTCGGAACGGCCAACACGCTCATCTGGGCCGACGACCAAGTCATTGTGGACGAACCCTCCATCGTCGCCGTCAACCGAAAAAGCGGCCAAACCATCGCCGTCGGCTCGCGGGCGATGCAAATGCACGAGAAAACGCACGAGGACATCAAGACCATCCGCCCGTTGAAAGACGGCGTGATCGCCGATTTTCAAGCCGCCGAAGCCATGATTGAAGGCATGATTCGCATGGTCGGCAAGCGCAGCAACTTTTTCAGCCACCTGAAAATGGTCATCTGCATCCCGTCGGGCATCACAGAAGTGGAAAAACGCGCCGTGTTCGACTCCGCCGACCACGTGGACTCGAAAGAGACATACCTCATCCACGAGCCAATGGCCGCCGCCCTCGGCATCGGCCTCAACGTCGAGGAACCCATCGGCAACATGATAATTGACATCGGCGGCGGCACCACCGAAATCGCCGTCATCGCCCTGTCGGGCATCGTCTGCGACCAAAGCATCCGCATCGCGGGCGACGAACTGACGAACGACATCATGTCGTACATGAAGCGCGAGCACAACATTCTCATCGGGGAGCGCACCGCCGAGCAAATCAAAATCAACGTCGGCAGTGCCCTTCACGAACTCGAAAACCCACCTGCCGACTACGCCGTCAATGGCCGCGACCTGATGACCGGCATCCCGAAACAAATCAAGGTCAACTACCAAGAAGTGGCCTACGCCCTCGACAAATCCATCTCGAAAATCGAGGACGCAGTACTCAAAGCCCTCGAACTCACCCCGCCGGAACTGGCCTCCGATATTTACAAAACCGGCCTTTACCTCACGGGCGGCGGTGCCCTGCTGCGCGGTTTGGACAAACGCCTCGAACAAAAGACGAAACTCCACGTCCAAGTAGCCGAAGACCCGCTCCGCGCCGTCGTGCGCGGCACGGCTTTGGCCCTCAAAAACCCGCACTATTCCTTCCTGATTGACAGAAAAAGCGTGTAAAATCAGTGATGAGTGATGAATGATAAGTGATGAACAAAGGTCATTTATCACTCATCACTCATCACTCATCATTGTCCATGAGCGGTCTTCTTCAACTTTTCATCCGCAATGGCGGCTTCGTCACGCTGGTGGTGCTGGAGGCCCTCTGTTTCTATTTGATTGTCCAGTTCAACGAACGCCAACGCGCCATCTACGGCCACACGGCCATGCTCTTCAACCAAGCCTTGGCCGCCCGGCGGGCATACGTTGACCGCTATGTGGGCGCGGCGGACTCGCTCGAATCCCTGAACTTCCAACTTTTCCAACTGCAAACCGAGCTGGACAACGCCCGCCAAGTGCGCGTGTTCGAGCGCGATACCTTCGAGTTGGTACACATTGACTCGCTGCGCGGCAGGGTCGCCATCCCACAGTTCAAATACATCGGCGCGGAGGTCGTCAACAATTCCGTATCGAGCCGCTCCAACTGGCTCACCATCAATCGAGGCACGAAACACGGCGTGAAGCCCAACATGGGCGTGCTCGCCCGCGACGGTTTGGTGGGCATCGTGCGCTACGTCAGTGAAGATTTCTCGATTGTCATGTCCGTCCTGCACCGCCAATCGCGCATCAGTGCCTCGCTCAAAAGGCAGGGATTTTTCGGCTCGCTCATCTGGGAAGGCGGCGACCCGACGGTGCTCACCCTGACCGACATCCCGAAGCACGTCCAAGTGGACATCGGCGACACGGTCGTGACCAGCGGCTATTCGTCCATGTTTCCGCGCGGCGTGATGGTGGGCAAGGTCATCAAGGACTCCATCCCGTCGGGCAGCAACTTTTATTCGATTGCGGTGAAGACGAGCAACGACATTGCCCGGACGGACTACGTCCGCGTGGTCGAGAACCTTTACCAAGCCCAACTCGATTCCCTCCAACGAAAAGTGCAGGCCAATGAACAGTAGCGTCCTTCTCCCAAGCCTTTGGCGTTTTATCGTCCTGACGCTGGTGCAAGTGCTTGTGCTCAAACAAGTTGCGCTGCTCGGCGGCCCGTATTTCAACATCCTGATTTACCCGCTTTTCATCCTGTTTTTGCCCATCGAAATCCCGACGGCGTTCGCCGTCATGCTTGGGTTCGGCATCGGCATCACGGTGGATGTGTTCTACAATTCGCCCGGCGTACACGCCAGCGCGGGGGCATGGTCGGCGTTTGCCCGCAGTTTTTTGCTGCAAGCCTTCGAGCCGAAAGGCGGTTTTTCGGGCAAGGAAATCGTACCCGCACCGGCCTATTTCGGGTGGCCCTGGTTCGCGCAGGTGGCCGCGCTGTTTTTCGCGCTGCACCTGTTCTGGTACTTTTCGGTGGATGCTTTCACGTTCGTCTATTTCGGGACAATCACCCTGAAAACCCTCGCCGCGTGGGCCTTGACCATGATTTTCGTGGTCTTTTACGGGTTCTTGTTCAATCCGAAACGGTAGGCAGTTTGCAGTGGGCGGTTTGCAGTAGGCAGCAGCCCCAGCCCTGCCCTACACTTTGGCCCACTGCAAACCGCCTACTGCAAACTGCCCACTGTCCACTGCAAACTTTCCAGTGCAAACTGCCTACCGCCTACTGCAAACTGCCCCTACCGCTTGTTTTTGAAAAAATCCCGCATCAATTCCGCGCACTCGTATTCCATGATGCCCATTTCGAGGCGCGTCTTCGGGTGCAACAAATCCTTCCCGCCAAACAGCATGAAGCCGCGTTTTTCGTCGGTCGCGCCATAGACCACGCGCCCGATTTGCGCCCATGCCAGCGCGCCCGCGCACATCAAGCAAGGCTCCAACGTGACAAACAGCGCACAATCCGGCAAATACTTGCTGCCCAAATGGCTCGATGCCGAGGTGATGGCCAGGATTTCGGCGTGGGCAGTCACGTCGGTCAACAGTTCGGTCTGGTTGTGTGCCCGCGCGATGATGCGCCCATCGCACACGACCACCGCCCCGACCGGGATTTCGCCCATGTCGAAGGCTTTTTGGGCCTCTTGCAGGGCCATTTTCATGAAATAAGTGTCGGATTGGACGGAAAGCAACGGCAGGAATTGAAAAGATGAAGCGTTGAAAAGTGGAAGTTTTGGCTGGTTTTCGGACGGTTGGGCTTGGCGGCGGCTCAGTTTTTTTCGCGGATGCCGAGCAACAAAGCGCCCGTCAGGGCACCCATGCCAGCCAGCAGGCCGCCCAGCGCGCCCGTCGCCCAGATGAGCTGCGCGGCGGTCAGGCCCTGAAAAACGCCGCCAATTTGGGCGGCCAATTTCCCGGCGTTCAGGGCATTTTGCCAGCCCGCCAACGTGCCCCACAATAAAGTGCCCGCCGCAAAGCCCAGCGCGAAGGCCGCGCCCGGCTTGATTTTGAAAAGCAGCCCGGAAGCCGCCCCCGTCGCAGCGAGCGACCACCAAGGCAAACCGAACCAACAAAGGGCACCGAGGCCCAAAATGAACAGCGTGGAGAATCCGTATTTTTTCATCGAAAAGCGGGTTGGGTCTAAAAATCTGGAATCTGGCATCTCAAAATCTGCCATCTACCGGAAGACCTGTGTTTTGAGCGGTGCGGCGAGTTCGGTGGGTGCGCGCAGGAATTTGAGGTCGAAATATTGGCCCGTCGCCCAAGCCTCAATCATGTTGTCGTAGAACGGGCTGCCGGGATTGCCCGATTG
>JBKBIC010000310.1:0-4783 GCA_046299435.1 Saprospiraceae bacterium
ATCACGCCAAAGTCGAATGCCTCTTCCTCGTATTTGATGGTCGTGGTCGGGCCGACGGGGGCAGGCGTGGAGTTCGCTATGTTCGTGCCGGGGATATTGCCCGAAGTGGTGCTGTATTGGTCAGGGGTCATGTTGGAAGCGGCAGCCGTGCGGATTTTGTCGCCTTCCGACTGGCCGAACCAGTTTTTGAAACCGCCGCCGAACAGGTTGGCGACCAACAACGCAGCCACGACTGCGAGCAAACCGAGCTGGATTTTTTTGCTATTTTCCATTTTCAGAGAAGTTGAAAAGTTGAAGAATTGCGGTTGAATGTGCTTTTGGGTCGGGCAAAAGTAGGTCGAAACCCGCGCCGCGTTTGCCCGATTCAAAGTCGTTTTACAAATGGTTAACAGGCAAGCAGTTATGGGGTTCGAGCGCATGGCGCGAAACGCCCAGCCGCTGGCAACTTGCCGGACAGCCAACTCCGATTTTCCTACTTTTGTCGGCCTTCTGTGTTTGCGCCCGATGGCATGAAGATGGGCACAACCAATTGATTTTCAAATTTTTATCGGAATGTCGCTGCTCGCTCGCTTGCTCCGGTTTTCGGAAAAAAACGCCCTCCTGCCCGGCGGCGCACGGCTGCTCGTGGCCGTCAGCGGCGGCGTGGATTCGGTGGTGTTGGCTCGGCTGCTGGCCGAAGCAAGGGCGTGGCCGCTGGGGTTGGCGCACTGCAATTTCCAGTTGCGCGGCCCGGAAAGCGACGGCGATGAGGCGTTTGTCCGCGACTTGGCTGCCGAAATCGGAGCTGCGTTTTTTGTCCAAAGGTTTGATACACAGGTGTTTGCGGAGCAGAATAACCTTTCTGTCCAGTTGGCCGCCCGCCAACTTCGCTACCAGTGGTTTGAAAAAATCCGCGCCGAGCACGGCTTTGATTTGATTGCCACCGCCCACAACTTGAACGACTCCGCCGAAACCACGATTTTCAACCTCGTGCGCGGCACAGGCACGGCTGGTTTGCAGGGCATCCCGGCGCGAAACGGGGCCGTCGTGCGGCCCTTGCTTTTTGCACAACGCATTGAAATTGAGGCATTTGCACGCGAGCAAAACATCGCTTGGCGCGAGGATAGCAGCAACGCTTCGGACGATTACACACGCAATTTCGTCCGCCACCACATCTTGCCCCGCATGGCCGAGCTGAACCCCAATTTGCTCGAAACCATTGCCCGGATGCAGGCGAGGGTAGGGGAAATGGAAGCGAATTTCGAGCACCTCGCGGCCCAGTTTTGGGCGCAACACTCGACGGAAAACGACGGCATCCAACGCATTGAAAAACAGGCCATTGCAGCATTTCCAAGCCCCAAAAACCTGCTTTTTCACTGGCTGCGTCCGCACGGATTTTCGGAGGAGCAAGCCCGCCAACTGGCCGAAAATTTGGCCGAGCAACCCGGCCTCGCACTCGTCTCCGCCGATGGTTTCCGGGTCGTGCTCGACCGGACGCATATTTTGTTGGAAAAAAACGCCGCCCGCCCAATCGAAAACCTCCGCGACGAAACTGTGAAAATCGAAGCCGACGACCTCATGGTTTCTCTGCCGGATGGCTCCAAAATGGTGTTGCTCACGGTCGAAAACAGGGGTGAGTTCGTCGGTGCGTCGGCCACGACCGCATGGGTCGCTGCCGAAAATTTATGCTTCCCGCTACTTTTGCGCCGTTGGCGGGCGGGCGATGTGTTCCAGCCGTTGGGCATGGATGGCAAACACCAAAAACTGCAGGATTTTTTCACGAACCTAAAATTGAGCCTGCCGGAAAAAGACCGCGTTTGGCTGCTCGAAAATGGCACAGGCGAAATTATTTGGGTCGTCGGCCACCGCCCGGACGAGCGTTTCAAAATCACGCCCACCACACGCAAAGCCTTGAAAATCAGTTGGATGAAGTGAGTTTTTGATGAGTGCGGCGGCAAATTTTGCCCGCCTTTTTATGCTGCTATTGATGAAAAAAATCTTCACGCTTTTCGAGTACCCTGTTCGGTTGCTGTGCTTTTGGCTGCTGTTTTTCGCGGCGTTCCGGCTATGGTTTGTGCTTTGGCTTTCGGCCAAATGGTCGGCCAAAGGCGGCGGCCAAGTGTGGGCTGCGTTCTGGCACGCACTCCCGCTCGACCTCAGCACGGTGGGTTATTTGCTGGCCTTTCCGGTGCTTTTTGCCCCGGTTTTGTCCTCGATTCGCCACCAAAAATCTCCCGTCGAAAAAGTGTTTTTTTGGTACAACGTGCTGTTAATCAGCGTGTTGGTGTTCGTGTTCGGGGCCAATGTCTTCCTCTATGAAGAATGGCAAACCCTCCTGAACAACCGTGCCATTGCCTATATGCGTTCGCCCGCCGCGCTGCTCGATTCGATGTCTGGCGTGTTCAAACTTGGGGCGGCTGCCCTGTATCTCGGTTCGGTTTGGTTTTGGGTAAAAATGCACCGCGCAATCGTCGGTTCGTCGCCTCATTCCTCGCCGTTCACCGCTCATCCCTCCCTGAAATGGCTGGTCTGGCCCGTGCAGTTGAGCCTACTGGCCCTGTGCATTCGGGGTGGCACGGGCGTGATGCCCATCAACGAAAGCGCGGTGTACTACTCCGGCCACTTGTTCGATAACCATGCGGCGACGAACACCGCGTGGCATCTGTTGCACAGCATGATTGAGACGCGGACGGAGCGCAACCCGTTCATTTTCAACGACAAAGCACAGGCTGAGGCGACTGTGGCCCAACTTTTTGAGCGTCAAAAAACGAGTGTCCAACCCCAAATCTTGGACACGACCGCCGCAGCAAAACCCAACGTCGTTTTTATCATCATGGAAAGCATGACGGCGCAGGTCGTGGCCGAGCTGGGCGGCGAACCCGGCGTTTGCCCGAACCTCGGACGGCTGGCCCGCGAGGGTGTTTTGTTCGAGAACATCTTCGGCAGCGGCTACCGAACCGACCAAGGGCTGGTCTCGATTTTGAGTGGGTACCCGGCGCAACCCGACCAATCGGTGGTGCTTTTGGAGGATAAATCAGCCAAACTGCCCTCCGTGCCGCGCATTTTGAGGCAAAACGGCTACGCGACAGCCTATTTCTACGGCGGCGAACTGACGTTTGCGAACATCGGCGTGTACCTTGCCAATCAGGGCTACGCGCAAATCATGTCCGAAAAAGACTTCGACGACGCGGACAAAACCCAACGCTGGGGCGTGGACGACGACCGCCTGCTGCAACGCGCCGCCACCGAAATCGGGCGGCTGCCGCAGCCCTTCTTTGCGACGGCAATGACCTTGAGTTTGCACCCGCCTTATGACGTGCCCTTCGAGAGCCAATGGTCTGACAATCAATCAGAAAGGAACAAATTTTTGAACACTGCCGCCTTCGCCGACCATGCCATCGGGCGATTTTTCGAGCGGGTGCGCGGCGAGGCTTGGTACCAAAATACGCTCTTCGTGCTCGTCGCCGACCATGGCTCCTCGCAGCCGGGCGCGGTGGGCATGGAAAAAGGGGCCTCGCGCCGGGTGCCGCTCATCGTGTTCGGCGAGCCGTTGGCAAATGGCCTGCGCGGCAAACGAGTGGCTACTTTCGGCAACCATCACGACATCCCGGCGACCGTTTTGGCTGCGCTCGGCCACGATGTTTCGGGTTTCCGGTTCAGCCGCGACCTGTTTTCAGCCGAGCCAGTGGGCGGTTTTGCCTATTTCACGAATGAAAACGGACTTGGCTGGGCCACGCCATCGGGCGAGGCGTTTTTCAATTTTGAATCCAAAAATTGGGAAAACAGCAGCGGCCAACTCCCCCCTGCTTCGCAGCAAGCCGCCAAAGCCTACCTCCAAATTTTGTACGACGATTTTCTTGGGCTGTGATTGGTGCTGCGTTGAAAAGAGAGAGGAAAAGTTGAAGAGAGGAAGAGTTGAATCAAGGAAGATGCAGCGTTCATCTCTTCAACTTTTCCTCTCTTCAACTTCGCACCGCCGCCCGGCAAAAATCATTCAACGCCTTGCCTGCGCGGAGATAATCGGCGGCGAACTGCGGGAAATCGGGGTGCAGCGCATGGTCGGGCGGCAGTTCGGCCATGAAGTAAAATTGCTTGTTGGCGAGCAGCGGCTCGGTCTGGGCGGCGGCTTTGAATTCGGGCGGGAGCACCTTGTTCCGCTCGCCCTGCACACCCTTGAATTTTGCCACAAACTCCTCGTTTTCAATGATTTGGCGGAAAGCCGACGGCGACTGCGCGATGGCCGTGCGGACGCGGTGCAACGGCTCTCTGTCCAAAAAGTACGCGCCACCGCCGAGCATCAACTGGCCGAATTCCACATGGACATAGTAGCCCGGCTCGGCCATGGCCTTGCGCCCGATGCTGGTGATTACGGCTCCCATGTGGGTTTTGTACGGGCTTTTGTCCGTCGAAAACCGGGTGTCGCGGTGGATGCGGTACACGCAATCTTTGGCCGAAGCCCGGATGTACGGGTCGAATTTTTGGATGTGCGCGATGATGGCCTCCACCGTCGCCTCCCAGGGTTTCTTGACAGATGTCTCGAAGCGTTTTTTCTGCTTCTCGAACCAGTCGCGGTTGTTGTTTTGGGAAAGTTCGTAGAGGAATTGGAGAAAATCTGGCGTGAGCATGGGCACTGTTTTAGGCCGTATAGGTACGGTTTTTTGCAAACCCAAACCGAGCCCGAAGACGACATCGACTCCCTGCTCATCGAGTTCCTCGACGCGAGCGGCTCGCCCGTCCTCATCGACCTCGACAGCGACGAGGTGCCCGAGAGCGATAGATTCGTCATCAACGCCCAGGGCTCGAG
>JBKBIC010000311.1:0-4779 GCA_046299435.1 Saprospiraceae bacterium
AACAGGGTTGGCTTTACAAGACAACCAACTTTCTGGGTGTATCCCACAAGAACTGCAAGATTTATGTCCCAATTTAACTTACGCAAATATTGCGAACAACCCTAATCTCGAAACCCAATCATGGACTAATTTCTGCAATAACCAAGAAGGAATGTGCTCAATATGCCCCACCATAGCCCCTACTCTATCCGCCGACCCCACCGCCGTCTGCGCCGGGCAATCGTCCACGCTCATGTTTGATTTTTCGGACGGCAACCCGCCGTTCGATGTCGTGTACAGCAACGGCACCACCAACACAACCCTCAACAACATCCCATCAGGCCACACCGTCATCGTGCTGCCAACCGCGCCTTCCACGGCATACACGCTTTTGAGCGTGACCGATAGCGATGGCTGCACGGCCGATGTATCTGGCGCGACTGCCACTGTTTCCATACTGCCCGCGCCAACCGCAACGGCAGAATTAGCCTCCACCCCGCCCATCTGCGCCGACACTGACCTCGAACTCAACGAATCCGGCGGCGACGCAACCGACTGGAACTGGACAGGCCCGGCGGGGTTTTCCAGCACCGACCAAAACCCTGTCGTTTCGGGCGTAACCACCTCCAATTCAGGCACTTATCGCGTGACCGTAACCGACGCGAACGGCTGCACGGCCAGCGCGTCCGTACCCGTCACCGTGTTCAACCCGCCGACCAGCGTCACCGCCTTCGCCAATTTTACCGACCGCTGCGACGGCCAAAGCCTTGACCTCAATGCTACCGGAACGGGTGCAACTTCATGGCAATGGGACGGCCCGAACGGCTACTCATCCGTCCAGCAAAACCCGCCCGCATTCCCGGTCAACTACCCCGACGACACGGGCACATACACCGTAACCGCCACAGCATCAAGTGGTTGCACAGCCACGAGCAGCGTGGACATCACGGTTTTTGAAAGCCCTACCGCCCAAATCCAAGCCACCAACCTCAGCACGGGCAATTCCAATTTCTGCACCGACGACGAGCTCGGCCTTGACGACCTCGGCTGCGGCGGTTGCGATGATTGGGAATGGAGCGGCCCGGCGGGCTTTTCCGATTTCGGGCAAAACGCCACCGTCAGTCCGGTCGTGGGCGGGCTTTACCGCCTGACCGTTACCGATGCGAACGGCTGCACCGCTACCGACCAAACCAGCATCACCGTTTTCACGCGGCCATCACCCGGTGCTTCGAGCAACACACCCGTCTGCGAAGGCGCGACGCTGCAACTCAACGGCGCGTTTTGCAACGGCTGCGAATGGCTTTGGCAATCGCCCGATGGCAGCCAGTTCATGGAGGAAGACCCTGATTTTCAGGATGTGCCAGCGGCAGCCAGCGGGACGTTTTTCGTCACCGTCACCAATGCCAACGGCTGCACCGCCGAGACCACGACCGACGTAGAAATCCACCCGCTGCCCGTGCTCAATATGTTCGCCAACACGCCCCTCAACGCGGGCGAAACCCTGAACGTGGACTGTGGCGACACCGGAAACGAATACGCTTGGACGCTCGATACCGACCCCGCTTTCAGCAACGAGGAGCCGTTTTTTGAAATCCCGAACGCCCAAGCAGCCAACGCTGGCACCTACTCGGTCGCCGTCACCACGGGTGAAGGCTGCACTACAATGGGCAGTATTTTAGTCGAAATCAATGCCGCCTGCCCCACCCTCACGGCCTCTTCCAATAGCCCCGTTTGCGCCGGCGGCCCGCTGAATTTGTCGGCCACGCTCAGCGGCAGCTACGACCTCGCCACTTTCCAATGGTCGGGGCCGGGCGGCTGGTCGTCCTCGAATCCGATGGCCACGCGCAGCCCGGCGGTGGCGGGCGTTTACACGGCCTCGGTGTCCGATTTTTCGGGCTGCACCGCCGCCCAGACGCTCACGGTTTCGGTGCTTCCGGTCACGGCCACCGTCACGGCCAGCATCTCGCCCGCCGCCGTTTGCCAAAACGGGCTGGTCGAAGTCTCGGCCACGAGCAACAGCAACATAGACGAATGGGCTTGGCAAACGCCCGACGGCCAATTCAGCGACGAGCAAAACACCTCATTTTTCGCGCTCATCCCCGGCGATTACGTCGTGACACTCACGGCCACGCCCGCGAACGGCGGCTGCCCGGCCACCACGACGGCCTCTGCCACCGTGCATCCCTTGCCCGACGTGAACCTGACCGCTAACCTGCCCATCTGCGCGAGCGACGATTTGCTCATGGAAACAGGCGCGGGCGCAAACATGAATTTCGTCTGGTCGGGGCCGAACAACTTTTCCGCCAGCACCGCATCGGCCACCGTGCCGGACATGGACGCGACGAAAACCGGCTCGTACTTCGTGACCATCACCAGCCCCGACGGTTGCGAATTCGTGGCCGAGTTCGACGCACAGCTCTCGCCCGGCCCGACGGTCGCGGCCTCCTCGAACAGCCCCGTTTGCACGGGCGCGGCGGTCAATTTCACGGCCAACATCGCCGGGAATTTCACCCAAATCACATGGTCGGGGCCGGGCGGCTGGTCGTCCAACCTGCAAAACCCCACGCGCAGCCCCGTCGTGCCGGGCAATTACATCGTGCAGGTGCAAGGCAACAGTAGCAGTTGCTCGACCGCCGATACCGTCGCCGTCGGCCTTGCCCCGGCGCAAGCGGACATCACGGCCCCGGCGAGCGCGGTTTGCGTCGGCCAAAACCTTATGCTCACGGCCTCCATCGGCACCGCGTGGCGTTGGGACGACGGCTCTACCGCCCGCACCCGCACGGTCGCGCCGACTGCTACCACAACTTACTCGCTCACAGTCACTTATGCGGGTGGCTGCACGGCCACTGCCGAAGAAACCATCACCGTCAAATCCTCGCCCACCCTCGCGCCGACGGCCAATAGCCCCGTCTGCGCGGGCGATCCGCTCCAACTCATGGCAGGCGGCACGGGAGCGACCATTTTTTCGTGGACGGGGCCGGGTTTTGCTTCCACGCAGCGCGACCCGGTGCTTTCGCCCGTCGGTTTGTCCAATGCCGGGCAATTCTTGGTCGTCGGCACCGCGCCCAACGGCTGCACCGCCAATGGCACGGTGGACGTGGCGGTTTTTGAAAAACCGGACATCACCGAATTCATCCCGACGGCGGTTTCGTGCCCCGGCGGCTCGGACGGCAGCATCATTTTGAATGTTTCGGGAAATTCACAACCTTTTGATTTTCAATGGAATGAACCAAGCCTGAGCGGCCAGCAAAACCCGCAAAACCTTCCGCCGGGACTTTACGCAGTCACCGTCACCGACGCGAACGGATGCTTTGCCACCGCCTCGGCCAGCGTCGGCGAACCCGCCGCGCTCGCCCTCGCTTGCGCCCAGCAATCGCCCGTCAGTTTGCCCGGCGCGAGCGACGGCGCGGGCACGTTCACCCCAAATGGGGGCACCGCACCGTTCGAGGCCGCGTGGCCGGGCGGCAGCCTCCAAAATTTGCCGGAAAACATCGCCCAGACTATCCCCAACTTGGCCGAAGGCAGCTACACCGTCATACTGACAGACGCGAAGGGTTGCACCGCAACTTGCTCGTTTTCAATCGGTTCGCCCAGCTGCGCGGGTTTTGGGCCGCTCGATTTGTCGGCGACAAATGCCCTGTGCAACGGCAGCTCGGACGGCAGCCTGACGGCCACCGCGCCCGGCGGCACCGCACCATTCTCCTTCGCTTGGGCAGGCCCAACGCCCGGCCAAATCCCCCCTCAGGGGGCAGGGGGGGCGACCATTCCCAACTTGCCCGCCGGGAATTATACCGTGACCCTGACCGACGCGGCGGGCTGCACACTCACCGCAAATGAAACGATCTCGGAGCCTAACCCGCTGATTTTCAACGTCCTGCAAAACACGCCCGCCGATGCCGGGCTGCCCAACGGCTCCGCGACCGCCAGCTTTTCGGGCGGCACGGCGGACTATGCCATCGCGTGGTCGGGCAATTCCAGCGGCCAGCTCAACCCGCCGGGCGGCAGCGGGCAGGCCACCTTGCCCAACCTTTTTTCGGGCAGCTACGCCGCTACCCTCACCGACGCGAACGGGTGCACGGCTGTGCAAACATTTGATGTTCAGGAAAATACGCTCGGCTGCACGCTCGCGGGCGCGGCCGTTTCCGCCCAAAACGTCGCCTGTTTCGGGCAAGCTGACGGCTCCGCCACACTCAGTTTCACGGGCGGGCAGGCCCCGTTTTCGTTCGTCTGGAAAAATGCCGCAGGCACAACAGTCGGAACCGCGCAATCCGTCGCAGGGCTGCCCGCAGGCCAATATTTCGCCACCGTCACCGACGCGCTCGGCTGCGAAATCAGCGCGTGGGCTGCTATCACGCAGCCAGCCCCTATCCTACCTACCAATCTTTCACAGACAATTTGTGCCGGAAAATCCCTAAACTTTTGCGGAATTGACAGAGACCAAACGGGCACTTTCACCTGCAACCTGACCGCGACGGGCGGCTGCGACTCCGTCGTCACTTTGAATTTGCAGGTGCTGCCGAGCATCCAAACCAACATCTCGCAGACAATCTGCGCCGGGCAGAGCGTCAACTTTTGCGGAATTGACCGTGACCAAACGGGCATTTTCACTTGCAATTTGACCGCAGCGGGCGGCTGCGATTCCGTCGTCACCCTCAATTTGCAGGTGCTGCCCAGCATCCAAACTTCGATTTCGCAGACCATTTGCGCCGGAAATGCGGTCAATTTTTGCGGAATTGACCGTGACCAAACGGGCATTTTCACCTGCAATTTGACCGCAGCGGGCGGCTGCGATTCCGTCGT
>JBKBIC010000312.1:0-4768 GCA_046299435.1 Saprospiraceae bacterium
CGGGTACTCAAATTTATCCATGACATTTTTTGATAGCAAATCTATGTTTTTCTCAATTCCTCATCGCAACAAGTCTATTGGTGCATTGAAAAGTTGAATGGGGCGAAGAGTTGAATTAGGCGAGATTGGAAGGTTGACGGATTTAATTTTCAACTCAATTCAACGCTTCCTCTTTTTCAAAAAAGCGGCCAAAAGTACGGCGGGCCAAACGGAGTGCGGTTGCAAAAAGTTCGTCCAATCCCACCCATTCCCGCTCTCCCATTTTTGCTCAATCTTTGCCCGAAACCGGCTGGCAAGTTGTTGGGCGAAGCCCGTCCACCGCACGCCGTCCACCGCCCATCGTGAAGCGCGAATTCCTGCTCAACATCTTGTTCCTCGTCTTTATCAATCTGCTGATAAAGCCGTTTTTCATTTTCGGGATTGACCTCACGGTGCAAAACCGCGCCCCGGAGGGCGACTATGGGCTGTACTTCACGCTGCTGAATTTCACTTACATCTTCCAGATCGTCAACGACTTCGGCATCCAGAACTTCAACAACCGCACCCTTAGCCAGCACCCGCAGCTGTTGCCCAAATATTTCCCAAACCTGTTGTTCCTCAAATTTTGGTTGAGCCTCGGCTACTTCGCCCTGACCATGTTGGCGGCGGGCGGCGCGGGCTACGGGCGGCGCGAGTTGGGCTTGCTCGGCATTTTGTTGGTCAACCAAATCCTCGCGCAGGGCATCCTTTTTCTGCGCTCGAACCTGTCCGGCTTGGGTTTTTTTCGGGTGGACAGCGTGCTTTCGTCGCTGGATAAACTGCTGATGCTCGGCACTTGCGGCCTGCTTTTGTGGGCCAATCCGCTGCCCGGCAGCCCGTTTTCGGTCGAGTGGTTCGCGCTGGCGCAGACCCTCGCACTAGCGGCCACCGCGCTCGTGGCATTTTTCATCTTGCGGAGCCGGGCCGATTTCCCGATTCGGCCCAGTTGGGCAGGCAACTGGCGGGCAGGCCGCGCCACGCTGGGCGTGCTTTTCCGAAAAAGTTTCCCGTTCGCGCTGGTCATCCTGCTCATGTCGGCCTACTCGCGGCTTGACGCGGTCATGCTCGAACGGCTGCTACCCGACGGCAAGCTCCACGCCGACGTGTTCGCCGGCGGCTACCGCCTACTCGACGCGGCCAATATGCTCGGCTACCTGTTCGCCACGCTGCTGCTGCCGATGTTTGCCCAAATGCTCGGCGGACGGCGGACGGCGGACGGCGGACGGCCCATGTCGAAGCCGTCTACCGTCTACCGTCCGCCGTCCGCCGTCCGAGAACTCATTTCGTTGAGTTTCAAGCTGATATGGGCGGGCAGCATTACGTTGGCGGCGACGGTCTGGTTTGCGCGGCACGATTTGGTGGTGCTGATGATGCCCGCTCGCGCGTCGGTTTATCGCGCCGACGTGCTGGGCTTGCTCATCTGGGCGTTCGTGCCAGTGAGCACGACGTATATTTTCAGCACCCTGCTGACCGCGAACGAAAGTTTGATGCAGATGAATCGTTTTTTTGTCGTCGGGCTGGTGCTGGATGTGGCGTTGAACTTATCCTTAGTGCCTCATTTTCAGGCGATTGGCTCGGCTTGTGCAGTGCTTGGCACACAAACCTTCATCGCTGGGGCGATGGTCTGGCTGAGCGTCCGCACGTTCGGGCTGCGGCCAAGCCGGGGCGGGCTTTGGCAGGTTTTGGGCTTCGCCGCGTGGTCTTTGGCTGCGGATTTTTGGTTGTTTGAAAACACGGGCTTGGACTGGAAATGGAAGTTCGCGCTCGCGCTGGCCGTCGGGCTGGCAGGACTTTTTTTATTCAAAGTGTTCAATATCAAGCAAATACGGCGCGTGCTCAAACGATGAATCAAAACTGGTTTTCGCCCTTCTATTTGCCTCAACTAACTTGCGCCGATTCAAGCACCGCGCTTATCCGCAGTCTCGCAACCATCCATCCGCATAGGCCATGAGCAAGAAAAACCAACCGAAACCCGCCCCGAAATCCGCGCCACGTCCGGCCCCTGCTATCGAAAAACCTGTCGCGCCCGGTGATTTTTTGGTGAAAATCGCCCCATTTGTGGTCGCTGCGTTGGCCTTTTTGCTGTACGCCAACACGCTGGGGCACGGCTACGTCCTCGATGACGAACTGGCCCTCGGCAAGCACCCTTTCGTGCCCAAAGGCTTCGGCGGCTTGGGCGACATCCTGTTCAAATCCTACCGCGAGAACAACTTCGGCGGACAGCTGTACCGCCCATTGCCGCTCGCGCTTTTTGCCATCGAGTGGGCTTTTTCGCCGAACAACCCCGCACTGAATCACCTGATGAATGTGCTGTGGTACGCCCTCTCCGGGGCGGCCATTTTTTGGATGCTGCGCGAGTTTTGGCGCGGCCAAAACGTGCTGCTCTCGCTGGCCGTCGCGGTGCTTTTTGTGGCGCATCCCATTCATACTGAGGTAGTTGCAAACATCAAAAGCCGCGACGAAATCCTGTGCCTGCTTGGTTGCGTGGTGGCGTTTTGGCAATTTACCCGGCACTTGCGGACGGGCAGCCGGGGCGCGTTGGCCGCCAGTGCGCTGGCCTATTTCGCGGCCCTGCTTTCCAAAGAGGGGGCGGTGACGATGCTGCCTGTTTTCCCGATGCTGGCTTGGACGCTCGGCGGGCGCACAGTGGCCGCCAGCCTGCGCCCGTCGCTGGTTTTGCTGCTGCCGGTGGCCGTTTATTTTTTGCTCCGCATGGCGATTTTCGGCGGCTTCACGGCTGCCACGCCCGACATCATGGACAACCCAATCGTGGCTGCCGAGGGCTTCGGCCAACGGCTGGCGACGGGCTTCACGGTGCTGGGCAAGTACCTCTGGCTGCTGATTTGGCCGCACCCGCTTTCCTCGGATTACTCGTTCACGGTGATTCCGCTGGCCGATTGGGCTGATTTCCGGGCGATTTCGGGGTTGATCGTGTTCGCCGGGCTGGCGGGGTTTGCGATTTGGGGGCTGCGCCGCCGCGATTTTTTGGCGTTTTGCGTGGCCGGGTTCGGCTGCGCCATTGCTTTGTACAGTCAAATTTTAGTGGTCATCGGCACGCTTTTCGGCGAGCGGCTGTCCTATTTGCCGTCGCTGTTTTTTTGCATGGCGGTCGGTTTTGGGCGGTTCAAATTGCTGCGAGTGGACACACAAGCAGAGGTTTCCAGCCTGCAAAATTTGGACGGCAAACAGGCCGTCGCGCTCGCTTCAACCGGGGCTATCGCACTGGTTTTCAGCCTGTTGACTTTCAACCGCAACCCTGTTTGGCACGACAATTTGCGCCTGTTCAAAACCGATAGCGCGACCTACCCGACCAGTGTGCGGCTCCACAACGGCGCGAGCAGCGAACTGTACAGCCTCGCCTTGTCCGACTCGACACTGACAAAAGAGGAGCAAAAAAAACTTTTGGACGAGGCCGAGGCCCACATCACGGCCAGCCTCGAAATCCGGCCCACGCCGACGGCCTACCTAAATCGGGGCAACATCGCGCTGTTCAACAAAGCGTACGACGCGGCCATTGAGCAGTACAAAAAATCGCTCGAAGTATTTCCGAATTTTGCCCTCGCCAAAAGCAACCTTGCCCTTGCCCTGCGCGAGCGCGGGCGGATGCAGGGCGAAAAAATGAACGACCCCGACGGGGCGCGGCAGTTTTTGGAGCAATCCGTGCAACAAAACCCGAACGACCCGGAGGCCTGGGCCTTGCTCGGCATCGCGCACGGCATCAAAGGCGAACACGCGCAGGCCATCGAAAACTTTGAAAAAGCATACGCCCTGAACCCGCTGCCGGGCTACGCCACCAACCTCGCCATGGCGTACAGCAACATCGGCAACGCGGAAAAAGCGGCGTTTTACGAACGAAAAGCCCGAGGCCAATGATTGAATGAGCGAATGATTGAATGAGTGATTTTGCTTTCATCAATCATTCGCTCATTCGACATTCAATCATTCGCTCATTCAATCATTCACGCATTGAACCTAAAACAGCACATCGAAGCCCTGATTTTCGCCGCGCCGCAGCCGACCGGGCTGGCCGATATCTGCTCGGTTTTGCAGGAAGCCCTGCAAACAGAGGTCGCCGAAGCGGATATTTTGGAGGCCATCGGGCAAATCCGCGAACAATTCGCGGGCGAGTCGTTCGCGTTCGAACTGGTGGAAATCGCCGGCGGTTGGCAGTTTTTGACCAAAGGCGCGTACCACAACACCATAGCCATCCACCTGAAACAAGCCACGCGCAAACGCCTTTCGCAGGCCGCGCTCGAAACGCTGGCCATCATCGCGTACAAACAGCCCGTGAGCAAATCGGAGCTGGAAGAAATCCGGGGCGTGAGCTGCGACTACGCCGTGCAAAAACTTTTGGAAAAAGAGCTTGTTCAGATTGCCGGCCGCAGCGAAGGGCCGGGCCGCCCGCTTTTATACGCCACCACCGAGAAATTCATGGATTACCTCGGCATCCGCAGTTTGCAGGATTTGCCGAAACTCAAAGACTTCGCGGGGACGGAAAACGTGGTCGGCGACGCGCCCGCGCTGGAAGAATCGGTCAAGCAAGATTAGGGCACCGCCATCGCTCATTCACTCATTCTCACACTTACTCAATGGAAACTTTGGATGCTCCGCTCGTCAACCGCGTCGCCAACAGCAGCTTGGCAACGATTGATTTGGAGGATTTTTACCCCGCCGGGGAGGTGGTGCCTTTTGATTTGAAGGACTACCTTTTCATGGGCCTCATTTTGAAGGAAAAAGACTTCCGCGAAGC
>JBKBIC010000313.1:0-4758 GCA_046299435.1 Saprospiraceae bacterium
TGGCAGTTTGGGGGATTTGCCACCAACACCGAGCGAAAATTACTCCCCCTTTTAGGGGGCTGGGGGGTAGGTAGCAACTTGAATTAATTAAGGATTTTCGCCCCCTAAAAACGCACCCGCCATGCCCATCTCGTTCCAAGTTTTGACCGAAAAATCGGCCATGTTGCCGCACCTGCCGCTCATCCAGCTGCTTAGCCCGGCCGTCACCGCCGAAAGCTATGCCGCGATGCTCGACGATATGCTCGCGCACGGCTACCGGATGTTGGTCGTCATGGAAGGCGCGGAGTGCCTCGGCCTTTCGGGTTTTTGGGTGAGCACGAAAATTTACAGCGGCCGCTACCTCGAAATGGACAACGTGGTCGTGGCCGACGGGCATCGGTCGCGTGGCATCGGCAAAATGATGTGCGATTTTTTGACCGAACTGGCCCTGCGCGAAGGCTGCCGGCTGCTGATGCTGGATGCCTACCTCGAAAACACGAAGGCCCACGCTTTTTACGAGCGCGAGGGTTTTGCCAAACGCGGCTACCATTTCCTGAAAAAAATAGCCGATTGACGATTACGCTCCAACGAACACGGGTCGCCGTTTTTCCAAAAATGCGGCCACGCCTTCACGGTAATCGCGGGTTTGCCCGGCGACAGTTTGCAGCTCGTCCTCGACTTGCAACTGGCCCTCAAAATCATTCGTAAATGCCTGATTGAGTGCGCGTTTGGTCAAGCCGAGGCCGCGTGTGGGCATGGTTGCGAGGGTTTCGGCGATTTTCAGGCTGTCGTCGGCGAAGGTTTCGTCGGGAAAAACTTTCCAAATCATGCCCATCGCGGCGGCTTCTGCGGCGGAGATTTTTTCGGAAAGCATCATCAGCGCGGTGGCGCGTTGGAGGCCGACGAGCCGGGGCAGCGTCCATGTGCCGCCGCTGTCGGGGATGAGTCCGATTTTCGAGAAGGCTTGGGTGAACGAGGCCGATTGCGTGGCTACGGTGATGTCGCACGCGAGGGCAATGTTTGCGCCCGCACCGGCTGCCACGCCGTTGACGGCACAGACGACGGGCTTTTCCATTGTCCTGATTTTCAGCACGATAGGGTTGTAGCCTGTGGAAATTATCTCTGCGAGCGAGGGACCGTTGGGGTCGGTGACTTCCTGCAAATCTTCGCCGGCGCAGAAGGCCCGGCCGTTCCCGGTGATGTACACGGCCCGCACTTCGGGGTCTTTTTCGCAGAGGTAAAGCGCGGAAAGGATTTCCTGCCGCATGGCGTGGTGCATGGAATTGAAGACCTGCGGGCGGTCAAAAGTGAGGCGCGCGACGGCGTTTTCGACTGAAAATTGGATGTACTCCATTGTGCTTGGTTTGGCTGTTCGCTGTCCAAAGGACTCCTTTGGAGATTTGTTGACTTGACTCGGGCGTGGCAAAGTTGGGAAAAATCTGGGGTTAGCCGTTGCTTTGCCATGCGGCAATAAACCGCCGAGGCCGCCGTTTTGTGGCCGATTTTTAATCGCTTGCCTTCGCATCTGCTGCGTTCAATTTTCCACAACCATTTGATTATGAACCGATTTGCCGATTCAATCGCCCGTTTTTTCCGCGACGGACAACAGGCCCGCGTGTTCGGGGTGCTGGTCGCCCTGACGATTTTCGACGGTGCGCTCATCCTTTTTCGCAACTACCTGAACCGCCGGAACATCACGATGCCGGACTCGCTGAACGACCTCGTGGCGATGCGGAACGCCAATCTATATTTCCTTTTCATGGCTTGGAATCTGGTGCTGGCTTGGGTGCCGTACCTCGCCGCGCTTGCTTTTTCGGGGCTTTCGCGGGGCAGCAAAAGTGTGCTGCGGCTCGGCTTGGTGTTCGCGCTGTGGCTGGCGTTTTTCCCGAACGCGCCGTACATCGTGACCGATTTGGTGCATTTGCGGGAGCGTCCGCCGGTGCCGTTCTGGTTTGATTTGGTGCTGCTTTTTTCGTCGGCCTTCACGGGTTTGATGCTCGGCTTGGTGTCGCTTTTCGAGATCCAAACTGGCCTAAAACGCTGGTTTTCAGCGCGTACCGTGTGGCTGATTTCTTTGCCAATCATCGCGCTTTGCGCCTTTGGGGTTTGGCTCGGCAGGTTCCAACGCTGGAATTCGTGGGACATCGTGACCAACCCCGTCGGCCTGCTCCGCGACCTTTTGTACACGGCCACGCACCGCCACGAACTGTTCCATGCTGCGGGCATCACCGCACTTTTGACCCTGTTTTTGTTGCTCGGCCACACGATGCT
Organism: Saprospiraceae bacterium; assembly: GCA_046299435.1. Lineage (GTDB taxonomy): Bacteria > Bacteroidota > Bacteroidia > Chitinophagales > Saprospiraceae > M3007. Next base: position 2,251 of record JBKBIC010000313.1, read on the forward strand.
TTCGGCGATGATGCACGAGAGAGATTGAAAATTGGAAATTGAGAAATTGGGTTCGTCAATTTCCAATCTCTCAATTTCCGATTTCCCAATCCTCGCCTCCTACCTTCGCCTCATGTCAGAAACACAAAACGCCGTAGCCACACATGGCAAAATCCCGGCTCTCGATGGGCTGCGCGGGTTGGCGATTTTGATGGTCATGGTCAGCCATTTCATTTTTCTGAGCTGGCCGAACACGGCTTGGTACCGGGTTTTGCAGAGCGGTTGGCTGGGGGTTGACCTGTTTTTTGTGCTGTCGGGCTTTCTCATCACGGGCATTTTGGTCGGCACCCGCGAGCGAGCGGATTATTTTCGGAGGTTTTACAAACGCCGTGCGCTGCGGATTTTCCCGCTTTATTTTTTTGCGATTTTGGTGGTTTGGCTGTGCGTGGTGCTCGTCGAGCGCGCGCCGGAGCGGCTGCACGGTTGGGATTCGTGGGGCTGGTATGTGTTTTTCAGCAGCAACATCGCCATGGCGTTCAAGGGCGACTGGACGTGGCACAGTAATTTTTTGGATGCCAACCACCTGTGGTCAATCGCGGTGGAAGAACAGTTTTACATCCTGTGGCCGTTGGTCGTGTGGCTGCTCCCGAATCGTATCTTGTTGATTGTGTGCGCGTTGTTGGTACATTTCAGTACGCCCATCCGATATTTTACGGACGCGCAGTTCGGGCAAAATTTTTCGATGGCCTCGTATATGCTGCCTTATTGTCGCATGGACGGGCTGGCAGCAGGCGCGTTTTTGGCCGTTTTTTTTCGATTGAATTGGCACGAACAATTCCGCCAACTGGCCCAAAAACACACGCGCATCCCCGACTTGGACAAGTGGCTGGTGCGCGGGCTACTGCTTTGGATGTCCGTCCGGCTGTTCGACGGGCTGGCGCACGGACACACGCAGTACATGGGCACGTTGTCGGCACTGGTGTTCGCAGCGATTTTGTACTTGGCCCTGAACCCGCACCCGACGGCGTTGGTGCGGCGATTTTGCGAGATTCCGTTTTTGCAGCACATGGGCAAATACAGCTACGGCCTGTATGTGTTCCACCATTTGCAGCACGCCATTTGGCACAAATACATCGAAACACCGCTGGTTTCGACGGGCATGAACCTGTTTGTGGCGCAAATCATCTACATCGGCATCGCTTTCGGGCTGACCTACGCAATGGCGCGGCTCAGCTGGCGGTACATCGAGGAGCCTTTTTTGAGGTTGAAAACCGGCTGATTTGATGGTCAGGCCTTCTTCAAAAAACAGGCTTTGAGCACCATGACGGTTTTTTCGATTTTTCCTTCGACCTCTTCCTCGTTGTCGGTCAGGCGGATGTTTTTCACTTTGGTGCCGCGTTTCAAAATCGCGGAGGAGCCTTTGACCTTCAAATCTTTGATGAGCGTGACGCTGTCGCCCTCGACCAACAGATTGCCGTTGCTGTCCCTTACTTCCATTAGAAATTGGTTAGAGTTTTAGACGTGGAAACAAAACAGGCTTTCGTGGCGACACCACAAAAGCCCGTTTCAGTGATTTTTTTGTCGGAACAACAGGATTCGAACCTGTGACCTCACGCGTGTGAAGCGTGCGCTCTGAACCAACTGAGCTATGCTCCGTAAATTTGTGGCGCGAAGATAGAACGACCTTTCGCAGTTGCTCAAACTGATTCCAGAAAAAATTCAGAAAGACTTAAAACACAAAAGCCCCAACATTGGATAAAGCCTTGAAAAACAGTCATTTGAAAACCCCGCAGCCATCAAAAAATAGGCATGAAAATATTGCTCGTTGAAGACGAACCCAAAACCATCCACTCGCTCCGGCAGGGTTTGGAAGAGCTGGCTTGGTCGGTGGACATTGCGCTGGACGGATTGAAAGGGCAGTCCCTTGCCTTGCAAAACACCTACGATATTATCGTTTCGGATATCACAATGCCCGGCCTGAACGGGCTGGAAATGTGCAAATCGCTCCGCGCTGAGGGCGTGCGAACGCCAATTCTGATGCTCACCGCGCTGGGGCAAACGGACGACAAAATCACCGGCCTCGAAGCCGGTGCGGACGATTACTTAGCAAAACCGTTTGAATTCCGGGAATTGGTGGCTCGGATTCGTGCGCTTGGTCGGCGGCAGGCCGACAATTTCCGCTTGCCCAGCGTGCTGCGCTTCGCCGATTTGGAACTGAACCTCGACACGAAAACCGCCTCGCGGCAAGGCCAGACCATCACGCTCACGCCCCGCGAGTTCGCGTTGCTGACTTTTTTCGTCAAAAATCAAGGGCGCGTTTTGTCCAAAATCGAGATTGCCGAAAAAGTTTGGGATGTGGATTTTGACACGGGCACGAACGTCATCGAGGTTTACGTCAACTATCTCCGCAACAAAGTGGACAAGGGATTCGAGCCGAAACTCATCCACACTCAGTTTGGACAGGGGTATGTGATGAAGGTTGAGGAGCGGAAAAGTTGAGGAGAGTTAAAAAGAGGAAAAGAGGAAGGG
>JBKBIC010000314.1:0-4727 GCA_046299435.1 Saprospiraceae bacterium
GCCGATGAGGATTGCTTTGGCTTCGTAGATTTGGTCGTTGCCTTGTTTTTCGAGGTCTTCGAAGTAGCGGAGGATGGCGGATGTGCCTTGCCTTGCAATTTCAACGGGAGGGTACTTTAGCCCTGAATCAATACTAATTGTGTCTGAAAACCCCCACTGTCCCCAACGAACCCTTATGCCTCTTCTCATTAAATGAAGAATCGGTGATAAATCTTCAACTTGAGTAAAACAGAGGTTTAGTTTTCGAAGACGTTTCAGATTTTTTAGAGGTAAGAGGTCTTTAACTGGTGTATGCTGGCACTTTAATACCTCTAAATTCTCGAACTCTCTCACAGGACTTAAATCGCCAATGCTTGTGTATGGAATGTCTAGTTGCCATAGGTTTGTCAACCTTTTAATTGGTTCAAGGCTTTCAATGTTTTGGTTGCCACGTAGAATCAGTATTTGTAACCAAGTACAATCCTTTATTTCTTCCGGCACCTCCGTCAATCCACAATTCCCCAAGTCCAACCTCCGCGCATCTTCTCCACGGGCGTGCTTGGCTTTGTTTTCGGCGATACGTTGGAGTGCGAGTTCGGACATGGTGGTGGGTGTTTTTAGCGGTGAATATGTTGCTCAAAAATCTGAAAAAATGCCATATCGCCAATGTGGTCGGCGACAAAATGCCGCTTCATGCCGCGCCGGGGCGGTTCGCAATCGCCCCGGCGCGGCGGTTTGTGTCACTCCCTCCGCGCCATAAACATCACCAAATCCACGCCCGATTCGCGCACGAGGCGGTTCAGTTCGGGCAAATCGCGGGTTTTCACGGCTTGCCATTTCGCCAATTCCGCGTCGGTTTTGGCGAACAGTTCGCTGCGGACGGCCAGCGATTGCTCGGTGGGCGGGAAATCGCCGTCGGCGTTCAGGCCCATGAGGTTGGCGAGTTTGTCGTTGAGGCGCACGGGGAAGTTCAGCGGATCTTGCGAGGAGCGGTTTTTCGTCTGGTAAATGGCCTCCTCCACGCCAGTCATCGTCGAGTCCATGCGGGCGATGAGGTCGCGAATGGGCTTGGCTTTTTCCGCTTGCCCGACGCGCTCTTTCAGCGTGTTCAGTTGCCCGCGCAGGTCGCGGATTTCGACAATGGCCCGGTGCGCCTCGGTCAGTTTCGCGCCGACGGACTGCACGAACTCGAATTGCCGCGCAAAATCGTCGGCAGTCGCGCCGTTGCGCGGGTCGGCAAGGATTTCGAACGGTTGCTCCTCCGTTTGGCCGAAGGCCGTGAGCCGCACCCGGTACGCGCCCGGCACAGCTTTTTGGCCGGTCAAGTCGTAGCTCCACAGCACCATGCCCTCGAATTTTTCCGCGTCGGGGTAGCGCATATCCCATGCGAATTGGTTGCCGCCGTCGGTCAGTTTTTCGAGTTTGTGTTCTTTGCCAAAATTGCTGAACTCCTTGATTGTCTGATTTTTAGCATCCAAAAACGCGAGCCGCACGGTGTCTTTTTCGCCCGGTTTTTGTTTTAGGTAAAAATTGACCAGCACACCGTTTGCGCGGTTTTCGCCCGAAGTTTTGGAGCCGCGCCCGGAGCCGCCGCGCATCCGATAAGCGGGCGAAGGCTTGAACAAATGCGCTTTTTTCGAGCCGATTTCAACGGCCAGCTGGCGCAGTGGCGCGATGTCGTCGAGTATCCAAATCGCGCGGCCTTGCGTGGCGGCAATGAGGTCGTCGCCTTTCAGCGTCAAATCCGTGATGGGCACGATGGGCAGGTTGAGTTGCAGTTTTTGCCATGCGTCGCCGTCGTTGAAGCTGACGTACATGCCCTGTTCGGTGCCCGCGAAAAGCAGCCCGGCGCGGACGGCATCGGCGCGGATGGCGCGTGTAAAGTCCTCGTTTTCAATGCCGTTGGTGATTTTTTGCCACGTTTTGCCGTAGTCTTTCGTGCGGAAAAGTAGCGGCCGGTAGTCGCCGTTTTTGTACGAAGTGGCCGCGAGGTAGCAGCCGCCGTCGGAGAGTGGGTCAGGTTCGATGCAGTTGATCATCGTCCATTTGGGCAGCTCGGCGGGCGTGACGTTCGTCCACGTTTTGCCGCCGTCGCGGGTCAGATGCACGAGGCCGTCGTCGCTGCCCGTCCAGATGAGGTCGCGGACGCGGCGGCTTTCGGCGGCGGCGAAAATGGTGCAGTAATATTCGACGCTCGTGTTGTCCTGCGTGATGGGGCCTCCGCTGGATTTTTGGCGGGCCTTGTCGTTGGTGGTCAGGTCGGGCGAAATGGTCTGCCACGATTGGCCTTCGTTGGTCGTGACGTGCAGGTGCTGCGAGCAGGCGTAGAGTTTTTTCGGGTCGTGCGGGCTGAAAAACAGCGGAAAATTCCACTGGAAACGATATTTCGCGTCCTCCGCGCCGTGCCCCATGTTGTCTTCGGGCCAGACGTTGATGGCCCGCGAGGTCTTGCGGCGGTGGTCAACGCGGCTCAAAAAACCGTGATACTCGCCGCCATAGACGATTTCGGAATCGGTCGGGTCAACGGCGATGTGGCCGCTTTCGCCGCCGGCGGTGGGTTCCCAATCGCGCTCGCCGATGCTGCCGCCGTCGGTGCGGTGCGGGATTCGGACGGTCGAATTGTCCTGCTGCGCGACGTAAATCCGGTACGGAAAAGCATTGTCGGTGGTCACGCGGTAGAATTGGGCGGTCGGTTGGTTGTGGTAAGTTGACCAAGTATCGCCGCCGTCGTAGCTGATTTGCGCCCCGCCGTCGTCGCCGATAATCATGCGGCGTGGGTCTTCGGGCGCGACCCAGAGGTCGTGGTGGTCGCCGTGCTGGGCGTATTTGGAGGCGAAGGTTTTGCCGCCGTCTTTGGATTTGTGGTAGGCGACGTTCATCACATAGACCACGTCTTCGTCGCGGGTGTCGGCATAAATGCGGGTGTAATACCATGCGCGTTGCCGCAAGTTGCGGTCGTCGTTCATTTTTCGCCATGTTTTGCCCGCGTCGTCGGAGCGGAACACGCCGCCCGTTTGGCTTTCGACGATGGCGAACACGCGGTCGGGGCGCACGGGCGAAACGGCCACGCCGATGATGCCGACGGTGTCTTTCGGCAGGCCCTCGTTGCGGGTCAGTTCCGTCCACGAGTCGCCGCCGTCGGTGCTTTTCCAGATGCCGCTGCCCGCGCCGCCGCTCGAAAGCGAATGTGGGGTGCGGCGCACTTTCCAGAACGTGGCGTACAGGATGCGCGGGTTGGTCGGGTCCATGCAGAGGTCAACCGCGCCCGCATCTGGGCTGACGAACTTGATTTTTTCCCATGTTTTGCCGCCGTCGCGGCTGCGGAAGATGCCGCGCTCGTCGCTGCTTTTGAACAAATCGCCGAGCACGGCGGCATAGACGAGGTCGGGATTGGTCGGGTGGACGCGGATACGCGGGATGTGTCGGCTGTTGCGGAGGCCCATGTTTTTCCATGTTTTGCCCGCGTCGTCGGTTTTCCACAGGCCGGTGCCGTAGCTGACGTTGCCGCGCACGGTGACTTCGCCGCCGCCGACATAAATCACGTTCGGGTCGCTGGGCGCGACTTCGATGGCCCCGATGCTGCCGCCGAAAAAGCCGTCGGAGATGCACTCCCACGTCCGCCCGCCGTCCTGCGTGCGCCAAACGCCGCCGCCCGTGCCGCCGAAATAGAACAAATTGGGTTTGCCCGGCACGCCCGTCACAGCTGCCGAACGCCCCCCCCGGTGCGGCCCGATGTTGCGCCAGCGCAGCGAATTGAACAGTTTTTCGTCAAAAACTGGGCTTGCGGCCGCCGCCGGTGCAGGCTGGGCGGGGGCGGGCTTTTTGTTTTTTTGGGCAAAAACGGGGCTTGCGGCCAATGCCAAAAGCAGGGCGAGGAGCGAGAAAAATCGTGTCATGTGGAAAAAGTGCTTCGATTTGAAAATGGCGCGAAAACTACGCGGAAGGCCGAAGGTTTCTGCAATTTTTGTGGCCGCGTTTGAGGTGCCGCCGTTCGCATTGTGGCGTTCCAAATCATTGACGATTAGCCCATTATCTCATTTTCAAATTATCTCATCCTCCGCCATGCTCACTTTTGCTTGCCTTCCGTTTGCCGACCTCACGCCGCACGAATTGTACGACATCATGGCCCTGCGGCAGGAGGTTTTCGTCGTGGAGCAAAACTGCCCGTACCTCGATTGCGACGGCAAAGACCAGCAAAGTTGGCACCTCATGGGCCGCGACGCGACGGGTAAATTGGTGGCTTACACCCGTTTGCTGCCCGTCGGGTTGGCGTATGAGAATTATGCTTCGATTGGCCGCGTGGTGTCGTCGCCGTCGGTGCGGGGCACGGGCGCGGGGCGCGAATTGATGGCGAAATCGGTGGAAATGACGCGGCACTTGTTCGGTGCGGGGCCAATCAAAATCGGGGCGCAGACCTACCTGCTGAAATTTTACGAAGGCTTCGGCTTCCAGTCCACCGGCGAGGAATATTTGGAAGACGGCATCCCGCACACGAAGATGGTGCGGCCTTAAAGTTGAAAAGAGGAAGAGTTGAAAGGTTTAGGAAGCTGTTTGACTTGTTTTCCCACAGATAAATCTGTGGGCTGTGTGGTAAAATCCGCCGGATTTTGAAGGAGTCGAAGGACACCGATGGCTCGAAATCTGTCAGATTTTTTATGCCCGGCCCACAGATTTAGAGTATGTTTTAAAATTTGAGGGGAAGTTTTTACGGATTTTTCTCCAAAGGAGTCTGCTGGGACAAATAGTGT
>JBKBIC010000315.1:0-4720 GCA_046299435.1 Saprospiraceae bacterium
TAGACGGTGAGACGGTGAGACACATTCTCACCGTCTCACCGTCTCACCGTCTCACCGTCTCACATTTTAGTGCATGATTTTGAAAAAAAGTTCTTTCATCAACTCCTCCTCGCCGGTGTTGGTGGTGTCGGTGTCCACACCTTTGGAGCGGAGGTCATATTGGCGCAGGAGGCCGATGATTTCGACGGTCTTGCTGGCCGTGAAATTGCCCGCCGCCGCCTTGTAGTCGCGCAGAAACCACTCGCTGCGCAAATCCATTTCTTTCAAGATTTCCGGTTCCGACGCGCCTTTTGCCCGCAGGCTGTGCAGCATGTACACTTTTGAAAAGAAGTTGAACAGGCTGGAAATCGTGGCAATCAGCGGGTTGCGGCGGATGTTGGCCTCGAAATACTGCTGGATGCGCGCAACTTTTGCCATGTCCCGCGTGGCGATGGCCTTTTGCAGCTCGAACACGTTGTAGTCTTTGCTGATGCCCACGAACTGCTGGACGTGCGCGGCGGTCACGGTCGTTCCAGCGGGCAGGTTCAGGGCGAGCTTGTCCAATTCGTTGCTGATTTTGGCGAGGTCGGTGCCGAGGTATTCGGCCAAGAGCGCGGCGGCGGGCGGCTCGATAGCAAGTTTTTTTGATTTGCAAAAACCTGAAATCCAGTCTGGTATCTGGTTGTCGTACAGTCGTTTGGACTCAAACACGACGGCCTTCCCGCTGGAAATGGCCTTGCCGAACTTCGTCCGCAAATCCAGTTTTTTGTGCTTGTGGCAGACGACGAAGACGGTCGTCGGCATCGGGTTTTCGGCATAGCCTACCAACTCGGTCAAGCCCTTCATCTCCTGTGCTTCGCGCAGGATGACCACTTGGAACTGGCTCATCATCGGGTAGCGACGCAGGTAATCGAGCAGCGTGAGGTGGTCAACGTCCTTGCCGTAGAGGATGGTCTGGTTGAAGCCTTTTTCGGCCTCCGGCAGCACAGTGGCCTCCAATGCCTCCTCGATTTTGTCCATGAAAAACGGCTCCTCGCCGTGCAGGAAATAAATCGGCGCGAAGCGGCGGGCGCGGATGTCTTTGAGAATTTCCTCGTAAGTCATGGGGCGAAGGTAGGGAAGTGGTCTCTGCCGGGTGGCTTGAGGTTTTTCCGATTGATGATAAGCAATCATGTAATCGTCAATCGTCAATCAAGAAACATTCAGTTCCAGCTCACAAACTCCGGGATGTGCGCCAGTATCTCGTATTTGTCGCCCTTGTTGTACATGGCTTGGCTCCACAACTTGCGCGGCTTGGTCTTGAAGACGTAGTTCGCGTCCGCGTCGGTCATCAGCCAAGAGCCGAACTCGATTTCCTCGTTCAGTTGGCCGCGTCCCCAGCCGGAGTAGCCGACGAAAAAGCGGATGTTTTCGGGGTAAATCAGTTGCGAGGAGATGAGGAATTTCAGTTTGTCGAAATCGCCGCCCCACCACACGCCTTCGGCCACCTTGATGCTGCCGTCCAGCAGGTTGCCCACGTTGTGGATGTAGTGTAGCGTATCGGTCTGCACCGGGCCACCGTAAAAAACCTCCGCGTCGAAGCTGGGGAAGTTGGACATCAGGTCGTTCACGCCCATGTCAATCGTCTTGTTCAGGATGAACCCGATGCTGCCTTGCGCGTGGTGTTCGCACAGGAGCACCGCCGCCCGCCGGAAGTAAGGGTCGTTCATGAAGGGCTTGGCAAGCAGCATCTTGCCGTTTTTGACTTGGGTTGGATGAGCAGGCATGGCAGATGTTGGTTGGTGATTGCGGTGATTGGGTGATTTGTTGCATGGCTATTCGGGGATTTGTGGATTCGGATATTGAAAGTCAAATCACCGAATCCACAAATCCCCGAATAGCCAATCACAATGCTTCCGTTGCCGCGTCTCGGTTGATTTTGCGAATCAAGCCGCGCAAAACCGCCCCGGAGCCGCCGACCTCGACAAAAGTAGTGATGCCTGCGGCGAGCATGTTTTGCACGATTTGCGTCCAGCGCACGGGGGCCGTCAGTTGGGCCACCAAGTTGCGGCGGATTTCGTCCGGGTCGCTGACGGCCTGCGCGTGTACGTTTTGATAGATTGGGCAAATCGGCCTCGAAAAATTGGCGGCGGCGATGGCCTCCGCCAGTTCGTCCTGCGCGGGCTGCATGAACGGCGAGTGGAACGCACCACCGACGGGCAGCACCACAACACGCTTTGCGCCAGCGAGTTGTAGTTTTTCCACCGCGATTTCGATGCCGCGCCGCGAGCCTGAAATGACTAATTGGCCCGGCGAGTTGTAGTTGGCCGGCACGACGGTCTCCTCCGTGATTTCGGAGCACACGCGCTCCACGTCCGCGTCCTCCATGCCGAGCACGGCGGCCATCGTGGAGTCGGCCAGTTCGCAGGCTTTTTGCATCGCAAATGCCCGCTGGCTGACGAGCCGCAGCCCATCGGCAAACGACAGTGCGCCGCTCGCGGTCAGTGCCGTGAACTCGCCGAGCGAGTGGCCGGCCACCGCGTCAGGCCGGAACGCCTCGCCCGCGATTTTGGCCCGCACGAGCGATTCGAGGAAAACCGCCGGCTGCGTCACCTTAGTTTGTGTCAAATCCTCCTTCGTGCCCGCGAACATCACGTCCGTGATGCGCCAGCCGAGGATGTCGTTGGCCTGTTCAAAAAGGTCGTGGGCTTGGGCATTGGTTTCGTACAGTTCCTTGCCCATGCCCTCAAATTGGGAGCCTTGCCCCGGAAAAACGTATGCTTTCATGTGCGGCTGAAAAGTTTAAGAGAGGAAGAGTTGAATTCAACTTTTCAACCGTTCCACTCTTTTCAACTATAAAAAAATGATTTTCAATGCGTTCCACAGTTTGCCTTTGCGGTCGCGGTCGGGTTCGAGGAGCGAAAGTTTTTCGGAAAAAAGGAACGTCGTGCCGCCGAACTGCAACGGCTGGTAGAAGTTGGCCTGCACGTTCAGCCCCGCCTGTGCGGGCAGGATGCCGAAAACCAAGACCACCCCGGCGTGTTTCCGCTGGGCGGCGCGGACGAGCGCGAGCGGCTCGTTTTCAGGGATTTCAACGAAGAGCGTGTCTTTGTCGAAGTCCAATTTCGCGGCAGCGAGGACTTTTGCCAAGAACTCGCGCCCCTGTGCAAAGCCCGGTTCCGCCACGCTCACGACGAGCACTTGGCGGGCAAAACCGCCCGCCGCATTTGCCAAAAAATCGCCCTCCGGGGCAATGAAAAGTAGCTCATCCGTGAACATGGGAGGGCAAAGTTCGGCAGACATTTTTTCATTTTGCCCAAGCGGCGAAAAGCATTTTGAAAAAGAGGTGAAAAAACTTTTAAACAAGCAATTGAGGGGTTTTCAGACAATCATTCGGAACCCCCCGAAAAAAAATCCCCCTAAACAGAATTTTTTTCGGAAGACGACCTAATTTTTACTTTACCTTTGTCGCGCAAAACCGGGGCGGCGCCCCGCACCGACGAGCACTTTTCACTCACTCAAACTCAGCTCGAAAATGAAGTACAACATCTCGGTACAGCGCACCAAAAAATCGCGGCGCAGCACAGTTGATTTCAGCAATATCCCTTTCGGCAAAGTCCTTTCCGACCACATGTTCGTGGCGGATTACGACGGCGAGCAATGGACTGACCTGCGAATCATCCCGTACCAGACAATGGAAATCGGCCCCGCCAACCTCGCGTTGCACTACGGCCAAAGCATTTTCGAGGGGATGAAGGCCACGATGGTCAATGGCGAGCCGACCCTTTTCCGCCCCGAACAGCACGCCCGCCGCTTGAACATCAGTGCCGAGCGTATGTGCATGCCCAAGCTCCCGGAAGACCTTTTCGTGGAATCGCTGAAAATGCTCGTTGACCTCGACCGCGATTGGATTCCCGATTTTGAAGACCACGCCCTTTACATCCGCCCGCTCATGTTTGCGACGGACGAGATTTTCGGGGTGCAAGCCTCTAAAACATACCGCTACCTCGTGTTCACAGGCCCGGTCGGCCCGTACTACCCGAAGCCCGTCCGTTTGTGGGTCGAGGAAGTGTTCACCCGCGCCGCGCACGGCGGCCCCGGCGAGGCAAAGTGCGCCGGCAACTACGGCGCGTCGCTGCTCCCGGCCATGCGCGCCAAACAAGCAGGCTACGACCAAGTGATGTGGATGGACGCGGTGGAGCACAAATACGTCCAAGAAGTGGGCACGATGAACCTCTTTTTCGTGATTGACGGCAAAGTCGTGACCCCCGCCACCACTGGCACCATCCTGCGCGGCATCACCCGCGACACGTTCTTCACCATCCTGAAAGACATGGGCATCACGGTCGAAGACCGCCTGCTGAGCATCCAAGAAATTGCCGACGCGCATGGTCGCGGCCAGTTGCAGGAGTGCTTCGGGGCAGGCACGGCGGCGGTCGTGTCGCATGTTTCGGACATCACTTGGCGGCAGCACAAAATGGAACTGCCCCCGGTGGACGAGACGCACCGCCCCATCGGCACCATGCTGAAAAAGCACCTCAACCGCCTCCGCATGGGCAAAATCGAAGACACCCACGGCTGGCTATTCAGCTGCGAAAACTCCGGCGTTTACGGCATGGAAGTGGAAGCAGAAATGGTCGCCTGAAAATTGACAATCAACACGTTATCCGCGCCCGACGGGCCATGCCAACCCAGCAGAAAAGCGGATTTTTAAGGCATTAAAAACCCGCCTCGATATTCCAGCCCGGCTCACAAAGCCGGG
>JBKBIC010000316.1:0-585 GCA_046299435.1 Saprospiraceae bacterium
TCGCACCTGTGCATTTCCAATTACAGCAACAACGGCGAAGGCGTGGCCTTGAAACAAGATGCGTTGGACACCGACGGCCACTGGAAATTGGTGGACGCGGGCGGCGGTTTTTACAAGTTGCAAAACAAGTTGAGCAGCAAATACATGGCCGCCGACGGCACCACGACCCACACGCCCGTCACCCAGAAAGCCAGCGTCGGCGAGGAAGGCCAGTGGAAACTGGTGCCGGCCACCCCGAAAGTGCAATTCTCGATGCTCCTCGCCGCCGACCCGCAGTACCCTTGGTGCAAAAACATGAACCAAGAGTACGCCACCATCAAAACCGAATCCGAGGCGGCCATCAAGGCCCAGACGAAAAGCATCAACAGCACCATCGCCGCGCTGGGCAGCAGCCGCGTGAAAGGCATCATCGTCAACGGCGACCTCACGGCTTTCTGCCGCAAAGAGGAAATGGACAAGACGATGGAGTTTTTCAAGCCCAACACAAAGGTTTACCTCGGCATGGGCAACCACGATTACAGCAACTGCCTCGACGACTGCCACAACAACGCCGGCCCATCGTACATGATCAACTACATGGCCAGC
>JBKBIC010000316.1:595-4616 GCA_046299435.1 Saprospiraceae bacterium
CAACGCCCACAACCCCGCCAAATTCGATTACCAAAAAAGCGGCAATACCCACACGGGCAGCCTCGCCTATTCGTGGGACGTGAACAACATCCACTTTGTGCAGCTGCACAACCACCCGGCCTACGAGTATATGTGGGAAGGCACCCCCGACGGCTCGGCCACGCAGCAGACCTTCAACATCACCTCCTCGCTCAACTGGCTCGAAGCCGACCTGAACGCCGCCCGCAAGGCAGGCAAAGGCATCATCGTCAATATGCACGACGGCGATGGCCCGTTCAATTCATACAACTACCCCGCTGCCCACGAACAATTCAAGAACATCTTGACGAAATACGAAGTGGCGGCTGTGTTCATCGGGCACTTGCACGACAAATTTGGCAAGAGACCCACATCGCCGTTTGGCAACGTACCGGTGTTCTACTGCGGTGCGCCGTTTTACGACAACTACCTCGTGGCCGATTTTTTGGTCAACGGCAAATTGGTGGTCAAGGAAATGACCTTCTCCAACGGCGGCAACCAAACGAGCGAAAACCCTGTGGTTGACCAAGTTGTCGTCGCCACAGCCGCCAAGACCCTGCCCGCCACGCCCGTCGCGGTCACGCCCGTCACGGCCTACACGCCCGCCAACATCGTGCCGCTGGAATTCCACAACAAATCCTCGTTCGGGGTCAGGTGCGTGGTAGGGTACATTGATGCCCAAAATCAAAGCAAGATGTGGTATGCCAACGTGCCACCCGGCCAGAAGCAGTCCGCGTGGTTGCCCAACGGCGCGAAGGGGATTTACTACTATGTGTATTTGAATTCCGCAGGCTTCCGCAGCATCGTTTACAGCAAACACGGCGGTGACAAATCCCGCAACTTAGGCAGCGACCGCAGCGGCCTATGCGAAATCACGGGTGCCACACACGATGCGATGGCATGGACTTATGAAGACCGGAAGAACAACTACGTCACCTTCAAAAACACGGCAGCGTTCAGTGTCAAATGCGAGGTGAAAACGACTGCGAACAAGACTTTGTCCACAGGCTCCATTCCAGCCGGCGGCGAGGAGACGCTCTATTTTGACAACCCGCTCACCGAGCTCACCTGCAAGGTGCAGGCCGTCGGCGGCAAAGAGTTCAAGATTGCCAACCCCGGCTTCAACACTTGCTACCGAGCGTGGGGCGCGTTGGGTTCCGCCAATTTCGGAGAAGGCTGCAACTGATTTTGGATATGCAAAAAACACCGCCGCCCGCCCGGAACATTTCCGAGCGGGCGGCGGTGTTTTTATCTCCGTTAGTGTCATGGCAGCGGAAAAGAAAGGGGAATCGCACGATCGGTCAGTGCCGCCCAATCACGGCCAGCATCCGCCCCGTCGTGCCGCGTTCGAGGCGGTGCGAAAAATAGTCGGCGTTGTCGCGCACGGTGGAGTAGGGTGAGATTTCGAGGTGTGCGGGCGGCAGGCCAAAATCGAGCAGCTGCGCGGCGTTGGCCCGTTTCAAGTCCACGAAAAACTTGCCGCTTGTGGCATCCGAGCGTTTGAATTCGTCGGAGAAATGCGCCGCCACCTCGTCGCCCACCTCGAACGAACATTCGTCAATGCAGGTGCCGACATAGCCGAAACAGTCTGCCGGGCGCGACCCGAACGCATCGGCCATGAACTGCAAAGTCTTGCGGACGATGCCCGCCGCCGTGCCGCGCCAGCCCGCGTGGACAGCTGCAACAGCCGCGTTTTTTGCGTCGAAAATCAGAATCGGGGTGCAATCGGCCACCGAAACGGCCAGCAAGATGCCGCGCTCCGCCGTGACCAACGCATCGAAACCCGACGCACCGCCCGGAGCCGCGACGTGCCGGATTTCGCTGCCGTGCGTCTGGTGCGACCACGCCATTTGCCCCGGCTCGAAGCCGAGCGCGGCACAGAAACGTCGGCGGTTCTCGGCCACGTTTTCGGGCGTGTCGGCGGTGGATTTGCCCAAATTGAGCGAGGCGAACGGCGCAGGGCTGATGCCGCCGTGCCGTGTGCTCTCGGCGGCGGCGATTTGTGGGAACTGGCTGAAAATGAATGGCTTGCGGAACATTTTGCAATCGGTTGGTGGGTAAAAAGGCCCACAAATGAAAGATGGTTTTCAGGTTCGGTGGTCATCGCCGCATCGGCTTTTGGGCACCGGGCTTGCGGCGACACAGCCCGTTTTTCTCTCATGCGTGAATCCCGTAAAACCTTCCAAGCGTCGCCAAACACCCGCACATTTAATAGCCCGGCAAAAAACTCGCAAGATGGCTGCCCTACCTTTGCCATACAGGGCATTTGTGCAACCGGGTGCCTGTGAAAAAATCCTCCTCCTTACAATCGTAACTAAAAGCTTACATTATCCATGCGGACCTCCCTACTCTTTCCCCTTCTGTTTTTGTGCGCCCATACCCTTTCTGCCCAGCCCGTGCAGACTATTTTTCGGATGTTCCCGTCGGGCAAGGGCAATGCTGAAAAAATCCAGCAAATCGGCACCGACCAGTACCTCGTGCTCGGCAAAGACAAGGGCTACGCCTATGCGCTCGTGACTGATAAAAAAGGCAAGGAAAGCCTTTATCACCGCTATCGCACCGAAATCGGTGGCAAACGCTCCGAGTTCACCGACGCGGTGACTACTCCGACGGGCTACCTTTTCATCGGCGACTGCGATGCCTGCAACCTCACCAACCCGCTCGACACGGCTCGCAAAGTGATGTTCGTGGAGACGGACAAAGCCCTCAACATCGTCCGTCAAACGAAAATTGACCCGCCCGCCGACCCCAACAAACGCTATCGCAACTGGGGCTACCAATACATCCGCCACGACTCTGGCAATGACTACATCGCCCTGAGCCAAGTGACTTTCTACGAAGGCGACTCGCTGCGGACGGATTTCGTGCTGACCAAAGTGCGCGTCACGCCCACCAGTCACGATGTCCTATTCCACAACGCATACCACGTCAATCAGTACGACAACATCGCCGACCTGCAAGTGACCGCTGGCAATTATGTCGTGATGAATTGGGGCGTGAAACTCTCCGAAATCGGCTCGGACACCACTTCCATCCTGCAATTTTCCAAAACTGGCGAACTCAACACGCACCGCAAGTATCGCGGCGTGGGCCAAGTGCTCCTGCCCGTCGGCCCGGATTGGATCATCGGTGGCAGCCAGATGGACGATATTTTCAGCGGCCCGCAGTCCATGCTTACCCGCATTGACGGCGAAAGCGGCGCGGTGAAGGCCAAAACCCTTTTCGGCGGCAACAAAGTGGATGCCATCAAAGACGTGAAACTGCTCCCGAACGGCACACTGCTCGTGGCTTCCAACGAAGACTGCGACTATCCCGACCTCGCCACCAGCGGCGATTTCATCCTCCACGTTTATGCTTATCCCGATTCTTGGCCCCAGCCTAAGACGGCCAAAATTCGCCGCATGAACGCCAACACGTTCACAGAACTGAACGCCTCGACGGTCTTCTCCAATCCGGGTGCCAAAGACGTGATTATCCGCTCGCTCGTGTCGCTGAACAACGACGGTACGCAGTTTGTGTCCTGCGGCCAATTCACCCGCCGCCCCATGTTCTATTCGATTGCCACGCAAAACATCGCCATCAACAATAACAACGAGGCGAACGACACTGGTGCCGACGACCGCGCCGCCCAGCCTGCGACCACGCTTTCGCCCAACCCAGCCAAATCTGGCAGCCTCGTGAATTTGTCGCTCGACCCAGATTTCGGCGCAGTCGCCAGCGTGTCCGTGTTCGACATGAGTGGCCGCCGCATCACCCAGCTGGAAGGCGGTAATTCGCAACTGACCGCCCCCGAAAAAGCGGGTCTGTACTTCCTGCAAGTGCAATCCACCACAGGCCAGCGCAAAACACTCCGCCTCGTCGTGACGCGCTGAAAATGTGAGACGGTGAGACGGCGAGACGGCGAGACGGCGAGACGGCGAGAAAAAAGAATCCCGACGGAACGATGTTCCGCCGGGATTCTTGATTTTTGTCTCACCGTCTCACCGTCTCACCGTCTCACCGT
>JBKBIC010000317.1:0-4609 GCA_046299435.1 Saprospiraceae bacterium
CCGGATTTTGAGGAGCCAAAGGACACCGAGGGCCCGAAATCTGTCAGATTTTTTATGCCCAGCCCACAGATTTATCTGTGGGAAAACTTACCGTCACACTCAATTACACATTGGCCAAATGACAATCTCCATCGGCTGCGACCACGCAGGTTTCCCCATCAAAAACGGCATCGTGGCCTTGTTGCAAGGCGCGGGCCACACGGTGCTCGATTTCGGCACCGATTCCGCGCAAAGTGTTGATTACCCGGACTTTGCACACCTTGCTGCCGAGGCCGTCGAGCAAGGGCAGGCCGAGCGCGGCATCGTCATTTGCGGCAGCGGCAACGGCGTGGCCATCACCGCCAACAAGCACCAAAAAGTGCGCTGCGCTCTGTGCTGGACCGAAGAAATCGCCCAGCTCGCCCGCCAGCACAACGACGCGAATATGATCGCCCTGCCCGCCCGTTTCGTGCCCGAAACCACCGCCCACGCAATGGTCAAGATTTTCCTCGAAACACCGTTCGAGGGCGGGCGCCACGCCACGCGGGTCGGGAAAATCGCGGCTTGCTGAGTTTCAACCGATGGGCTTTGGGCATATTGACCCGTGACCTCCTGCCCGACTCGGACGGATATATCCCTCCGAAAAGCCCTTGTTTTGTAAAAAATCCCCTACCCATCGTCACTGCCAACCCGACAAAAGATTACTTTTGTCCACCCTAAAAATTAATCTTTCCAGACGCTTCCCCTCTCGTTCCGAAGCGTCGTGCCGGTCATCCTCAACGCGCTTCAATTTGTTGACCACCGGCTACCATCCGGGTGATTTTCTCCTTCCTAAATCCGGTTTTTTCCTCCACGCTTAATTTTTGAACGGGCCGCCGGGCGGCCACGCATTTGTATTACTTTCAATCAAAATCTAAACTATTATGACGAAACTAAAACTTGTAACCTTTTGTGCGGCAATGCTTTGCGCCATGCTCACGGCTTTCGATAGCGCGGCAGCAACGGTTAGGGGCCGCGTCTGGACGGACACCAACACCAACGGTATCCAGGACGGCGGCGAGCCGGGCATGGGCGGCGTGTGGGTCGAGCTACAAACCGCCGCTGGCTCGATGGTCACAGGGATGCTCTCCAATCCCGACGGCTCGTACCAGTTCAACAACGTGGCAGCGGGCAGCTACCGCGTCAAATTCGCCAACCCCGGCGGCTTTTTCCAAACGCCCAAAGACCTCGGTGGAAACGACGCGCTCGACAGCGATGCGGACGGCCTCGGCTTCACCGATGCATTCACCGTGACCGCCAACCAAACCGCTGCTTACGACGCGGGCTTCACGACACAGCCAGTTGGCTGTTTCACGCCCATCACCATCACGCTCAGCAATGTGCGCTGCAACGACAACGGCACGCCCTGCAACCCCGCCGACGACACATTCACATTTGAAATCACGGCCACTGGCGGCACCGGCCCCTGGGGCTGGGACATTCCGGGGCTTGGCATTTTCATGCACCCCTACGGCACGGTGCGCCAATTCGGCCCCTACCTCGTGAGCGCGGGCCTCGTGACCATCAACCTGCAAGACCACGACAACCCCGATTGCAAAGCCTCCATCACCGTCACGCCGCCCACCTGCGCCCCGCCCACCGGTGTGCTTTCGCTGACGTGCCAGCCCGCTTCCAGCGTGTACACCGACCCCGGCAAGGACACTTGGACGGTTGTCGTGCCCGCACCGACGGCCACCACCACTTGTCCCATTGGTTCCGTGACCGTGACCCAAACGGGCGGCCCGCTGCCCGGCACCCAAGTCGGCCCCGGCGTGTACACGTTCACGTTCAAAGCCGTTGACGACTGCTGCAACGAACGCACATGCAGCGTGCGCGTCACCGTCAAGCCGCCCTGCGACGAAAAGGTCATCGGCAACATCATCTTCGATTTGCTGGAAGTCATCGTCACGCCCGGCAACCACAAAACGTACTGCATCCGCGTGACGAACAACACCGCCAACCCGCTGCAATACGTCGCCTTCCAGCTGCCCAACGGCATCGTGGCCGAATCGCCCGCGAACAACGCCATCTACACCGCGCCCAGCGGTCGGCAGTACGAGGTGCGGAACCCGAATTTCTCGCCGTTCTATTCCATCCGTTTCAAAACGCTCAGCGGCGTGGACGGCATCAAAAGCGGCCAATCCGATATTTTCAAATACACGTTGCAGCCGCAAACCAACCCTTGGTACATCCGCTCCATCGCCCGCACCGCACCGAAGATTTTCACCGAGACCTACCTGACCACTGCCGACTGTATGCCGCTCATCAACCCGACCGGGCCGAGCAACACTTTCTCCAACCCGCTCGAAGCAGTGGCCGATGGCCCGATGGCCGAAGATCGCACTGATGACGCGAGCACTTTGCTCGGCATGGGCAAATTCAACGTGTTCCCGAACCCGGCCTATGACTACCTGATGGCCGATATTTCGAAATGGACCGATGTGGGCGTGAGCCTGCAACTTTTCGACGCGCAAGGGCGCGTCGTCCGCAGCCTCCAAACTGTCGGTTCCGACGAGCCTGCGCTCGTCGAGTTGAGCAACCTGCCGACTGGCGTTTACCACCTCCGCGCCCTGCCCGAAACAGGCAGCCCGGAAGTGCGCCGTGTGGTTGTAAAACAGTAATTGCTAATCTTTTGAACATCTGAACGGCTGTCGGCCCCACGGGTCGGCAGCCGTTTTTGTTTGCCCATTTGCGCCTGAACCTTTCCGCCCGGCAGCCGTTCTTCGCCGTGTTCATCCGCCGGAAGACGGCTTTTTGTCCAAAACTCAAAAACGTCGGCCTACCGCGCCGGACTTTCGCCGCCCGGCTCACGCATTCGCTCATTTAGTTATTCACCAATGTTAAAGGCAGAAAATCTCACCAAAACATACCGCGCCGCCGACGGCCACCACCTCACTGTACTTGACCATGTGAGTTTTGAAATCGCGGCGGGCGACACGTTTTCCATCGTCGGCCCGTCGGGCAGCGGCAAAACCACGCTGCTCGGCCTTTGCGCCGGCCTCGACCGCGCCAGCGCGGGCAGCGTCACGCTCAACGGCATCCGGCTCGACACGCTGAACGAAGACCAACGCGCCGAGGTGCGGAACAAGTTCGTGGGCTTTGTTTTCCAGAATTTCCAGCTCATCCCCACGCTCACCGCGCTCGAAAACGTCATGGCCCCGCTCGAAATCCGGGGCGAATCCGGGGCCGAAAAAACCGCTCGCGGCTGGCTCGAAAAAGTCGGCCTCGGCCATCGGCTCGACCATTATCCGACGCAACTTTCCGGCGGCGAGCAGCAGCGCGTGTGCATCGCCCGCGCTTTTTCCAACAGCCCGAAAATCCTTTTCGCCGACGAACCCACCGGCAACCTCGACGCGGAAAACGCCGCCGGCATCGTGGACTTGATTTTCGACCTGAACCGCAGCGCAGGCACCACCCTCGTGCTCGTGACGCACGACATGGAACTGGCCCGCAAAACCGGGCGCATCCTGAAAATCAAAGGCGGAAAAATCGAGTCACTCACTGGGGCGGGTTGAAAAGAGGAAGGGGTTGAAGAGTTGAAAAAGAAGGCTGTGCTGCCCATTTTTCAACTTTTCAACCCCTTCCTCTTTTCAACTTTCTTCATTCACCCCTTCATCACCCCCTTGTAATCGGGCAGGTGCAGGTAGCCTTCTTCCCGGATTTTGGCGGTGAGTTTGAATTGTTCGGCCACGGCGGCCACGTCTTTGCCTTCCATGTTGCCCATTTTGTACAGTTTGCGGGCAAGGGCCATGAGAAAATCGCGGTGCGAGCTGAGCAGCGTGCGCGTCTCCCCGACGAGGCGCGAAATCATCTTTTCCACGTCCGGGTCGGTCTTGTGCTTGTCCATCGAATAAGCGTATTCGAGGGTGTAATTTGCCTGAAACGACTCATCGAAACCGTGCCGCCGGATGTATTCCATCGCCAGCACGGTGGCCTGTTCGCGGTCGTGCGACCGCCCGACGGTGGCGTTTTCCTCGCCGAAAATCAAATCCTCCGCTACGCCGCCGGCGAGATAGACTGTGATTTTTTTCAGCAGGTTTTCCTTCGTCTCGTAAATCTGGTGCGGGAACGTGAAACCGCCCGCATAGCTCGACGCGACTTTCGATTGCAGTTGCAGCGGGGCCAGCCCAAAATGCAGGACGTATGCCACCGCGTGCCCGGCCTCATGGACGCTGACGTTCGAGACCACGTCCTCGATATTGCCCTGCCGGATTTTGTCAATGCGCCCGACGTAGGGCATCCGCACCTCGCGTTTGCCGAATTTGGCCGTGATGTGCTTCTTCTCAAAATTGTAATCGAGCGTGATTTTGAAATGGTCGTCGAGCAGGGCCTCGAACAGCACCTTGCTCAAATTGGTCTCCAAAATGTCAATGATGCTGCTGAAAACCGGGCGCACGCCTTGCACCGGGAACACGCCGTTTCGGTAAATCAGCTTCCGCAGGTTCTCGCCGACGGCGACCGTCACGCCGAATTTTTCGGCGGTGCGGCGCACGATTTTGCCCACTTCTTTTTCAATCAAGGTCTGGAAATGCTGTTTCCGCAAGCTGGTGTAAATCAGGTGGATGTTGCCAAAACGCGCCACCTGCTCCGG
>JBKBIC010000318.1:0-4598 GCA_046299435.1 Saprospiraceae bacterium
TGGCAAGTCCCGTCGGGACGACCCGTTTATCCCTTTGGGGTGCCGTCCCTACGGGACTTGTTTTTTCGGGGTACGGGATTTCTATAAACGTGGCCGTCCCTACGGGACTGAACGCTATTTGTCCCAAGGACTCCTTCGGAGATAATTAAGCAATTGCTCCATTGCCAGTTTGCCAAAAAACATCCGTCAAATTTTAAAACACACTCTAAAACTGCCCCGGCAACCGCTTGACCTTTCTCACACCAACTCCAACGCCGCCGCCAAATCTGCCACCAAATCGCCCGCATCCTCGATGCCGACGCTGAGGCGGATGAGCGAATCGGTCAGCCCACCTTTCAGCCGCTCTTCGCGGGGGATGCTGGCGTGGGTCATGCTGGCCGGGTGGCCGATGAGCGATTCCACGCCGCCGAGCGATTCGGCCAACGAGAACAGGTGCGTGCCGCTCAACACCCGCGTGGCGTTTTCCAACGTGTTGTCTTTCAGGTCGAAAGAGACCATCGCGCCGAACATCCGCATTTGCCGGCGGGCAATGTCGTGGTTCGGGTGGCTGGCAAAGCCCGGCCAAACCACGCGGCCCACTTTCGGGTGCGCGGCCAGAAACTCGGCCACGACCGCCGCGTTTTCGCAGGCCCGTTGGACGCGCAGGTGCAGCGTTTTGATGCCGCGCAAAATCAGGAAACAATCCTGTGGCCCCGGCACCGCGCCGCAAGCGTTTTGGATGAAGTGCAGCCGGGCGGCCAGTTCCAAGTCCTTGACAATCAAGCAACCGTGCACCACGTCGGAGTGCCCGCCGAGGTATTTGGTGGCGGAGTGCAGCACGATGTCCGCGCCCAAATCGAGCGGGTTTTGCAGGTACGGGCTGGCGAACGTGTTGTCCACACAGACCATGATGCCGTGCCGCCGGGCAATGTCGCAGACCGCCGCGATGTCCACGATGTTGAGCATCGGGTTGGTCGGCGTTTCGAGCCAAATCAATTTCGTGTCGGGGCCGATTTGGGCTTCCACTTGGCTCGCGTCGTACATATCCACGAAACGGCTTTTGAGGCCCCAATTGCTCCACACGCGGACGAGTTGGCGGTACGAGCCGCCGTACAAATCATTGACCGCCAGCACTTCATCTCCACTTTTCAGGAGCTTCACGACGGCATCTTGGGCCGCGAGGCCGGAGGAAAAACAGATGGCATCCGCGCCGTTTTCGAGCGCGGCGAGGTTTTTTTCGAGCGCGGCGCGGGTCGGGTTTTGGGTGCGGGCGTACTCATAGCCTTTGTGGTCGCCGGGCGCGGCTTGGACGTAGGTGGAGGTCTGGAAAATCGGGGTCATGATGGCCCCAGTGGATGGGTCAGGCTCGATGCCTGCGTGGATGACTTTCGTCGCAAATTTCATGTTGAGTCGGTGGACGGTTGGCGGAAAATGCTTGTTGGACGTGCTCCGAACGGTTGTCGGTCAGGCAATTAGCAGCCATTTCCGTGTTTGGTTAAGGTGAAAAACGGGCGGCAAAAGTAGCCGTTTTGGGCTGTCGGCAAAAAACGGGCCGCCAATCCTGCCGCAATCTTTCACATGAACTGAAGCCGACTCGCATTGTTTCTTTTTCCATCTTTGCGGCCTTTTCAAACGTTCAGCTACCCAACCATGCACGACTTCATGCCCACCAAAACCAAGTTCCGCACGATTTCCGCCGACCCCATCCGCGTCCAGCAGCACACTTTGTCCAATGGCTTGCGGTTGTTTCTTTCCATAAACAAGGACGAGCCGCGCATTTACACCGAAATCGCCGTGCGCGTCGGCTCCAAGCACGACCCCGCCGACACGACCGGGCTGGCGCACTACTTCGAGCACATGATGTTCAAGGGTACCGACCGCCTCGGCAGCCTCGATTGGGCACAGGAAAAACCGATTTTGGACAAAATCGAGGCCCTGTTCGAGCAACACCGCGCCGAACCCGACCCGGGAAAAAAGCGCGCCCTCTACGCCGAGATTGACCGGCTTTCGTTCGAGGCGGCCAAGTTTGCGGCGGCCAACGAGTACGACAAACTCGTCTCGGCCATCGGCGCGAAGGGCACGAACGCCTACACTTGGGTCGAGCAGACGGTCTATGTCAACGACATCCCGGCCAACGAGCTCGAACGCTGGTTCCAACTGGAAAGCGAGCGGTTCCGGCGGCCCGTGCTGCGGCTGTTCCACACCGAGCTCGAAACGGTGTTCGAGGAGTACAACATCAGCCAAGACAAGGATTTCCGCAAAACCATGAAGGCCATGCAGGAGGCCCTCACGCCCACGCACCCCTACGGAACTCAGACCACGCTGGGGCGCGGCGAAGACCTCAAAAACCCCTCGCAAACGAACATTTACCGCTTTTTCGACCGCTACTATGTGCCCAACAACATGGCCATCGTGCTGGTGGGCGACTTCGAGCCGGAAGCCGCCGTTGCGCTGGCCGAGCGGTATTTCGGGCATTTTGAGCGGAAAAAAGTGCCGCCCTTCAAATTTGAGCCGCAGCCCGAACTGACCGCCCGCACCCGCCGCGACGTGCATGGCAACGAGGCGGCGTGGGTCGAAGTGGCATGGCGTTTTCCCGGAGCCAATTCGCCCGAAGCCGTGCTGCTGCCGCTCGTGGCCGGGCTTCTGTACAACCAACAGGCGGGGCTTTTCGACCTGAATTTGCTCCAAAAACAGCAGGTTTTGGAGGCTTATGCCTATCCGCGTGTGTACGAGGATTACTCGTCGTTGGTGCTGCACGGCAAGCCCCGCGAGGGCCAGACGCTGGAAGAAGTGGAGCAGCTCCTGCTCGCGCAAATCGAAAACCTCCGCACGGGCAACTTCGAGGAGTGGCTGCCGGGCGCGGTCGTGAAGGATTTGAAGCTCTCGCAAATCAAGGAATTCGAGAAAAACCACGGGCGGGCGGCGGCCATCACGGCGGCCTTCGTGCTCGGCATTGACTGGAAAGACATGATTGGCCGCTGGCCGGTGCTCGAAAAAACCACCCGTGCCGACCTCGCGGCGTTCGCCCAAAAACACCTGCGGGCCGATAATTACGCCGTCGTGTTCAAGCACACGGGCGAGGACAAATCGGTGATGAAAGTCGAGAAGCCGCCCATCACCGCCGTCGAGCTGAACCGCACGGATGCGTCCGGGTTCGCCCAGCAGTTTTTGCAAACGGACGTGCCGAACATCGAGCCGCAGTTTCTTGATTTCCAGAAACTTATCAAAAAATCCACGCTTGCGCCGGGCGTGAAATTCCACGCCATCCGCGACGCAAAAAGCAAGCTTTTCCGCCTGTATTTCATCTTCGATATGGGCAAAACCGCCGACCGCCGGCTGGGTTTGGCGGCCTCGTACCTGCCGTTTTTGGGCACTTCCAAATACTTGGCGACGGAGATGCAACAGGCGTTTTATCGTCTCGGCGTGCATTTTTCGGCCAACTGCCAAGACGAGCGGCTGTACCTGACCCTGTCGGGCTTGGAGGAGAGCTTCGAGGAGGCCGTCGCGCTGGCCGAGCACTTGCTGGCCGATGCCCAACCGAACCCGGAGGCCCTCGAAAACCTCGTGGCCGATACGCTCGTGCGCCGCGAAAACGCCAAGATGGACAAGCGCGAAATCCTGACCAAAGCCATGTCGGCCTTCGGCAAATACGGCCCCGCCAACCCGTACTCCGACCGCCTGACCCGCGAGCAGCTGCTGGCCGTGCGCCCGGAGGAACTCACGGGTTTGCTGCGCGGGCTGCTCAGTTTTGAGCACACCGTTTTTTATCACGGCCCGAAAACGCCGCGCAGCGTGTCGGCCATGTTGAAAAAAACGCACCCGCTCGGCGGCGAACGCCGCAAAACACTGCCCAACAAAAAATACACGGAGTTGGCGGTCAAGCGCGACCGCGTGATTTTCGTGCATTTCCCGATGGTGCAGGTGGAATTGTTGCTGCTCTCAAAGGGCTCGCCGAAGTTCAATCTGGACGAGTACGCCTTTGCGGAGTGGTACAACCAGTACTTCGGCTATGGGCTTTCGAGCATTGTTTTTCAGGAAATCCGCGAATCGAAGGCGCTCGCGTACTCGGCCTACGCATACGCCGCCACGCCACAGCGCAAGCAAAAAGCCCACTTTTTGCAAGCTTACGTCGGCACGCAGCCCGATAAATTGCGGACGGCGGTGGAGGCTTTTCAGGCCATCTTGGAGGAGATGCCCGTTCTGGAAACGCAAATCGAACACGCCCGACAAAGCATCATCCGGCAACTTTCCGCCGAGCGCATCACCAAAGCCGACATTTACTGGAACTGGCGCACGACGCTCGAACGCGGCCACAAAACCGACCTGCGCCGCGTCGTTTTCGAGACGCTCCAACAGGCCAACGCTGCCGATTTGCTCGATTTCCAACGCCGCACAGTGCGGGGCCGCCGCTACACTTGGCTTGTGCTCGGCGACCGCCAACACGTTGATTTTCAATATCTTCGGAAAATCGGCCCGGTCAAGGAGCTGCCATTGGAGCAGGTGTTCGGATATTGATTTTCAAATGATGAGTGATGAACTATAAGAGTGTGTTTTAAAATTTGACGGATGTTTTTTGGCAAACTGGCAATGGAGCAATTGCTTAATTATCTCCGAAGGAG
>JBKBIC010000319.1:0-4587 GCA_046299435.1 Saprospiraceae bacterium
CTCATCGAAGTCGTCTTGCGCCGCGCCGCGAGGCGGTAGAGGTACGAGGTGGCGAGGAAGGCCACACCCAGTTCGAGCATGAGCAACGGCATGGTGCCGAGGCGGTTGAACGTGATGACCAGCGCGATGAAAAAGACGTTGGTGCCCACGAGGACGGCAGTTGCTTGCATGTGCGTCAGGCCGACATCCAAGAGCAGGTGGTGGATGTGCGTCTTATCAGGGTAAAACGGCGATTTGCCCTGCATGATGCGGCGGACGAACACGCGGCAGGTGTCGTACAAAGGCAGGATGAGGATGCCGATGGCAATGGCCGGGGCGGCATCGAACGCAAAGGTTTTGCCGACGGGGATTTCGCGCTGCAGCTCGATGAACTTGATGGCCAAAATGGCGCAGACCATCCCGATGAGCAACGACCCGGTATCGCCCATGAAAATCTGGGCCGGCGTGAAGTTGTACTTCAAGAACGCGAGCACTGCGCCGGCCACCGAAAACGCGACGATTGCCAGCTCAATGCGGTCAACGAGGAAAAACCAAGTGCCCCAGGTCACGCAAGCCAACGCGCCCACGCTCCCGGCGAGGCCATTGATGCCGTCAATCAAGTTGAAAGCGTTGATGATGCCCACGATGGCGACGATGGAAAGCACGAAGCTGAATATCTCCGGCAGGTCGTAGATGCCCATGACACCGTACAAGCTTGTGACCCGGATGTGCGACTTATAGACGAGGATGACGGCGCAGAGGATTTGCGCGATGAATTTTTTGGTGGGCGAAATGGCGATGAGGTCGTCCTTCACGCCGACCAAGAACAGGATGACAAACGCCGCCAAGATGTATTGCAACACCCCGAACGCCTCGAAAGGTGTCCAGAGGATGATGCCACAGACCGCCCCGGCAAAAATGCCGATGCCGCCAAGCGACGGGGTAGGTGCAGCGTGGGCACTGCGTTCATTCGGGCGGTCAAAAAGGTTTTTCAGTTTTGCCACCCGTATAATAGAAGGGATGACGGTGTACGTCAGGGTGAACGCCGTGATGAAGCCGAGGATGATAGCGTACATGGTTTTCGTTGTTGAATGTCAGGGGATTCGACCCGGAAAACATTGTTGACTCGCAAGGGCTGCGGCGAACCGTAGCCTCCGGAAGGCATTGTCTTCTCAGTCGAAGTATAAATTTGTTGGAATAAAAACAGCGGGGAAACCACACGAAACGGTGCGAAGCGGGGCGATTCAAAACTTGCGGCTGTGTTTCGACAAGGGCCTCGAAACAGCGGGTTGGCCGGAAAATGCAAGGGGATTATCACTCTGATAGCAACGCACTGCACGAACACACCTGAATGGAGCACACAAACACCCATAAAAACTGTGCAAATTTATGTTAGCCCATCCGAGACCGACAAACCGCGTGGTTTTATTTTTTCATTAACACCCTCCGGGCGCAGCCTACCTTTGTTCAACCGTTTTATCGTGGCGTGTCGGCGTTTGCCCAGCACCTGAAAAAACACGGCACATGGACGCTCAAATGCCACGTTCCGTTTAACCTATGCGACATTTTTTTTGTGCGTTTTTGCTCGGTTGGGCTTTCGGCCCGCTTTTTTCCCAAAATGCGAACGCCTCGCAGGATACCACGCGCTATCAAGGCGGCTGGGCCGTGATGGAGGTCGTGGACGGCGATACCATATATAATATGACGCTCCGGCAAGTGCGCGTGTCGGGGCCGCGCAAGTTCGAGGACAAGGACGAGCAAGACCAGTACCGCCGCTACCAACGCGCTGCCCGAAAGGTCTATCCGTTCGCGGTGCAGGCCGTCGAACTTTACTGGCAAATCCAGAGCGAGACCGAGGGCATGAACAAGCGCAAGCGCAAACGCCACATCCGCCACGAGCACAAGGAACTCAAAGAAGATTTCAAAGAGCAACTCAAAGAGCTCTCCAAGACGCAGGGCCGGGTGCTCATCAAGATGATTGAGCGGCAAATCGGCAAGCCTTTTTACGAGATTATCACGGAGACGCGCGGCGGCATGACGGCCGTTTACTGGCAAAACCTCGGCAAGTTCTGGGGCTACGACCTCAAAGACGGCTACCGCGAAGGGGCCGACCCGCTGCTCGACGAGGTGCTGCTCGACTACGATTTCCCGCGCAAGATTTATGAGCACTGGAAAGGGTAGGGAAAGGGGGTGGAACTCAGAAATTGGGGAAATTGGAAATTCGGGAACGGCGCGGCGCCGCACTGCGTCGCGCCGTTTTGTTTTGCCCTAAATCGGGTGGCTCATGTCCGGGTCGGATGACCTACTTTTGCATGGTTTTTGCTCGCAAACCGCTCACCAACGTTTAAAAAACTGCAAACCCGATGAAGTTGAGACCGATACTTCTGGCTTTTGCAGCGTCGCTCCTCCTCCCGCTCGGATGCCGCAAAGTGGACCCGCCGGTTGACAACACAGAGCCGCGCTCGCTCACCCGCAAGGCATCCAATTACGACGACAAAATGGCCGCGGAGTGGATGCAGCTGGGCTACGGCATCATCAAGACCAATTACCTCTACGGCCCCCATGCCGCCCGCACCTATGGCTACCTCGGCCTAACTGTCTGGGAATCAGTGTGCAACGGCATACCCGGCGCGAAAAGCATGGCCGGCCAAATCAACGATTTCCCCACCGCTGCCGACATTGACCGCAACAAAGAATACGACTGGGGCATCGTCCTATGCACAGCCATGCGGGCTGTCGTGCCGGAATTGATTGACAACGTGAGCGCGGCGCAGCGCGGCGAAATCCAGACGCTCGCCAACATCCAAGAAAACGAAATGGTGCTCAAAGGCACCAACGACGAGGTGCGCCTCAACTCGCAGGAACTCGGCCAGCGCGTCGCCCAGAAAATCGTGGAGCGCATCCACCGCGACGGGCGCGACGTGATCCGCAACCTCGTGCCCGTCATCCCGACCCGCGACGCGGAGCACAAATGGTATTGGGACCCCAAAACCTACAACCAGCAGCCCGTCGAGCCGCTTTGGGGCACCGTCCGAACGTTCGTGATTGACAATTCCCAATCCTGCGAGGGGGCGCCGCCGATTCCGTACTCGGAAGGCGCGGGCAGCCCGTTTCACGTCGAGGCCAAAGAAGTGTACGATTATTATCCCTTGACCGACAACGCCCGCCGCATCGCCTACCACTGGGACAATGGCCCCGGCCGCACCTGCAGCTCGGCTTGCCACTGGGTCAACATCGCCCTGCAACTCCTCGACCGCGAAAACAAAAACTTGGCCGATGCCGCCAAAACCTTCGCGCTCACGGGCTTTGCCGTTGCCGATGCGTTTTCGCAGTGCTGGTACATGAAATACAAATATTTCCTGCTGCGCCCCGGCAC
The DNA here is from genome assembly GCA_046299435.1 of Saprospiraceae bacterium. Lineage (GTDB taxonomy): Bacteria > Bacteroidota > Bacteroidia > Chitinophagales > Saprospiraceae > M3007. The sequence goes on from JBKBIC010000319.1 coordinate 3,356, forward strand.
CTACATCAAAGAAGTCATTGACCCCAACTGGGAAGCTGCCATCGGCACGCCGCCCTACCCGGACTACACCTCTGGGTCGTCCACTGTCGGCGGTGCGGTGCCTGTGGTGCTGGCCGAGATTTTCGGCAACGTGCCGTTCATTGACCGGACGCACCTCGGCAGCCCGCTTTACACGCCCGACGGCGGCCCCTGGATTTTGCCGGAGCGCGAGTTCGTCTCGCTTTCAAAGGCCGGCGAAGAGCAGGCACTTAGCCGCATCATCGGAGGCGTTCACTTCCGAAAAGCCTGCGACGAGGGCCTGAAATCCGGGCGGTGCATCGGCAACACGGTGTTGGCAAGGCTGGATTTTGGGATTTGACACGCTTTTGCCGAACCTTTGCAAAAGCCTTTTTGCCGAAAATGGACATCGAAAAACACATCTTAGCGCGCATCCGAGCCGCCATCCCCGGCCTTAAAGCTGTGTACCTGTATGGCAGCCGGGCTACGGGCAAACATCGCCCGGATAGCGACTTTGACGTGGCGGTGCTGTCCGAAAAGCCACTGCGCGATGCTGACCAATTTTTCAACTTACAAATCGAGTTGGCTGCCTTGACCGACGCGGGTGTGAATCTCGTGGATTTCCGAGCCTTGCCGACGGTGCTACAGTTCGAAGTGCTTCGTGCACGAAAACGCCTTTTCTGTGCTGACCGACCGTATTGCGTGGCCTTTGAAGCAGGCATTTTTTCCGAATATCAACGCTTCAATGAGGAGCGAAAGCCAGTTGTGGAAGCGTTTATCAATCGCCGTCTTGCCCATGCCCAACAATAAACTCCTCGGAAAAACAGCTAACCTCGACACTTGCTTGCAGCGGGTTCGAGCAGTTTATGGCGGACAGCGGTCGCTGTTCTTACAGGATTTGCTCAAACAAGAATCGGTGCTGCTGAACCTGCAAAGAGCCTGCGAAAATGCGATTGACATCGCCAACCTTGCGGTTGCTGAACTTGAACTTGGGGTGCCCAACTCGTCGCGGGAGAGTTTTGAGATGCTCGAAGAGGCCAATGTGATTTCGTCCGAAATCACTTCGAAGATGGTCGGCATGGTCGGTTTTCGCAACCTAATCGTTCACCAATATTTTAGGATAGACATGGAGCGGGTGTGCGATTTGATAGAAAACGACCTCGACGATTTGAGTGCCTTCGCATCAGCGGTCATGAAAAAATTGTGGTGACACGCCCCCCCAACATTGAGCCGCC
>JBKBIC010000320.1:0-4563 GCA_046299435.1 Saprospiraceae bacterium
GACGCTGGCTCCACGACTTTGGCTTGCACCGCGCCCACAGGCTTCGTCGCAAACGACGACGACTGCGACGACACAAACGCCAACGTCAACCCCGCTGCCACCGAAATCTGCAACCTCATCGACGACAACTGCGACGGAACCATTGACGAGGGCGTGCAGTCCACCTTCTACGCAGACACCGACGGCGACACTTATGGCGATGCTGGCTCGACCGCCCAAGCCTGCACCGCGCCCACCGGCTTCGTCGCAAACGACGACGACTGCGACGACACAAATGCCAACGTCAACCCCGCAGCCACCGAAGTCTGCAACCTGATTGACGACAACTGCGACGGAAACATTGACGAAGGCGTGCAGTCCACTTTTTACGCCGACGCGGACGGCGACACCTACGGCGACGCTGGCTCCACGACTTTGGCTTGCACCGCGCCCACAGGCTTCGTCGCAAACGACGACGACTGCGACGACACAAATGCCAACATAAACCCCTCAGCAACGGAAATCTGCAACGGCATTGATGACGACTGCGACGGCGATATTGATGAGGGTGGTGCCCAAGTCACATACTATGCAGACGCGGACGGCGACACCTACGGCGACCCGGCAGTTTCGCAACAGGCTTGCACCCCGCCGACTGGTTTTGTCACGAACGACGACGACTGCAACGATGCCAACGCAGCCATCAACCCCGCCGCAACTGAGATTTGCAACAACGGCACAGACGAAAACTGCGACGCTTCCGACGGTATCACCGACATGGACGCTACGTTGACCCCCGACTGCAACATGGCGAACGGCAACGCAGTCGCTATTTCCGGCGTAGTCGGCGGCGCGGCCCCGCTCCAATATTCGAGCGACAACGGCGCGACTTTCCAAGCCAGCCCGAACTTCACGGGCCTCACACCCGGCTCGTACACGTTTGTCACGCAAGACGCAGCAGGCTGTACCGCCTCCGAATTCGTTACCATCAATGCCCCGATGAGTACCATCATCACAGGTGCCAACCCGAATTGCGCGGGCGGCAGCGACGGCTCGGTCTCAGCTTCGGTCTCAGGCGGTTACGCGCCGTTGAGCTATTCTTGGACGAACAGCATGAGCGTGGTCGTTGGCACGACGGCTGCGGTCACTGGCCTCCCGGCTGGGATTTACAACCTTTCGGTGACAGATGACAAGGGCTGCGTGGCATCGGGCAGTTTCTCGTTGTCCAACCCGACCGCGATTTCGGCTTCGCTTTCAGTGGCATCCACCCCATGTTTTGGTCAAGCCAATGGCGTGGTCAATTCCACCGTTTCCGGCGGACAAGGCGGCTACGCCTACCTCTGGTCGAACGGCTCCACGACGGCCAACATTTCCAACGCCACCGCAGGCACCCACACCGTGACCGTGACCGACATCGCTGGTTGCCAAAAAACAGCATCGGTTGTCGTCGGTACAAAGCCACAGCTCAAGGTGACCACCACGACCAAAAACGTCACTTGCGCGGGCTACAACGACGGTACCGCGAGCGCGAACGGCACAGGCGGCACCGGCAGCAATAGCTCGAAAACATACCTGTGGAGCACGGGCGCAACCACCAAGAACATCACGGGCCTCTCGGCTGGCAACTACACCGTGACCGTGACCGACGTGGCAGGCTGCACCATTTCCAAGACCGTGACTATCAATGAGCCGGCTCCGCTGGTGCTAGCCCTCACGCACACGCCCATCGTCTGCAATGGCCAAGCCAATGGCACAGGCTCTGCCAATGCCACAGGCGGCACAGGCGGCAAAACGTATGTTTGGAGCACCGGCAGCACGGCCAAAAGCATCAGCTACCTCGGCGCAGGCACTTATACCGTGACCGCGACGGACACCAAAATGTGCCAAATCACAGGCTCGTTCACGCTGACCGAACCGCCCGTGCTGGCCATCACGAACATCATCAGCGCACCGAGCGGCACGAAATACCGGGTCACGGTGACTGCCACAGGTGGTGTCCCGCCATTGAAATACCGCCGCAACACGGCCACTGGATTCACCAGTGCAAACACGACGGGCATCTTTACTGGCCTCGTCGCCGGGACGTACACCTTCCGCGTGGAAGATGCTAACGGTTGCATCGTCAACCAAGTGCAAGCCATCCCGGTCGTGCTGAATTTGACGGGCAAAAACAACGGCCAGCAGGCACAACCAACGGTTCAATCGCTTGAAAACGTGGACTTTACGCTACAACCCAACCCGGCCCGCAGCACCGCGCAACTCATCTTCGACCACACCCAACCAACGGACGGCATGGTCGAAATCCGCAGCGTGTCGGGCGCGTTGCTCCGCCAAATCAGCGTGGAAAATCTGGCCGCCAACGGCTGGCAATTCCAGCTCGACGGGCTTTCGCACGGTGTGATGCTCGTCAGCCTCCGCAGCGGCGATGTAGCTCCCGTCACCAAGCGTTTGGTCATACTGGATTGATGTCCCCAAACTTGGCGGGCGGCACCCAAGCCGCTTCGCCAAGTTTTAGATTTCATGCAAAACGGGCGCAGCCGACTGGGACACCCCGGTCGGCTGCGCCCTTTTTGCATGAAAAAATCCCCTGCTCAAACCCCGCTCAACTCCACATCCAAGCCTTCCAGCCGCCCGCGCACCGAGGCGTAGCGCGTTTCGAGTTGTTCGATTTGCCGCCCTTCGTTGGCAAGCAAGGCATCCAGTTCCGAAAAATTCTCCCCGATGCGGCCTTTGATGGTGCGGACGTAGCCCGTCAGTTTCGACTGCAAAGCCTCGTCCATGCGGGCGCGGCCTTTGGCGATTTCGTCGGCGTAGCCCTGCGCGATTTTGCGGCGTTGCATCCCAGCCGTCACGCCCGCGAACAGCAGCCCCAAACTCGTCAGCACCCCGCCCGTGATGTCGAAAACCGCCGTTTTCGTCACCGCCGCCAAAATCAGGCCGACGATGGCCGCGCCGCTCCCGGCGGCGATGTTGGGCGAAACCGCCGCGTTTTCGGGGAAAAGCCGCTCGTCGGCAAAATTCTCCGAGCGCGACATGAACCGCCCGAATGCCTCCTGCAAATCGCGCAGCGTGGAGGCCCGTTTTTCGGAAATGTCCTCGAAAATGTAGGTGTCGCTTTTCACGACCGTCTGGCTCTGGCGGATTTTCAGGTCAATCATCTTTGCCATTTGCTGCACGGAATCGGCCAAATCCACCACGCCGTCGTTGAGTTTGGTTTTCAGTTCGGCGTTCAGGTGGAGTTCGAGTTTCTTTGCCAGCTCGTCCAGCCAATCTTTCAGCGATGCCTGTTTCGAAAACAACCCCATGACGGAACGCCGCAGCAACGACGTGAAAGACAGCCCGTTTTCGAGTTCTACGCCCACATTTCGCGTGATGCGGTCATAGCCGTTGAGCAGGTTTTCGATGAGGATACTGACGTGGTGCAGCGACTTTTTCTCCTGATTGTCAAGCGTTTGGCGGATGTCGGCGTGGAACGCCGAGTCCGCGCGGAACTGCTCGGTGCGGATATCCAAGTCGCCGCGCAGCCGGTCGAGGATGCCGAGCGAGGTGGCGATGTTGTTTTGCAATTTCATCGCGCCGCCGCGCCCGCCGGTGACGTGCGTGCGAATGTGGTCGCGCACGGCGGACATATTGCTTTGGTCAAATTTGCCGTCCAGCTCGGCCTTCGCGCTGACCGAAAAAATGACCGGCTCAGCGATGCCCTTTTTCTGGGCAAAATCGAACAATCCGCGCTCGTTCACGGCCAAATCCTCCGCGCTCATCAGGTCTTTTTGCTGCAACACGAACACGATTTTCTTGTGCCAATCGCGGTGGATGAAGTCGAAAAAATCCCAAGCCGACTGCCGATAGGGGTTCTTGGCCTCGAACACGAACATCACCAAATCGCTCGCCGGGATGAACCGCTCGGTGATTTCTTGGTGCCGTTCGACGATGCTGTTCGTGCCGGGCGTGTCCACGATAGCGATGTCGCGCAGGATTTCGACGGGCATGAACACCTTTTTCAAGTACGGATTGACGACGACGGTTTCCTCGCGCTCGCCCCAAAGGATTTGTTGCACGGTGTCGGTCATGGGCTGCGGCGCGACGGCGCAAACCTCGCGGCCCGCGTCAAGCAGCGCGTTGACGAAACTGCTTTTGCCCGCCTTCACCTCGCCGACGATGACGAACATATACGGCTCACTCATGCGGTTGCGGAGTTCGCCGACGGTATCGGCCAACGCACGGTGGCCGATTTCTTGGCTCAACAGGTGGAGGTCTTTCACCGCGTCCTCGACTTGTGCGCGGTATGCTTGGATGCGTTGGTTGAGTATCATGGGCCAAAAGTAACCGGTTGACGGTGGACGACGGACGGCAAGCGGGCGCATCGGGTAAATTTTTCAAAACCGCCGATTGGCTATAACCGACCGAAAAACCTGAAACCCGCCCCGTTTGCCCACAGATAAATCAGTGGGCTATGTTCCAAAATCCAACGGATTTTCCATGCTCAACCCACAGATTTATCTGTGGGCATACACCCTCTCGAATCACAGGTTCGGGTTACTTTTCGCGCTCAAAAATTTGAGTTTCCATGAAAAAACTGCTCGT
>JBKBIC010000321.1:0-4559 GCA_046299435.1 Saprospiraceae bacterium
TTTGTTTTTTTGTGTTTGTTTTTTGTGTGTTATTTCCACAAAAAACAAAAACCCAAACAAAAAACACGAACCCGCCCAAAAGATGAACCGGCGATGCGTCTTTACGCACCGCCGGTCAGAAAAATGTATTCATACTTTCCTTCTCAAAATCTGGGGGGTACAGTGTATTTGAGAAAGAGAAGAATACTGTTGTAAAGTGATGAGTGGTCACAGGTCGAATACTCATCGTTTATCACTCATAACTCATCTCTTAAAAAACTCATCGCTGCAAGTGCAGGTAGCCTCGGTACTCGTTGCCTTTGCCGTCGTCGAGGATGTAGAAATACGCCCCGTCGAGCAGCGGCTCGCCGCGCCAAGTGCCGTCCCAGCTGTTGTCGTAATGCTTCACATCAAGGACACGCATGCCCCAGCGGTTGAAAATCGTCAGGTGGTTGTTCGGGAAATCATGCAGCCCCTCGATGAAAAACACATCATTCATGCCGTCGCCGTTGGGCGAGAAGCCGTCGAAAATCTTGATTTTATCGCAGTACACCCACACGAACACCCGCGCCGTATCGCAGCCGCCTGAGTTGCAAATGACGTATTCGAACTCGTCGGGGGATTGGTCGTCGCAGTGGTCGTTGTTCGGCGTGTAGTAAATCTTGTTGTCGGGTGTTTTCAGCGCGACCCCAAATTGCGGCTGTCGGCTGACGAAAAATGTGGCCAATCCGCCCGGAATCGTGTCGTTTTTGAGGACCGGAATGGTGATGGATTGGTTCGTCAGCGTGGAGTCGTAATCCGTCACGGCGATGGGCGGCGTTTCCAAATCATGGACGCGGACGAGCAAGAAAGTCGTGTCGCAGAAGCCGAGGTCGTCGCAAATCACGAAGCACACATTTTCCTCGCCCACGTCCACGCCTGTGCAGCGGTAGCAAAGCGAGCTGCTGATTTTGTCGAACACCGCGTACTCGTCGGTGCTTGGGCAAGGGTTGTGCAGGCTTTGCATTTGCACACTGCCGGGCAGGTCGTCAATTTTCACACAGACCGTGTCCACATCTCCGACGAAAATATCGGCCACGAGGTACGCGGGTTTGATGTCCACACACGGGGCCGCGACGAACACTGTATCGGTGCAGCCTGTGGCAATTTCCGTGAACACAAACACATGGTCGCCACCCTCGCGGACGCGGAGTTCGGTGCCAGTCCCTGCGCCTGTGGCGTTGTAATTGCAGGCTGCTGTGCCATCTGTGTATGCCGCGCCGTTGAGCGTCAGTGCGTAATCGCCGATGTTGGCAAACGGCACGTCCACGCAGAAACTTTCATCATATTTCGAGCACTCGCCGAGCGGCAGGGTGAAACCTTCGTCCGTAACGAGGCCGGTGCAGGGCTGCTGTTTCGGCAACACGTTGATGACCACGCCAAGCACGAAACACTGACCCGTGCTCAGGCAAATGCGGATGCAAGCCGTGTCTTTCCCGATGGTCAGGCCCTTGTAATCGAGGCAGAAAGTTTGCCCATTCACGCTCGCGCTCGCATTCGTGCCGGACGAAGCCGGGCAAACATTGGTCGCGCTGGCGATTGTCGCGCCGTTCGTCACGAACCCAGCAAAGCAAAGCGAGCCGTTTTCGCCGACAAAAACCGTGACCTCGGTGTTTTGGTCGGGCACATCCGGGCAGGAGACGACGACCGAAACCGTGTCGGAGCAGGCGGTTGCAATTTCCACGGCAATCAAAGTGTGCGTACCGACCGGGATTTTCACGCTCGTGCCGTTGGGCGTGAGCGCGAGGCTTGGGTCGAGGTTCGCGGAGCCACCGGTGCCCGTTTGCAACACCTGCATCGAGCCGTAAGTATTTGATTGCGAGCCGCCTTCGATGGTCAAAGTGGAAGCGTTCACGGCCCAGTTGCCCGTCGGGTCAACCGAGTTCATCCAAGCCACCAAGTCGGCAAGGTTGCCGAACGTCGTGTTTTGGGCCGCGCCATTGACCGACCAATTAGCGGTGTACGGGCCGATGGCTCCCAAATCCGGCACGGTCGAGTACAGGTAGGCAAACGCGCTGTCGAAGTCGCAACCCGCGAACCCGCCCGTGTACGGCTGGCCGTCGAGGAAAAACAGGTGCGCGTTCAGTTCGTCCAGCGGGAAATCGAGGCAAACGTCAGCAGCTTGGTCGCAAGCTGGGGCCTGCGCCGTGAGGTTTATCTCCGTCAAAATATCGCCCGTGCAAGTCGGCAACACATTGATAATCAAGTAGAACGTGTCGCAAAGCCCGCCGCCACAAATTTCCACGCAGAGGTTTTCGGTGCCCACGAAACCTGCATCTGGCGTGTAGTTGAAGCAAGGCAACTGCACATCAAATGTGCCGTTGGTTGCGTCACAGAACACCGACCAAGTATCGGACTGGCCGCCGGGCAGTTCGCTCAAATCGAAGCAATCGTTCACCATTTCATCGTTGCGAATGGTGTAAATCATCGTCGAAGGCGTGGGCGCGGGGTTGGCATTTGGCGAAACAAATACACACACCGTGTCGCGGCAGCAATTCACCGGGTCAACGAGCACAATTGTGTGCTTGCCCGGTGTGCCCGGCACCAAAATCGAGGTTCCGGTGGCGATGCCGCCGTAATTCGGGTTGAGCGTGGAGGGTGTCCAGTTGTTGAGGTTGACGAAATTCATCGCGCCGTAGCTGCTCGCGTTGGGCGTACCACCGACGATGTTTTTCGTCTGCACGTCCACTTGCCAGCCGCCCGTCGGGTCCCAGATGTTCATCGAATCCACCAGCTCTTGCACGTTGGCGATGGTCGAGTCCGCAAATGTGCTGCCATTGACCGACCAGCCGATCAGGCGGTACGGCGTGGGGCCGGTGACGAGCAGCGGTGCGTAATTGTAAATCACGAGCGTATCGTAAGCGCAGCCGTGAAACTGGCCTTGATAGGCTGAGCCGTCCACGAATATTTCCAGCACCGCCAACGCACTTTGTTCGATGCCCGGCAGGCAAACCGTTATCGTGTCGTCGGGCGTGGAAAAAATGCTGTCCACCGTGATAATGTCCTGACAATCATCGCAATCCGGGATGATCGTGGTCGAAGTCGAGGCGGTGCAGCCGTTGGCATCGGTCACGGTGATGACGTAATTGCCTGCGTCCAAGCCCGTCGCGGAGTTCGTGCTGGACACGTTTTGCGGCCAAGCATAGCTGTAAGTTGGCGTGCCGCCTGTGGCCGTCACGGTGATGCTGCCGTTTTCGCCGCAGCAATTCGCATCGGTTTTGGCATTGGTGGCCGAAAGCGCGGCGGCTGGTTGGGTAACGGTCACGTTGGCAGAAGCCGTGCAGCCGTTTGCGTCGGCGACTTCGATGGCATGGTTGCCAGCCGCCAAACCCGTGACCGTGTTCAGGCCGTTGATGCCATTGGCGGTTTTTTGCACACCGTCCACACGGATAATATATGGTGCAGAGCCGCCGGAAAGATTGATTGAAACCTCGCCGTTCGCGCCGCCAAAACACGGCACAGGCAGGCTGTTGTTTGCCGAAATGACAATGTTCGCGTTGCCCTGCGGCACGGCGATTTGCTGCACGTTTGAGCAGCCGCCCGCATTAGTCACTGTTACGTTGTAATTGCCGGAGGCCAAAGCCGTGATGGCAAAACTGCCGTCGGGGTCGTTGGCGTTGCCGGTTTGGGTGCCGCCCCAATTGATGGCGAACGGCCCGTTGCCGCCGGCGGCTGTGATTTGAATGCTGCCGTTTTCGGCATCGCAAGTGGCGGCGGTCGCGGTCAAGGTGAAATTGAGCGGGCCGACGTTGACCGTCACTTGGTCAGTGGCCGTGCAACCTGCACCCGCGCTCACCGTTACGGTATAAGTCGTTGTCACAGAGGGATTTACCGTAATCCAATACTCGTTCGAGCCGTTGCTCCACATGAAAATGCTCCCGCCGGTAGCGGTTAGTGTCGTGGGTTGCCCCGAACAAATGTCGAGGTTGCCCGTGATGTCCGCGTTTGGTTTCGGGTTGACGTTGACGGTCACTTCGTCCGTGCCCGTGCAACCCGCGCCCGCGCTCACCGTCACGGTGTAAGTCGTGGTTGCGTTCGGCTGAACCATGATGCTGGCGGTCGTCGCGCCCGTGCTCCACAGGTAAGTGCCGCCCCCGCTGGCGTTCAGGAGGGTTGCTTGCCCGGCGCAAATGGTCTGGTCGGGGCCTGCATTGGCCGTCGCATTTCCGTTTCCGATGATGACCAACACGTTGTCCGATGCTGTGCAACCGTTGGTCGCCGACGTGACTGTAACCGTGTAAATCGTTGTGGCTGTGGGCGTTACACTAATATTTGCCGTCGTTTCGCCTGTGCTCCACAAATAAGTACCGCCGCCTGTAGCCGTCAAATTCGCGCTTTGGCCGAGGCAAATGGTCGGGTTGCCGGAAATATCAGGATTGGGCAATTGATTGACCGTGACCGTGCGCGAAGCGGTGGCCGAGCAGCCGTTCGCATCGGTAGCGGTAACGGTGTAAGTCGTTGTAACTGCTGGACTTACGTTGATGGCGATGGTCGTCGCGCCCGTGCTCCACAGATAAGAGGAGCCACCGCTGGCCGTCAAC
>JBKBIC010000322.1:0-4543 GCA_046299435.1 Saprospiraceae bacterium
GGCCTCTGCAGCTCTTCAACTTTTCAACTCCATTCCCCTCTTCAACTTTTCAACCTTTCAACACCACCCAAACCGTCCCGCTGCCCGCTTCCGATTCGATTTTGCAGACAAAAACGCCCGCCGCCGCGCCCAGCCCGGCGAGGTCGAGGCGTTGTGTGTTCAAGCCCGCCGGACAATCTAAGTTTTTGGAAATCAGCACTTTGCCGAGTGCGTCGGCCACCGTCAGGCGCACCTGTGCGGCGGTGGGCAAATGAAAACGCAGGTCGGCAAACGCGGTGGCAGGGTTGGGCTGCGGCGGATAGATTTTGAAGCCGGGCACGGCCTCGAACGTCGTTTGGCCGTCGAGGAAACGCAAGGCCACGCCGCCCGCCTCGCCGCTGGCAAACACCGATTCGGAGCGTGTGATGCCGTCGCTCATCCGCAAATTTTTGGAGAGGCTGCCCGCCTGCAAAGCCTTGACAATCAGGCCAAAACCGCGCTTTGCAGCCGGGCCGAACTCGGTGGCAGTCACTGTTTTTTCAGCAGGGAACACGGCAAAATTTTCCACCGATGCGCCTGCGGCGGGCAGTATTTCCAAGATTTCCAGCCCAGGGTGTTCGAGCGAAAACTGCCAAGCCTCGGCTTCAGCGGCGGGTTCAAATTGGATTTTGAACACCTCGCCCGGCTCGAAACGGCGATTTTCCGTCTCGAAAAACAGGCGCGGCCCGGCGGCGCGCTCGTCGGCATTGCCCGAAAAATGCGGCGTGGCGGAACCGTTCACGTCGCCGACTTTGATGCCCACGAAATCCTCGTTTAGGTAATTTGCGACCACGTCCGTGCGCGTGATTTGTTCCGGGAACGGTGGCTGGAAAGGCAGTGCCGGGTTTTGGAACACGAAACTGCGCGGCACGAACCGCCACGACGGGGCGTTGGCAAACGAAGAGGTCAGGCCGAGCACCAATTTTCGTATCTCCAAGATGTCGAACGAAGTGATAGAACCCGATTGGTTTGCGTCGGCGGCGATGAGTTTGTACGGGCTATCAAGCGTATCCACAGCCAATATGTGCTTGGAAATCAGCAACATATCGAAGGTGCTCACGCCATTCAGCGGGTCGGCGTTGAGGCCGGGGCGCAGCGTGTAATCGGCCAGCGCAGGCACGCCGGCGAGGCGTTGGAAGCGGCCCGATGTGTCGGTTTGCTCCGTCCAGACGACGGGCGTGCCCCCGCCGTTCGGGGTGGCTTCGAGGCGGGCCGAGACGTTGGCCACGCCTTCATTGGCCGCTGTCGAGATGCGGCCTGCCACGTCGTAGGCGGGCTGCGTCGCGCCTGAAATGGTGAAAAAATAGTCGCAAAGGGTTTCGTTGCCGCATTGGTCTTCCACGAAAAAGCGCATCCGGTGCCGACCGTGCGGCAATTGCATGGGCACGAATTGGGTGGGCGCGGCGGAGGTGTTCCATGCGGGCCGGAGCTGCCAGCGGCCTGTTCCAGTTTGGGTGTTTTGGACGGCGAATCGGTATTTCTGTGCGCTGGGCACAGGGCGGCTATCGAAAGCGGTAGTCGTATTGCCGATGTAATTGGGGGCTTGGTAATTGTTGTACCAAATCACGCCGGGTGCGACGGGCTGATTTTCGCTGTTGATGACGGTTTCTTGGATGCCGTCGCCGTTGATGTCGAGGAAAAGCAGGAAGCGCGCATCCACTTGCGGGGTCAATGCACAATCCTGCGCATCGTGTGCGAAAACGACCCCAGCCTCCGGCAAATCCGGCTGCAAAGCGTTGAAATTCAGGCTGTTCCACAGTTGCGGGTCGTTGTTGGCCATCGCGTTTGAGTCAGGGAAATGCGGCGAAGTGGCCGGGCAACCCGACACCAGCGGCTTGATGACATCAATGATCTTGATGCTCTGCCGATACTCATACCCGCTCGCGCTTTGGTTCCAGTACAGACTGAAATCCTGCGGCGGGCTGTTGGGCGTGATGGACACGAGGGTCGGTGCCCAAGGAGCATCGGTGCCGGCGGGCGAGAGGGTGGGGCCGACAAGGTTCGTGGCATGGTTGGGCAATGCGTTCGGGGCGGGGTTGGGCACTTGCACGGGCGGCTCGGCGGGGTCGTCGGCGCAGCCGTTTTTTACGCGCCAAGTGCGCTCGATGCGATAGCAAGCATCCGGCACGACGGTGAATCGCACTTCTGAAAACGAAATCTCCATGCCCGCACAGGCTGCACCGAAAATCTGCGGCTCTCCCCAAAGCGTGTCGGTCACGCAATTTGTCACCACGCGGTCGTCGGGGAACCGCACGAAAAAGCCGCGCATCAGGGCTGTATCTGCCTCTACTTCAATGTGTTGCACACAATCCAAGGTGTCCTGTGCCCCCGAAATCACGCGCCAAATCCGGCGGATGTGCCCGGTCTGGCAAGTGAGGTTGAAGTCTGCGTAGTCGGTCAAAACAGTGGCTTCGGTGGCTTGGCAGGTTTGGGTGTAACCCAAGTCATAGGCCGAAAACGTGGGGTCGAATTGGTCGCAATTCACAATCACATCCGGCGGCGCGACGCATTGGAGCGGCAGCGTGTCGAGCACCGAAACCCGCGCAACACATTGATTCAGTTGGCTTTGTGCAAAATCATCGGCCACCTCGCCGTCGGGCAGCGGCACGTCGTAGGCCCGCAGTTCGATGTCCACTGTGCCGTTCGCATCGGCGCAGCAAAGCGTGACGAAATCTGAAAAACCGTTGTTCGGTTCGCAGGCGGCAGCCACCACGCGGCGGGCTTTGAAAAACACTGCCGCTCCGCAAGTATCAGAGGAGCCGCCGTCCAACGCGAGTGCGGGCAGCAGGGCGCGGCCATCGGATTCGAGCGCGACGGTTAGGCCGCTTTTGCAGACGGCCAGCGGCGGCACTGCGTCCCAAACGGAAAGTTCAAATTGGCACTCGCCCACGTTGCCGCACTCGTCCCAAGCGCGGTAGGTGAGGGTCGTCGCGCCGAGGGGGAAATCCTCGGCCACGCCGAGCAGCGCGAGGGTGTCTTTTTTGGCCGGGTCATTTGCCAAAAAATCGGACAAAGTCGCCACCAACGAATCGCCCGCCGACCAGTAGGCCGTCAGCCCGACCGGACGCGAACAGGCATCAGAGATGACCGCATCGGGCAAATCCACCTCCGTCGCGCAATTTTCGGGCGTGGCCGTCACGGTCAGGTTTTCGGGGCAGGTGATGATTGGCGGGTTCCTGTCGGAAATCTCAATGTGTTGAATATGAGTGGTTTCCGCGCCGTTGCAAAAATCCACGACCTCCCAAGTGCGGGTGATTTGGCGGGTGTTGCCGCAGCCCGGCGCGTGCGTGTCGTCATAGTTGTAGCCGACAAAACACAGGTCACTGAACCGGAAATTGCCCACTTGCACGAAGGGTTTGCCGGTGCTGGCGGGCGTGAAGCTGGGGGCTTGGCAGGAGAGCGTGAGGTCGGGCGGGAATTGCACGTCGGGCAGCCGGACGTGCGTCAGGTAGATTTTTTGCAGGCAGGTGGCCGTGTTTTGGTTGGCATCGTTGGCCGTCCAGCGCCGCGAGATTTTTCTGAAAAAGGAGGAATCGCAGCCGAGTTGGGTCTCGATGTCGTAGTATAAAGGTTGGAGGGTCGCACCGCCGCAGTTGTCCGTCACCGTCGGAAAGGCTCCGGCGATGCCGAGGCTGTCGCGCAAAAAGGCGGGCTGGAAGTTGTTGACGGCGCACGAGACCGTGATGTCCGGGCAGGCCAGCACAGGCAGGACGAAGTCCACGATTTTGACGAGGCCCCAACATGAGTAGTTGTTCTGTGGGTCGCGGACGCGGTAGCCGTAAGTTTTGCCATGGTCGGCGGCGGTGAGCAGCGGCGGCGTTGCCCAGGGGCCGTTGCCAAAGGGGGCCACGCGGTCGAGGCCGACTTCGTACTGTGCTGGGCAACCGAAGTTGGTGTTTTCCAGCACATCGGTGGCTTTGAGGAGGTATTCGCAGCCCGCACCGAGCGAAACTTGGTGCAAATCGTCGCAGTTCAACCCGACTTGGAAGTTCAACACCTGTACCGAAAACGAGCAACTGGCCGTGTTGCCGTCCGAATCGGTCACTCGAAAAGTGTTGGTCGTCAGGCCGACCGGGAAAGCCGCGCCGGAGGGCAGCCCGGCGATTTGGGCGAGCGTGTGGCCGGGTTTGTCGTCAGAGGCCGTGACCGTGTAATTGATGACCGTGTCGCATTGGGCGGGCGCGAGGCTGACGGTCGCGTTGGGCGGGCAGTTGATGGTGGGCGGCGTGGAACTGGGGAATTGGGGATCGGGAATTGGGGCGTTGAGGTTTTCGGTTCGGATTTGCGTCAACGGCAGGGCGGCCAGCAGCGCAACGAGCGGCAGGGATTTCATGGAACAGGGAATTTGATGAGTGAAAGTGGCGGTGGCTACGGGAAACCGCCTGCGGATTAGGATTAGGTGGCGAATGCGGGGCGAGCAAAAATAAGTTGATTAATTGACGAATGCCGATTACATGACCGCTGATTTTTGATGGTTCCGCCCCAAAAGGCCATCAAAATCAGCGGTCATGTAATCGGCATTCGT
>JBKBIC010000323.1:0-4517 GCA_046299435.1 Saprospiraceae bacterium
GAACCACCCATGCACGGGCGCACGAAGGCTGTCCTTGAACGTGCCCCATTCCGAAAAATCTGGGGCTGCGTCTGTAATCGTGGGTTCAAAAAGGGATGTCTGCATACGCTTGATAAAATGAAGGCCAAAATTAGAAATACCTTCTGGGCCGTCCCCCATAGTTGCAAATCAGCCTTTGAAAATATCGTTTGAGTCATTTTTTCATTCGGCCAGCCCCGTCCCCCGCCCGCCAAATTAACCCAACCCAAAGCCTTGCATGACAGGACTTTTCATAGTTTTGCCGCTCATTTTTCCGGCCTTCCCTTCCAAAACTGGGCCGCGACACACCTTTCCAAACGATACAATGGCTAATTTCAGAACGCTCAACAACATCGTCGGCTGGCTCGTATTTGCGGTCGCAGCCCTTCTTTTGGCCGCCGCAGCCGAACCGACCGGCAGCCTGTGGGACTGCGGCGAGTTCATTTCCGGTGCTTACAAATTGCAAGTGGTTCACCCGCCCGGTGCGCCTATTTTCTTGCTCGTCGGGCGTTTGTTCGCGTGGGTGGGCAGCATGGTCTCAGCCAATCCTGAAAATATCGCCTATTCCGTCAACCTGCTTTCGGCTGCTTCGACGGCAGGGGCGGCCATGTTCATCTGTTGGAGCGCGACGATTTTGGGCAAACTCGCCCTTGTCGGGCGCGAAACCGAGAACGACGACATGGGCACGGGCGAAAAAATCGCGGTGCTCGGCACGGGCTTGGTGGCCGGTCTGACGACGGCTTTTTGCTCGTCCATCTGGTTTTCGGCGGTCGAGGGCGAGGTGTACGCCATGTCCACGTTTTTCACCTGCCTGACGCTGTGGGCCATGCTCAAATGGTACAATGCCCCGGACACTGCGGCTTCCGACCGTTGGATTGTGTTTGCCATGTACTCGTCGGCCCTGTCCATCGGTGTCCACTTGTTGAGCTTGCTGACCTTCCCGGCCCTGGCTTTGCTGTATTATTTCAAAAAATCGCGCCAGCCGAAACTCTCCGGCGCGTTGGTCGCCTCGCTCGTGGGCGTGGCGTTCATCGTTGGCATTCAGACGATTATCATCACGGGTATCCCGAACCTGTGGGCGTTTTTTGACAAATTGCTGGTCAACTCCTTCGGTATGCCGTTCAACAGCGGCCTGATTCCGCTGGCATTGATTTACGGCGGCGGCATCTGGTACGGCCTGCGCCGCGCCCAGCGCACGGGCAATGGGCTGTTGCAAAAACTGGTCGTCTCGTTCGCGGTGATGAACATCGCGTACATGGCTTTCGGCATGGTCATCATCCGCTCGAACGCCAACCCGCCCATCAACATGAACGCGCCGAGCGACCCGATGCGCCTCCTGCCCTACCTCAACCGCGAGCAATACGGCGAACGCCCGCTGCTGCGCGGCCCGCACTTCGACTCGAAACCCGCCGACGTGAAAGTGGAAGACCGCTACGGCCGCGTGGGCGACAAGTATGTCATCACCGACCAAAAAATTGACTACGAATACGCGCCCGGCGACAAGATGTTTTTCCCGCGCATGCAGGATTATTCGCAGGGCCGACCGGGCATCTATCGCCGCTGGCTCGAAAAACCGAGCGGCACGCCGACCTTCGGGGACAACCTTGAATTCTTTTTCAAGTACCAAATCGGCTGGATGTACTGGCGATATTTCATGTGGAACTTCTCCGGTCGGCAAAACGGCGAGCAGGGCTACTACTCTTGGGACCCCAGCGCGGGCCACTGGATTTCGGGCTTCGATTTCTTGGACGAGGGCCGCATCGGCAATCAAAGTGCCCTGACCGACCGCATGAAAAACGACCCAGCCAAGAACAAGTATTACCTGATTCCCTTTTTCCTCGGCTTGCTCGGCCTGTTTTTCCATTGGCAACGCCGCCCGCGCGAGTTCGCCGCGCTCATGGCCTTGTTCATCATCACCGGCTTGGGCATCATTGTTTACTCAAACCAGCCGCCGAACGAACCCCGCGAACGCGACTATGTGCTCGTCGGCTCGTTTTTCACATACGCGATTTGGGTGGGCATGAGCGTGCTGGCAATCTTTGATTTGCTCCGCAAAAAAGTCCTCGGCGACGGCCTCGCCGCGCCCGTGTCGGTCGCGCTTGCCCTCGCCGCACCGCTGCTCATGGTCACTGAAAACTGGGACGACCACAGCCGCGCCAAACACTACGGCAGCCGCGACTACGCCTCGAACTTCCTCAACAGCTGCGAACCGAACGCCATCATTTTCACCTACGGAGACAACGACACCTATCCGCTTTGGTACGCGCAAGAGACCGAGGGCATCCGCCGCGACGTGCGCGTGGTCAACCTCTCGCTCATCGCCGTTGACTGGTACATTGACCAGCTGCGCCGCAAGGTGAACGACTCCGCGCCCATCAAACTGAGCCTTTCTGCCGAGCAAATCCGGGGCTACAAGCGGGTGCAAATCCCGTTCTACGCCCCCGGCGGCGCGGAACGCGAAATGACGCTGGCGCAAGTGATGAAATTCCTCGGCGAAGACCACCCGCTGCCCGCGCAAGGTGGCCGCGATTTCGACACGCACCTGCCCTCGCGCTACCTTTCCATCCCCGTCAACAAAGACGAGGTGCTGAAAAACGGCGTGGTCGCACCGAAAGACAGCGCGGCAATCGTGGATACTATCCGCTTCACCATCGGCGAAACTGACCCGAAAACAGGCAAAAGCAAGGCCACCTACATCACGAAAGACGACCTCGCGGTGATGGACATCATCAATTCGAACATCTGGGAACGCCCCATTTATTGGGCCGTGACCTGCCGCGAGGAGAAACTGCTCGGCTTGCAGGATTACCTCCAACTCGAAGGCTTGGGGATGCGCCTCGTGCCCATCAAAACGCGCAGCCAAGATGCCTACGGCATCGTCGGCAGCGGGCGCGTCGGCCTTGACCAAGCGTTCAAGAACATGACCGAAAAGTGGAAATGGGGCAACTTCGACAAAGAGCGGCTCCATGTGGACAGGTCATACCAGCCCAGCATCCAGACGATGCGCGTGTCGTTCATCCGCGTCGCCCGTGAGCTGATGATGCAGCGCGACACCGCCCGCTGCGTGGCACTCGTGGACAAGTATTTCGAGGCGTTCCCGCAGATGAACTTCGCCTACGACAACTTCACGACCTACCTCGTGCAGCTTTATGTGCAAGCAGGCGAGTACGAAAAAGCAAAGGCCAAAATCCAGGCCATCGCCGACGAGACCGAGCAACAACTCAAATTCTTCGACTCGCAAGACCCCGCCCTGCTCAAACCCAACTCGGTGTACGGCGCGGATTTCGGCTCTGCCTTGAACTCGAAAGAGGCCATCATGGCACTCGCCCGCGAGATGAAGGACGATGCGCTGCTCAAAGAACTGGAACAGCGGTTTGCCAACTGGTCAGTTGACAGGCAGCTGCCGGGCATGGAATTGCAGCGATAAGCCTCACCAAAACCAAACATAAAATGCACCGCGACGCTGGCCGTCGCGGTGCATTTTATGTTTTGAGAAAAATCCCCTCGCCTGTCTTTTCAAGTGAGCGGCAAATTGTCAATCAACCGCACCTCGCCCGCAAACAAGGCCACGCAAGCCACCGGGAAATCGCCCTCCGCAAAATGCCCGACGGGCAGCAGCGATGTGCCATCCACGATGTCGAAATACTCCGGTCGGAAGCCGGCGGCCTCCAATTTTCGCAAAGCCTCGCGCCGCACCTCGCTGGCCGGGCGGCTGCGAAACTCGGCCTTTGCCCAAAGCAAGGTTTGGTAAATCTGCGGCGCGGCTTTGCGCATTTCGGGCGTGAGCCGCACGTTCCGGCTCGACATGGCGAGGCCGTCCGCCTCGCGCACGGTGGGGCACATGACGAGTTCGATAGGCGAGCCGAGTTGGCGCAGCATATCGCGCACGATGGTCAGTTGCTGGAAGTCTTTTTGCCCCATGTACAGGCGTGTGGGGCGCACGATGTCGAGCAGGCGATTGACCACCGTTGCCATGCCTGCGAAATGGCCGGGGCGGAACTTGCCTTCCATCACCGTCTCCAACTGCCTGAAATCCAAGCGAATAGACAAATCCACGCCCGGCGGATAGACCTCTTCCACTGGCGGCATGAACAGCACCGAACAGCCCGCGCTGGTGAGCAGGGCAATGTCGCGGCCCGGTGTGCGCGGGTATTTTTCGAGGTCTTTCGGGTCGTTGAATTGCGTGGGATTCACAAAAACGCTGGCCACCGAGCAGTCGCAATCGGCGTTTGCCATGCGGATGAGTTCGAGGTGGCCGTCGTGCAAGGCCCCCATCGTGGGCGCGAATCCGATGGTTTGGCCCTGTCGTCGCAGGCCGTCGAGGTGTTTTTGGAGGTCGGCGACTTTTTTGAAAAGCAACATCCTTTTGGGAATGATGAATGATGAGCGATGAATGATGAACCTTTCTGAACGGCCCATCGCGGCGGAAAGATTGGGCAAAAAACGGAAACGTGGGTTGGTAGGATTTGGGGGATTTGGACCGATACCGGTGTTGTGAA
>JBKBIC010000324.1:0-2017 GCA_046299435.1 Saprospiraceae bacterium
CCCGCGCAAGCCCCGCGTACCAAAGGCTCCGAAAGTGGAGTTGACGGAGGCCGAAAAAGCCGCCCGCGCCGCCGAAATCAAGGAACGCCGCATCGCCATCATCGCCGCCGCTCGCGCCGCCCGCATGGCCAAACGCGGCGACGCACCGCCGAAAGAGCCCAAAGCCCCGCGCAAGCCGCGTGTGCCAAAGGCTCCGAAAGTGGAGTTGACGGAGGCCGAAAAAGCCGCCCGCGCCGCCGAAATCAAGGAACGTCGCATCGCCATCGTCGCCGCCGCCCGTGCCGCCCGCATGGCAAAACTGAGCGATATGCCGCCTAAGCCCAAAAAGGCAGCCAGAAGCGAAGACGACGCACCCAAACGTCCGCGCCGCTCGAAGGAGGAAATTGCCGCTGCCCACGCCGAACAGGCCGCCCTGCGAGCCGCCAAAAAAGCCGCCCGCGCCGAAAAAGTCACGACCAAGCGCGAACTTTCGGAGGCCGAGCAGGAGGCTTTGCGCGAACGCCGCATCTCCATCCTTGCCGCCGCCCGCGCTGCCCGGCTCTCCAAACTGGAAGCCGAAGGTCGGCTCCGGCCACCCAAAGCCGAGCAACCCGAATTGACCGAAGCCGAAAAAGAAGCCCGCGCCGCCGAGCTGAAAGAGCGTCGCATCGCCATCCTTGCTGCCGCCCGCGCCGCAAGGTTGGCCAAAAAACAATAACCAAGTTGCCCGCCCGGAACTGACTCGGGACAACGCACGAATCATTCATTATCAACGACATAAGAGCGGATGCCCCAACAGGCAGCCGCTCTTTTTTGACACCTAACCATCATTTCTGGCTGACATGAATCGAATTATCGGTAGGCATATCGGCACAAAGCCCGGCCCTTTTGTGGTCGTCTTTGCGGCGCTGCACGGCAACGAGCCAGCGGGCGTGCAGGCATTGGAAAAGGTATTGCAAATGTTGGAGCGCGAAAAAAACACCAATCCTACGTTCGTGTTTCACGGCCAAATGTTGGCCCTGCTTGGCAATCGGCAGGCGTTCGCGTCGGGGCAGCGTTTCCTGAAAAAAGACCTCAACCGCCTCTGGACTCCCGCCAATATCCAGCGCATCCGCGAGACTGGCCGCGCCGAACTCGATGCCGAAGACCTCGAAATTGCCGAGTTGCTCGACCTGCTCCACGAAGAATTGACAGCCTCGAAATCGGAAGTCCTCGTCTTGCTTGACCTCCACACGACCTCCGCCGACGGCGGCATTTTTTGCATCCCGACCGACGACGCGGCCAGCCTGCGACTCGCCAAGCAACTCCACGCCCCGGTCATCCTCGGTCTGTTGCAAGGCATACAGGGCACTTTGCTCCAATTTGCCACCGAAAACCGTTTCGGGACGGGCGGTTTCCCAAAACACACGCTCGGCGTGGCGTTCGAGGGTGGGCAGCACCACGACCCGCTCTCCGTGAGCCGCCTCGTCAGTGGCACGCTGCATTGCCTGCGGGCAAGCGGCTGCATTGACATGGCAGCTCTTGCCAGCCCGCACGACCAGATTCTCAAAAACTACTCTGCGGACTTGCCGAAGGTCACGCGCGTCCGGCACGTCCACCACATACGCCCCGGCGACAATTTCCAGATGCGCCCCGGCTATGTCAATTTCCAGCCTGTTTTCAAAGACGAGGTACTCGCCGAAGACGTGGAAGGCTCCATCCTCGCGCCCGACGACAGCCTGATTCTCATGCCTTTGTACCAAAAACAAGGCTCCGACGGCTTCTTTTTGGTGGACGAGATTTGAGCAGCGAGGGGAAAAGTTGGGAGGGTTGAAAAGTTGAAAATGCCGGGCAGTCCAAAAATGAGTAGTTACGAACAATTATTGAACACAGAGACACGGAGGCAAAGAGGGCTTAATTTATTGATTTTCAAAGATTTAGAAACTCTGTGCCTCCGCGTCTCTGTGTTCAAATAGGCATAACTGATTTTACTCAGTTACTTATCAAGTCAATCTTCGGCCAATTCCTCGCCCACGAACTCGAAGCGCGGGCGTGTCGC
>JBKBIC010000324.1:2027-4464 GCA_046299435.1 Saprospiraceae bacterium
CGCCCAATTCCACGTTTTCCAGAAACATCGCCTTGGGGCGCACCCACCATGCACGGTCGCCGTACCATTGCTGGTAAACGACCATAACCTCCTCTGTTTCAGAGTGTTGGGCTTCGCCAAAGACTTTGTAAAACTTGCCTTTGTAATGCCGGTAAAAGCCAGGCCGGATGGGTTGCGTCATTTCAAAATTGCTTCGAGGTAAACGGGTTGATGGTCGGAAAACGCGAAACCCTGCCCGATGCCGCGCACGGCTTTCACCTGCACGTTCGGGCTGACGACGAAGAAATCAATCAGCGTCTCGAAGGTCACACCTTTGATATATGGGTCGCGCAGTTTGCGGTTGGTCGGCGTGGCCGGGTCGTAGGCAAACCGCCAATCTTCCGGGAAAAAATCCGCCGGGACGTTCCCCTGCATGTGCCCGTCCGCCTTGCCGGGCATGAACGCATCGAACTTGAAAAACGGCGGGCATTGGTTCCAGTCGCCGCCGATGACGACGTAATTGCCCCGCCCGAACTCGCGCAGGGCCAAATCGCGCAGGTACGGCAGTTGGATGGCCTTGATTTTGTCGCCGGGGTCGTAGGCCGAGTTGTGGATGTTGAGGACGACCAAATCCTTGCCGCCACGCCCAGTCGGGAAGCGGTGCAAGGCCACGCAGCGGTCGAGCTGGAAAATCCGGTCGGGCATCGGGTATTGGCCGGGCAGTTGGTGGCGCACGGCTTCCGATGGCTGCCAGCGCGAAAAAGTGGCCAGCCCGGAATTCACCGCACCATAAGCGTTCCAGGGTTCCAGCAGCGGGATGGGCACACGGGGGCAATTGTAGTTCTGGGCGTAGGTGGCCGCAAAGCCCGGCAGCGCGGCGCAGTATTCGTCGTACTGGCGGCGGCGGTAGCTTCTATCTGACTCAAAATCAACCTCTTGCAGCAGGAACACATCGGCGCGGGTATTCCGCAGGAAATCCAACGTCCCGGCCACATATTGGTCAACCAGCGGCTTGGGCGAATGCACCATGCTGCCGCCGGAGTACCACATCCCGACTTCGTCGTAGAAAAAATCGGAGGCCGCACCGTTGCCGCCGAAGCCGACGTTCCAGATAACGAACGACACGAGGCTGTCCCGCACTTGGGCTTGGGCGGCGGCTTGGGTGGGGGAGAGCGGGGTGGTTTCGGGCGGCTGCCAGTCGGTCGCGTAGCCGTGCGCGAACACGACGGCCATGTACACGGCAAAAACGGCAGCCAATGCGAGCAGAACTTTGAGAAAGCGTTTCATCTTGGTTGGCTTTGGTGAAAACTGCCTCAAAGTATTGCGCCCGCCCCGCACCGAGCGGCTGTCCGGGAAAAAAATCAGGTGCTCAGGCTTTTTGCTGGCTGAGGAAGGTTTTGAGCGGGCACCAGCCCATGATGCCGCGCAAAAAGAGCGGCAGGCCCAAGACCATCAGCCACGCTTGGCCGGTAAAGCCGCCGACGAGGATGACGGCCATCATCAAAAGGAAACTTTGCACGCACTCGGCAAGGGAAAGGTTGTACTCGAATTTCATGTTTTTTCAGTTTGACAGCGTTGAAAGATCATTTGCGCCACAAAGGAAAACCATGCCCTTGCCGCCGGATTTGACGACTGTCAGCCTCCGGCAAGATGTTCGTCATCGGAAAATCCGCGCCTGCGACAAGCACCCGAAATGCCTCATCTTTGCCCAAAACAAAGTGCCCCGCCGTTGCGTTAGGCGCGTGCCTTCCGGGCATATCCAATCTTAAACATCCATCCATGCGACTGACCTTCAATTTGCCGCTCCTTGCCCAAACCCTTTCCCTGTTTTTTGTGTGCGCCATCCCGCTTTCTGCCCAAGCCCAAACGGAGCCTGCTTGGGTGTTCAAAAACGAGAAGGACAACGTGAAGGTCTATTACCGCCGCACCTCGGATGTCCACGAAATCAAGTTGGTGAGTTCCATCAAGACCACGCTTTCCGGCCTCGTCCACCTGCTCGGCGAGGTGGAAATGTACCCTTCGTGGGGCTACAAAGTGATGGAATCGAAGGTCATCGAGAAAATCAGCGACACGGAAATGTACTATTACAGCCGCCTCGACTTTCCGTGGCCGTTCAGCGACCGCGACATCGTGATGCACACCAAACTGGTGCAAGACCCCGAAACCCGCGCCATCATCGCCACGAGCACAGCCGTCAGTCACGACAAAGTGCCCGTCAAAAAGGACGTGGTGCGCATCACCAATGCCAAGACGACTTGGAAAATCTGGCCCGGTTCCAGCGGCTGGGCCTACATCGAATACTACATCTACTCCGACCCGGCGGGCAATATGCCCGATTGGGTGGTCAATATGGCGATTGACATGGGGCCGCGCGAGACCATCAAACGGATGCGGAACATCCTCAAAAAGCCTGAGTATCAGGCCGTTCGGCTGGCACACATCAGGGAGTGAGAATGTG
>JBKBIC010000325.1:0-4444 GCA_046299435.1 Saprospiraceae bacterium
GGGGCAGCACACACTGCCCCGGCTCAACTGTTTTGGCAAGTAAACCTATCCCAGAAATTTACTGCCGCACTTTCACCACACGCTCTGTCCGGCTGTCCGCACCTGCCTGCACTTGCACGAAATAGGTGCCGGTGGGGAGGTTCAGATTTGACAAATTGAGCGGCACGGACTGTTCGCCCACCTGTTGGCCCAAGTTGAACCGAGCCAATTCGCGGCCAAGTGTAGAGATGACACGGACTTGCACATCGGCTTTTTCGGCCAATTTGTAATTGACAGTCAACTGATTATCAAAAACAGTCGGGAAAACCGACAAGCCCGACACATTGCCCGAAGCTTCGTGCGTGGCCGTTGCCAAGCGGAACAATGCCACGATGGTGTCCGGTGCGGTCACGGTCGCGGCTACATCGGGCAGCGCGGAATCGAGCGAAAAAGTGCTTGCGCCCGTGCGCGACTCCCAGCGGTCGAACACAAGCCCGGTGTTTGTGGCGGGCACGACGGAAAGCAGGTTTTGCATCCCGCCATAATATTGGCCCTGCCAAGTGTTCGGGTTCGGGGGGAGGGTGTTGACTTTGATTGCACCCGCGCCGGGCGGCTCCACTTGGAAAACGACCGGATACGGCCCTGTCAAATCGAAACAATCCACCATGCCCTCGTCGTAGAGTTGGCAGCGGCGTTCGATGAAGTGGCGCAGTCGGCCCAAGTTTTTCTGCCATTCCGAGTAGGTGCCGAACCAGCGCTTGGCGTGCTGGGCCATTTCGGGTTCGATGATGGCGGCCATCGAATCGAGGACGTGCAGCATGTTTTCGCAGCTGTACACGGTGTTGAACATATCGGCCTGCCGCGACAGATAGAACTGCTTGAAGCCGGGGTTTTGCTGCAATTTGTTCAGGATTTGGATGTGTTTTTCCGGGTCGGGATTGCCCCAGTTCGTATCGAAGTCGTTGATGTCGCAGGGCTTGGCGGTCGGCGTGGTATCCGGCACTCCTGTGTAATTGATGTAAAAACCGAAGGTCGCGTCGTTGTCCCAGAGGATGTAGCCCCATTTGCGGTGGGTGCCTTCGGGGTTCATGCCGCGCCACCAACCGGTGTTGTAGTTGAGCCAGTCGGAGCACACAGATGTCTGATTTACAATGAAATAGTCCACCAAACTTTGCACGTCGAGGCGGTCGGTGACGTATTTGTAATTGGCGGAATCGGCCATGTTGCGGGTCAAAATCCACGAGCGCAGCAGTTTCCAGTCATTGATGGATTGCTGGCCG
Organism: Saprospiraceae bacterium; assembly: GCA_046299435.1. Classification (GTDB taxonomy): domain Bacteria; phylum Bacteroidota; class Bacteroidia; order Chitinophagales; family Saprospiraceae; genus M3007. Next base: position 1,260 of record JBKBIC010000325.1, read on the forward strand.
CCGTACTCCGACCAAGTGTTGCCCCAAGTCATGACCCATTGCAGGTCGTATTTGTCTTGGTTGTAGTAAAACTGGGTGTAATCGTGGTCGTCCACTTTTTCGCGGAAGGAGTACACGCCCCAGTATTCGCCGTTGAGATAGACGATGCAGCGTTCGGCGGTGCGCAAATCGAGGCTCATGTTGGCCGATTTGGCGAGGCTTTGCACATAATCGTCGCGCATGTGGGCACTGCCCCGGTTTTGGGGGTTGTGAGCCGCCGGGTAGTTGTCGTCGCCGGAAGCACGGAGGATGATGCGCTGGAATTCGTCGCGGTCGCTCGTCGGGAAAATCTTTTCCTTCAAAGCCTCGCTGTACCCGAACTCGTCGCGCGAAATCCAGTCAAGGCTGCGCTGGTCGTTGGCCCACGAATCTTGGCCGTGACTGTTCAACTCGCCGTAGCTGCGGGTTTTGCGGAGCAAATCTTTCCCGAAATACTCGAAAGTACCCTCCGGGCGCAGGTCTTGGTCGCCGTTTGCCAAATCGAGCAGCTCGTCCGCGCCGATGGAAACCACCACGAGCGTGTGCGACACATTGATAAAATAGGTGTTGAACTGCACAAAACTCGGCAGCACCTGCGGGTCGGGGCTGAACGTGCGGGCTTTGACGACGGTCGTTTTTTTCAAGGTCAATGGCCCGGTATATTGGGGCGATGTGGCCTTCGGTTCCGTGCCGTCGAGCGTGTAACGAATGACCCCGCCCGGCTCATCGGTTTCGATGGCAACCGTGACCGAATCTGTGTAAAAGCCAGCTTCCGCGCTCATCGAAGGCCGGTCGGCAAAGCCCGTGAACATGGTCGCGGCATCGTTCGAGGCGTTCGGTGTGGGCGTGGTGCAGACGCGCCATGCCGCCGCGCCGTCGGTCAGGCGGGCGCGGGACTGGTGCTTGGCCGTTTTTTCGACCACCACTTTGTCCATGGCCACCTTGTTCGGGCGGGAGAGCACGAGGGTTTCGGGGTTGTTTTTGGTCTGCGTCAACTTGAAGCTGGTGTGGATGTGTGTGCCCTGCACCGTGTCGCGGCTGCTGCACCACACGCGGAGGAAGCCGTTGGCTGCGATGGTTGTCCCGGCCCGGAACTGCCACTTGTCGGGCTTGTCCTCGTTGTCGCTCAGGTAGTAGCCGCCGAGGTTGACAGCTTCGGAAGAGGTGTTGTATAACTCAATCCAGTCTTCGTAATCGCTGTGATTATCAACGAATTGTTTCCAGTTGGCCGCTGAGTATTCGTTGATGACGACTTGGGCAGGCAGGTTGGCGGCGAGGAAAGCGGCCGCGAGCAGCAGGTAAATTTTTCCGGTCATGTCAATGTGTTTGGATATAGATTTTAGAAATTTAGAAAATGTGCTGGACGCACAAAGACAATCAATTTACGAGCAGCCGGGCGTTTTTGGATGGCGCAGTTTTGTCTGCCGTTTGCGAATGGGCCAAATCAATTCAAGAAAACCGCCATCTCGTCCACCTCTCGGATTTGGCAGTCAATATCCTCCTGCAAGGTCGTGGCCAACGAAAGCCCGACATAATCGGAGTGAATCGGGAAGGATTTGTGCTTGCGGTCAACGAGCACGGCCACTTCCACTTTGCGCGGGACGGTTTGCAGCAGCGGCTGGATGGCGTAAAAAATGGTGCGCCCGGTGTTCGCAACATCATCCGCGATGATGATGTTTTTGCCGCGCAGTTCTTCGATGGGCATTTCGAGCATGGCCTCGTATTCGAGCGGGTTGGCCGGGTTCAGGCGGATGCGCGTGAGGGTCAGCTCCATATCCGGCGGAGCGATAGGCATGAGTTCGGCGAGCAAAAGTTGCGCGAAACAAGAACCGTTGTTGTTCAATCCGGCCAAAATGAGGCTCGTTTCGCCAAAATTGCGCTCCAAGATTTCAATGGCGAGCCGCCGGATTTTTTGCCGGATTTGCCGGTCGTCGAGGATTTTCATAACTCGGTCAACGGCGGACGGCAGGCGATAGACAGCGGTATTTGTTAAAAAACCGTCCGCCAAAGGCCGTCTATCGTGGGCCGAATGTCCGTACTTTTCCGCCGTCAAAACAGAAAAAATTGGCCCATGATTCAATCTCTGATTTTCATCGCGGTGGCCGGCGTGGCCGGTTGGTTTTCGTGGAAAGGCTTCGCTGCCGTGCGCCGCAACATCCTGCTCGGCAAAGACGAGCGCATCGCCGACCGCCCGGCTGACCGCTGGCGCAACGTCGTGCTCATCGCGCTCGGCCAGCGCAAAATGTTCAAATTGACGCTGGCCGCTGTGCTGCACCTATTTATATATGTGGCGTTCGTCATCACCCAAATCGAGCTCATCGAGATTTTCGTGGACGGCATTTTCGGGACGCACCGCTTTTTCGCGCCCATGCTCGGCGGGTTTTACACCTTCATCATCAGCACAATCGAAGTGCTTTCGGTGCTGGCTTTGGTCGCCACCGTCATTTTCCTTGCCCGCCGCAACGTGCTGAACATCAGCCGTTTCCGCAAACCGGAGCTCAAAGGCTTCCCGATGCGCGACGCGAACCTCATCCTGCTGGGCGAAATCACATTGGTCACGGGCATTTTTTGCATGAACGGCGCGGACAAAGTGCTGCAATCGCTCGGCGCGGGCCACTATTTCCAGACCGGGAATTTCGCCGTCAGCACTTGGCTCGGCCCCGCGCTGTTCGGCGGGCTGGGCGAACCGGGACTTGTCGCAGTCGAGCGGTTCGGTTGGTGGCTGCACATTTTGACCGTCTTTGGATTCCTCGTTTACCTGCCCTACTCGAAACACCTGCACATCCTGCTGGCCTTCCCGAACACTTGGTTCGCCAAACTCACCCCAAAAGGCGAGATGGAAAATATGCCCGAAGTGCAAAAAGAGGTGCGTATCATGCTCGGCATGGAGCAGCCCGACCCCGCCGCCGGAACGGATTTGCCCGAATTCGGCGCGAACGATGTGTTTTCGCTTTCGTGGAAAAACGTGCTGGATGCCTACACTTGCACCGAATGTGGCCGCTGCACGGCCTCGTGCCCGGCCAATTTGACGGGCAAAAAACTATCGCCCCGCAAGGTGATGATGGACGTGCGCGACCGCGCCGAAGAAATCGGTCGGGCATTGGACGCGGGTGCGAGCCGCGAAAATTTCAACGACGGGAAATCACTTTTTGACCGCATTTCGCCCG
>JBKBIC010000326.1:0-4433 GCA_046299435.1 Saprospiraceae bacterium
AATCCCCAATCCCCAATCCCCAATCCCCAATCCCCAATTCCCAATTCCCAATCCCCAATCCCCAATTCCCAATTCCCAATTCCCAACTTCTGGCTTGTCCTCGGCCTGTACTTTTCTTTTTGCCGGGCGGCGTGGTTGAGCGTGGTCGTGGCGGGGCTGCTGGGCGGGTTGCTGATTTTTTGGGAGCATCGGCGGTGGCTGTTCAGTGCGGTGGCCGTGGCGATGGCGGTGCTGGTTTTTCAGCGCGACAAAATCGCCGACCCGGCGGCAGATGGCAATGCCCGCGACTTGGCCGGGCAGTTGCGTTCGCTGGCAAATTTCACGACCGATGCCTCCAACCTCGAACGGCTCAATCGGTATTCCTGCGCGCTCCGCATGGCCGACGACCGACCGGTTTTGGGCTTCGGGCCGGGCACTTTTCAGTTCCAATATTTAGCCTACCAACGCCCAGAGGAAATGACGCGCATCAGTGTCACGCAACCGATAACCGACAGAAATTCAAGCAATTACGGGCGCGGCGGTGGGGCGCACTCGGAGTATTTGCAGGCTTTGGCGGAGATGGGTTTGCCCGGTTTTTTGCTTTGGGTAAGTTTGGTGGCGGCTGGGCTGGGGGCTGGTGTGTGGGCTTTTTTTAGCCCCGAAAATGCCGCCTCGCGCTGGCAAATGCTGGCCGCCGTGTTGAGCCTGACGACGTTTTTCGTGCACGGCTTGGTCAACAATTTCCTGCACGATGGGCGCGTGGCGGCTTTGTTTTGGGGGCAAATGGCCATGCTGGCGGCGGTCAGTTTTTCCGAAAAATATCCTGCAACGCGCCCGCCAAATCCGGGAACTGAAACTTGAAACCCGACCGCTCGATTTTTTCCGACGAGACGCGAGTGCTGTTCAGCACCACATCGGCCATTTCGCCCAGCACGACGCGCAGGGCGAGCGCGGGCGCGGGCACAAAAACGGCGGGCTGGCGCATGGCCTTGGCAGCGGCTTTCACCAACTCGATGTTGCGGGCTGGCGCGGGCGCGACGGCATTGAACACACCCGCAACTGCTTGATTTTCAATGACCCAGACGAACATCCGGCACACATCGTCGCGGTGAACCCACGAGTACCAAGCCTGCCCGTCGGCGAAATAGGTGCCCAGCCCGAAGCGCAGCGGCTTGGCGATTTCGGCCAACGCGCCACCTTCCTTTGCCAACACGATGCCGATGCGGAGCTTCGCCGTGCGGATGCCAAGCGCGGCCACTTCGTCGGCGGCTTGTTCCCAAGCCGCGCAGGTCGGCGGCATGAAACCGTCGGTGCCGGGCGGGTCGGTCTCGTGCATCAGGCGGTCGCCGGCGTTGCCATAAAAACCTATGGCAGAGGCACTTATGTAGGCTTGGGGTTGATGGCCAGTGCGCTGGAACGCATCGCGGAGGGTGCGAGCACTTTGGGTGCGGCTCTCGATGATTTCGCGTTTGCGGCTGGCCGTCCAGCGTCCGTCGGCGATGCCGGCCCCGGCGAGGTTGACCACAAAATCGGCGCGGCGCACGGCCTCGTCGTCCACGGTTCCGGCGGCGGGGTTCCAGCCAAAAATGTTTTTCGATGGGTTGGGCCGACGCGACAGGAGCAGCACTTCGTGGCCGCTCGTGCGGAGCATTTCGGCCAAGCGGCTGCCGATGAGGCCGGTGCCGCCTGCGAGGAGTATGGTTTTGGACATCGGTGGGTTGATTTGGTGATGCGGCGATTTGTTGATTTGGCTATGCGGCGATCTGGCTATTTGGCTCTTTGAGGGTGTTCAAATCACCGAACCAACAAATCGCCAAATCACCCAACCAACCGCCTCACCATAACCCAAAGCCCGCGTTCGTGTTCGAGCATGGGTTCAAAATCAATGGGCATTTCGCCGACAGTCACGAAGCCCGCCCGTTCGTACACCTGCCGGGGGCCGGATTTCATGACCATGAGCCAGACGGCTTCGCGGCCCAGCGCGGCGGCTTTTTCGAGCACGAATCCGATGAGTTTTTGCCCAATGCCCCGACCAAAGAAGGCGGGCATGAGGTAGATTTTTTCGAGGTAAAGGGCGTTGGCGGGTTGGCCGCTGGGCAGTGGCTTTTCGAGCACAAGTTTCAGGAAACCAATGGGTTGTGCTGTGTCGTCGGTGGCGAGGATGTACTCGATATTGGGGTCGGCGAAGTCGGCACGAAGGCTGTCGGTGCCGAAACAGCGTTCCATGTACCAGTCGAGGCCGCCGGGTTTCCAGAGGTGCGGGTAATACGGCTCGTAGCTGGCGCGCCCGATGTGTTGGAGCAGGGCGAGGTCGGGCAGGGAAAGGGTGCGAAGGTGCATGACGAAGGACATCTGGTAATTGGGCTATCCGGCTGTTTGGACTTCAAATAGCCGGATAGCCCAATCACCAAATCACCGATTGTTCACGCTTGCGCCGTCGGCGTGTTGAAGTTCATGGGCGGGAAGGGCGTGTGCTCCGGCTCGTCCACTTTGCCGAATTGCATCTCAAATTTTTGCAGGTTGTCTTTGAGTGCGAACAGCAGGCGTTTGGCGTGCTGCGGCGTGAGGACGATGCGGGCCTTGACCTTTGCCTTCGGCACGTTGGGCATCAGCCGCACGAAGTCAATCACGAACTCCGAATTGGAATGGCTGATGATGGCGAGGTTGGAGTAGATGCCTTCCGCTACCTCTTCCGTGAGCTCGATATTGATGGCTTGGCCCTGATTTCTGTTGTCAGTCATGTGTGTACGAGTGGAATTGTTGATTTGGAAATTTTTGCGAACGGGCGGTTTCCTGCGGGTTTCGGCGCGAAAGTATTGCGAATTGCCAAACCTGACGAAAATGTGCCGTTCGGGAAATGCGGCGCAACCCGGCAAAAAACACGCCACCCGAAACACAGGAACCCGCCAACAGGTTCTTGGCCGTTGGCCGGGCGCGTACTTTCGCCCCAAAAAACGCCATGCCCTTTGCCATCGAACAAATTCACGGCCTCGCGCTCAACCACTTCGGCCTGCACGGACGCATCCGAAAATTGCCCGGCGAGATTGACCTGAACTTCCAGATGACGCTCCATTCGGGTCAAAAATTCGTGCTGAAAATCGCCAACCCCGCCACCGAACGCGCCCAGTTGGAGATGCAAAACGCCATCATGCAGCACCTTGGCGCACAGGATTTGGGGCTGGAAATCCCGTTCGTCGTCGCCAGTTTGGACGGCCAGCGCATCACCGAAATCACTGCGCCCGATGGCTCGCGGCGTTTCCTGCGGCTGCTGACTTGGATTGAAGGCCGCTGTTTTGCCGACGTGAACCCGCACACGCCCGCGCTGCTCGAAAACGTCGGCGAGATGTGCGGCAAACTCGCCCTCGGCCTCGCCGGTTTTGAGCATCCGGCAGCGCACCGTTTCCTGAAATGGGATTGCTCGCAGGCGGCTTGGACACGGGAACACCTGCCAAAAATTGCCGATGCCGACAAGCGCGGGCTTGCCGAGTATTTCCTCCAACTGTTTGAAAAACAAGCAATTCCCGCGCTACCCGACCTGCGGCAAAGCATCTGCTACAACGACGCGAACGACTACAACATCCTCGTCGGCCACGACCTGCTCGCGCCCCAAGTGCCCGGCGTGATTGATTTCGGCGATGCGGTTTACACGCACACAATCAATGAGTTAGCCATCGCAGCGGCCTACTGCGCCATGCACAAACCCGACCCGCTCACGGCCATCGCGCACCTTGTGGCGGGTTTTCACCGCAGGTTCCCGCTCACGGAAAAGGAGGTCGAAGTGTTGTTCCCGCTCATCGGGGCGCGGCTGCTCATCAGCGTCACCTGCTCGGCCATGAACCGCGCCGACGAACCCGAAAACGAGTACCTGCAAATCAGCGACCGCCCCGCGTGGGCACTTTTGGAACGCCTCCGCGCCGTGCCGCCCGCGCTCGCACATTACACGTTCCGCCATGCCTGCGGTTGGGAGCCGTGCCCACAAAACGCCGTTTTTCAGGCATGGGCAAAAGCCAACTTCCAGACAATCAGCCCATTGGTGAAATCTGACATCTCAAATCTGGCATCTGGCATCTGGCTCGATTTGAGCGTCGGCAGCCCCGACCTCGGCACTTGGGCCGACATCGAAGACGCGGACAAACTGCACCGCCGAATCTTGGAGGCGATTGAGGCAGGCGGGACACTCAAAACCCAAGACTCAAAACCCATCCCTGCCATTGGTCGCTACGACGAAATCCGCCCGTTTTATACCTCCGATGCTTACGCCGTTGAGGGCAACGACGGCCCGCAGTGGCGCACGGCGCACATCGGGCTGGATGTTTTTTTGCCGCCCGGCACGCCCGTTTTCGCGCCGCTCGACGGCAGGGTGCATAGTTTTCAAAACAACGCTGCCGACCGCGACTACGGGCCGACCATCATTTTGGAGCACCGGGTGGAATTGCCCCCCGGCCCCCTGAAGG
>JBKBIC010000327.1:0-4370 GCA_046299435.1 Saprospiraceae bacterium
GATGTCGAGGTCTTTGAGCAAATCCTAAAAACGCCCCCGGTCTTCGGCGATGTCCATGTCGTTGTAGCTGGTGCCGATGATGTTCCAGCCATTTTTGTGGAGGTTTTCGGCCAGTTTCAGGGCAGTTTGGCCGCCCAGTTGCACGATGATGCCATCCGGTTTTTCGTGCTCCAAAATTTCTTCGAGGTGCTCCCAGAACACTGGTTCGAAGTACAGTTTGTCGGCAATATCGAAATCCGTGCTCACGGTCTCCGGGTTGCAGTTGACCATAATCGCCTCAAAACCAAGCTCTTTAATGGCCAAAATGCCATGCACGCAGCAGTAGTCAAACTCAATGCCCTGCCCGATGCGGTTCGGGCCGGAACCCAAAACCACGATTTTTTTCCTGTCCGACACGACCGATTCGTTGCGGTCGTCGAACGTGGAGTAAAAATAATTCGTCCGGCTCTCGAACTCTGCCGCGCAGGTGTCCACCATTTTATAGACGCGCCGGATGCCACGTTTTTTGCGCTCGCGGGTGACGAATTTTTCGTCCACGCGCAGTAGCCATGCGATTTGTGAATCCGAATAGCCGTTCTTTTTAAGTTCGATGAAAAACTCGTTCGGCAGGTCTTCCGGCACATTGTAGCGCAGAAGCTGCTCTTCCATTTTCACGAGTTTTTTGATTTCGCCGATGAACCACGGGTCAATCCCGGTCATTTTTTGCACCGATTTGGAGGGGATGCCAAGCCGCAGTGCATCTTTCACGCGATAAATGCGGTCGTCGCTGACTTTTTCGAGGCGCGCCAAGATGTCCTCCGTCCGAATCCATTCTTTTTTGTCCGCGCCGAGGCCAGTACGGTTGTTTTCTTGGCTTTGGCAAGCTTTCTGCAAAGCCTCGTTGAAGCAGCGGCCAATGGCCATCGCCTCGCCAACGGACTTCATTTGCAGGCCCAATACATGGTCGGCTCCGTGAAATTTGTCAAAGTTCCAGCGCGGCATTTTCACGATAACATAATCCAAAGTCGGCTCGAACAGTGCGGAAGTCGTCTTCGTGATTTGGTTTTTCAGCTCGTCCAATGTGTAGCCAATGGCGAGTTTTGCGGCGATTTTGGCAATTGGATAACCTGTTGCCTTGCTCGCCAACGCCGACGAACGCGACACTCGCGGGTTGATTTCAACGGCGATAAGTTCCTCTGTCACAGGATTTTGTGCGAACTGGACGTTGCACCCACCAGAGAAGTTGCCGAGTGAGCGCATCATCCGAATCGCATTATCCCGCATCAGTTGGAAGCCCGTGTCCGAGAGCGTCATGGCTGGCGCGACTGTGATGGAGTCGCCCGTGTGGATGCCCATCGGGTCGAGGTTTTCGACGGTGCAGATGATGACGACGTTGTCGTTTTGGTCGCGCAGGAGTTCGAGTTCGAATTCCTTCCAGCCGAGCACGGCCTGCTCAACCAAAACCTCGTGCGTCGGCGAGGCATTCAGCCCGCGTTTCAGGGCTTCGTCAAACTCGTCTTCTTTCATGCAAAATCCGCCACCCGTTCCGCCCAACGTGAACGAGGGGCGGATAACCAACGGAAAACCAATTTTTTGCGCGGCCTCCTTGCCCTCCAAAAACGAGTTGGCGATATAGGATTTTGCTACGCCCATGCCGATATCGAGCATGAGCTGTTTGAATTTTTCGCGGTTCTCGGTCAGCTCGATGGCCGCCGTGTCCACGCCAATCATGCGGCAATGGTACTGCTCCCAGATACCCTGGTTTTCACATTCGATGGCAAGGTTGAGCGCGGTTTGGCCGCCCATTGTGGGCAACACGGCATCAATCACGGGCAAATCCGGGCTATCTCGGTGCTCGCGCAGGATTTGCTCGATGCTTTCGGGCGTGAGCGGGCGCAAGTACACGAAGTCCGCCGTGACCGGGTCGGTCATGATGGTGGCGGGATTTGAATTGATGAGTGCGACTTGGATGCCTTCCTCGCGGAGGCTGCGGCTGGCTTGCGAGCCAGAGTAGTCGAATTCGCAGGCTTGGCCGATGATGATGGGGCCGGAGCCGATGATGAGGACGGTGCGGATGCTGTTGTCTTTCAAGCAGTTGGCGGTTTTGAGCGGCAGATTTGAGCGGCGACCGTGAAGGGCAAACCGTCTGCCGTCCACCGTCTGCCGTCCACCGTGCAGCCGATTGTTCGGGGCGCGAAGGTAGCAAGTTGCAAGGTTTGGACGGGGGTACGGCTAAAAAAACTTGGCGAGGCAACCCTGTGGGTAAAACATATAAGGTGTGGAGAGAGGGACTCTCCACACCTTATAATATAATATAGGTGTTGACGAAACACGGACGGCTCAGCGAATGACCTCGAACTTTTTGGTCACGCGGCCAGCTTCCGTTTGAGCCACAGCGAAATAAACACCCGATGGCAAATCGCCGACACTGATTTCGGCGTGTTTCCATTCGACGTTGCCGGAGTTCCAAACTTCTGCGCCCATTAAATTCAGGATACTGAACTGGCGGATTTTGTTGTTGCCATTCAAATGCACCTGCATCAAATCGGAAGCAGGCGAGGGATACACAAACAAATCATTCTGTGCAACCGAGCGCGCTGGCTCCAAGTTCTTGCGGCGGTCAATCGGCACTTGTATCGTGGTCGGCTCTACCGCTTGGAGGCTTCCGTCCGCGAGCACTTGTTGGCCGCCGCCTATGGAGATGGAGAAATGATTGGTGAGGCCGTCTGGTTTATTGCCCAACACTACATCATCCACAATAATGAAGCTGAATTTCCCAATCTTCCCGAAGCCGCTCGCAGCCACGCCACTTGTACGAGTGAGCGCGGTTTCCAAACGGCCGACGCGAGGTCGTTTCTGGAAATTGAGCGAGGGTGCGTTGCGGGCGAACCACGAATTATCGTAGAAATCCATGTGGAAAGCCGAATCCACGATTTGAGGGCTGAGTTTCACGTCATAAGCGAACCCGTAGAGGTTTACGACCGGATTGGCTGCATTGCCGAGCGATACTTCGACTTCCACCAAGTCACCAATGCCGGGGTTCGGGGGGGTGAGCAGGTTCAAATGGAACGGCAACCCTTTAGATGTCGGCAAAATATCGGGCACTACGCTGTGGGTCTGGCCGTAAAAGAGGCTTACTGCGGTGGTGTCTTCTGTGGAAATCATGCCGTCGCCGTCGGTATCCGCGTGCTTCAAATCAACTGGGTAGCCTGTGAAAGGGTTTGCCCAGTTGTCGGAAAACTGTCCATACCAGTCGAGCGAAGCGTCGGTACGGATGTCACCGTCCATGCCCAAAAAGTAGCCGAGGGGCAAAATATCTTTGTTGTTCACGATGCCATCATAGTTCACGTCGCCGGTCCAGACGCAATCGTCCACGCAATATGGGCCGTCGGTGGCCGTGATTCCGGCGACCGCGGCACCCGTTGCAGAAACCACGTCGACAACTTTTCAGGTCACGTGCCGCGCAGTTCCGAGTGCGTTCTCCGGGCCGTCGTCAGACGGAAAGCCTGCCACGGTGCGGGTTTCGGCTCCTGCGGTCGTCGCGCCAGGTCAAGTCTTCGACATCGACGTGGATCCGGGAAGCGTCCAGATCCCGAACGATGTGAGCGGCGCAAGCGTCAAGAAGATCTCGCGTCTGAAGATCGATCTTCCGATTCCGACCAACGCGGAGTTCGTCTCGGCGACGGTCACCGATCCGGGCAATGTTGTCGCCGGGAAACCTGCTTCGGTGATTCGTGTCAACGAAGACGGCACTCCCACACCTGACGGCCCGATACTCCGGTTGTCCGGCGCAAACGAAGCGATCGGCAACAGTCCGTCATCGTCGTCGGGTGCGCACGGTGGGCTCGCGATCAATGCTCAGTCCGGTGCCGAGACGAATATCGTCTTTCCGAAGATCAGAATCACGGTGAAGGCCGGGCCTTCCGGTGTTGTCGAGACCAATGTCCGGACCTCGGGTGCTGCAGGTACTTTCGGCGGACCGGAGTCATTCTTGACCTTCCTTCCTCAGGTCAGCCACTGGCTCGCGGGAACGATCTGGGCACCTACGTCGTGCTCACCCCGCGACAGCGAGACCGGCCCTCTCAATTCCGGCGGCGGCGCCCTGGCGTCGACGAAAATCGACGGGGACCTGGGGCCCGTCGATCCCGATCCTGGTACCGACATCGTGACCACGCTCGAAGGACCGGCTACCGCCACAACGGGCGCCAAGGTGTCCTTCGCGTCTCACGTCGAACCGGAAAATGCCATGGGAACAGTGCAGTTCATGGTCGACGGCAAGCCCGTCGGGATGTGCATCTGCCTCCCCAACCTCAACGAGGTGATCCGCGACTTCGACGGGAAGCTGAATCCCGTCACCGTCGCGAAGCTCCTCTACCGTCTGAAGGTGAAGG
>JBKBIC010000328.1:0-4328 GCA_046299435.1 Saprospiraceae bacterium
AGTGTGCCGGTGCCGTACCTCACTTTTTCCGGCTCTGTGGAGAACAAGTTTTACCACCAAAAAGGCAAATACGACCGCTTTTTCACGGGTTCGCTGCTGCTGAACTACGACCGGCAAGGCTCGCTGCGGCTCACGTCACTGCAAATCGGCATCCCGATTTCGTACACCGCGCCGCTCGGCAAGCAGAATTTCCTGACCCTCGGTGTGACCCCAGCCTTCGGCCAACGGGCGTTCGGCACGAACAAACTGACCTTCGATGAGCAATGGGACGGCTGTTTTTACAACGGTGGCATCCCGACTTCCGAGACGATTCTGCTCGACAACACCAACCTGATTTATTTCGATTTCAGCGGCGGCATCAACTTCCGCACCCAATCGGTCACTAAACGCAGCAAACTCGACCTCGGCGGCGGCTTGCACCATATCAACCGCCCGAACCACGAGTTCTGGTCGCAAGCCACCGACTACAAATTGGCCTCCAAAGCCACGTTTTACGCGCTCGGCCAGCTGCAAATCGCGCAGCGCGTTGACCTCGTCGGGCACGGGCTTTATCAAGAGCAAGGCACTTACCGCGAAATCGTCAGCGGCATCGGCGGACGTTTTCACCTGAACCAAAAACCGTATCAAGAATTGGCCCTCCAATTCGGCCTTGACTTCCGTCACCGATATACGGATGCATTTATCCCGCACGTCGAAGTGCATTATCGCACTTGGCAATTGGGCTTCTCTTACGATATCAATAGCTCTGATTTCAGGCAAGCCACGAACAATAGAGGCGGCCCGGAAGTGTCGCTCATCTATCGGCTCTATAAAGTGAAGCCCTTGCCTAATTTTAAATCCTGTCAGATTATTTGAGTCAAGTAGAATAGTTCAATAGTTGAAAGATTGAAGTGGCGAACCGTTAAACTCTTCAACTATAAAATTATTCAACTTTAATATTTCAGCACCATGAACAATTAATCCATGCGCTATACCAATCTTACGATTTTAATAATAGTCCTGCTCTTGTCGTCCGGCTCGTTGCGCGGCCAATCGCCTGCCTTTTCGAATAAAATCGGGGCGGAGGCCGAACGCGCACCGTCGCCTGCCGCGCTTGAGCGGGCTGCGGCACGAGCGGCCAATGAATCCGACCACTATGCCGCGATGAAATTTTACGAGCGGTTTTTGGCGGCGGACAGCAGCGAGACCGTTCTGCAATCGTATGGAGAAGAGGCACTTTCGTTCAGTGCCCTCGAAAATGCAGAAACTGCCTACCAATCCCTCGTGGACAGAAACGGCGAAAACGCCACTGCCGAGCACCTTTTCCGGTTGGCCGAAATCAAATTCCATCTTGGCAAATATTCTGAGGCCCAAAAACTGTTTCAGGCCGTACTGCTCAAGCCCGGCATTTCTGCAGACATGGCCGAGCGGGCGCAGACTAATTTGGAGGACTGCGAGTGGGCGGCAGACGTGCTGAAAAACTCCGACCTCGAAATCACGCTCGAAAACATGGGCGAGGCCGTCAACTCGCCGTTCTCCGATTTCGCGCCCTACCAGAAAGGCGACACCTTATATTATACGTCGTGGCGGTTCCCGTTTGAAAACGACAAGCACAAACCTGCCCGGAACCTCATGCGCGTCCTCGCCCAAACGCCCGGCGCGGCGGCGACGGAGGTAAATTTCAACGAACCCAACCGCCACACGGCACACACGGCGTTCAATCGTGCGGGCAATTTGATGTTCCTGACAAACGGCGATTTTGTCAATGCGGCCAGTATCCGCAGCGAGATTTTCATGCGGGCGCGGAGCGCGGACGGCACTTGGGGCACGGCCATCCGGCTGCCCGAAACCATCAATTTGCCCGGTTACACCGCCACACAGCCCGCTGTCGGGTGGGACAAAACGGGGCAAGAAGTGCTGTTTTTCGTCAGCGACCGGCCCGGCGGAAAGGGGAAACAGGACATTTGGTACAGCCTGATATTGGCCGACGGAGGCTTCTCGGAGCCGCTCAACCTCGCCACTTTGAACACGCCCGGCAACGACATCACGCCGTTTTACCACAGCCCGACGGAGACTTTGTACTTCAGTTCCGACGGCTACCAAACGCTCGGCGGCTACGACATTTACAAAACCAAAGGCAAAGGACTGCTCTGGGCCACACCCGAACACCTCGGCCACCCGACCAACTCGAACCTCCACGACCTGTACTATTCGCTCACGCCGAACAGCCAGACGGCGTACTTCGCCTCGAACCGCAAGGGCGCGCAGTACCTGACCGAGGAAGCCTGCTGCCTCGATATTTTTAAACTCGACCTGAAAAAACCGGAGGCCCTCGTCGTCACCTTCAACCGCGAGACGGGCGATTCGCTCAACGGCACGCAAGTCCGGCTCATCGAAACAAGCGGCACGAACGAGGAAATCAAACTCAACGTGCCCGGCAACCACAGCAATATCCCCGTCCGCCTGCGAAAAAGCTACCTGCTCATCGCCTCGAAAGACGGGTTCGACAGCGACACGCTGACCTTCGATTCGCCTGAAAAAGCATGGGCGGAGGTTTTCAAAAAACACCTTTACCTGCGCCCGCGTCGGCTCGCGCTCATCGCAAAAGTGTTCGATTACCGCACCCGTCAGCCCATCGTGGGCGCGACCTGCCGCTTCCTCGAATTGAGCTACCTGACCTCGCACGGAGCGGTCGTCAAAGGCAAGGGCGGCGGCCCATTGACGACTGACATCCAATCAAACGCTGCCGGGAACCGCTACGACTACCGCTTGGATTTCGACCGAAAATACCGCGTCATCATCACCAAGCCCGGTTACTCCGTTGATTCTGTGGATGTTACGACCGAAGGCATGGTCAATTCGGGCGTGATTGAAAAGAACCTCTACCTGAATCGCGGCTTGGCGTTGGAAGCCCGCGCCTTCGATGCCGCCACGCAGTTGCCCCTGCTCGGCACACAAATCCGCTTCATCGAGTTGGACAACCAAATCGCCCAAACAGGCACGAACCTGACCGGCCATCGCTATTCCTATGGCCTCGATTTCGAACGGAAATACCGTGTCGTCATCACCCGCGAAGGCTATTACCCGGACTCTGTGGACTTCACGACGACGGGCCTGCGCCCGATTGATTTTCAAACGATTACGAAAGACCTGTACCTGAGGCCCCTAAAATTGGTCTCTTTTTTGCCTGTCAAACTCTACTTCGACAACGACGAACCGGACAAACGCACCCTCCGAACCACAACCACGCGGACTTATGGCGAGTCGTATTTTGATTTTTATCCCCTCAAATCCATGTTCGTCAATCAGTACTTGGCCGGGGGCGGCACGGCGGCTGACGAGGCGCAATTGGACGAATTCTTTGAAAAAGAGGTAAAAGGCGGCTGGAACAAACTGCTTTTGTTTTCCAAAACCCTGCAAAACAGGCTGGAAACAGGTGAAAAAATCACCATTACCATCACAGGTTTTGCGTCGCCCCGTGCCAAATCCAACTACAACCGAGCCATCGCCGGGCGGCGGATTTCGAGCGTGAAGAACCATTTTTTGACATACGAAAACGGGGCATTGGTGAAGTATATCCGAACTGGGCAACTGACCATCCGGGAAGAACCCAACGGCGAGGACAAGGCCCCACCGGGCATCAGCGACCAAATCCCCGATACCCGCAACTCCGTCTTCAGCGTCGCTGCTTCCCGCGAACGGCGTGTGGAAATCACGGAAGTAATTATTGAACGATGAACTATCAACCATGAATTATGAACGATGAGTCGCTTGTTATTCATAATTTATAGTTGACAGTTAATAGTCAACCCAATACTATGCAAACTGCAAAAATCGTCGTACTCATCTCCTTTTTTCTTGCATGGAAAAACGTCGGGGATGCCCAAACGCCCCGCGCATTCGAGCACGCGGCGAACAAGGCATTTGAGGCCAAAGACTACTATTCCGCGCTGAAATACTATGAAAAGGTGCTCGAAATGACCCCCGACCGGGCCGATGTGCAGCATCGCCACGCCGATGCTGCGCGGCTGTTCGGGGCCTATGCTGTCGCCGAGGCTTCGTACCAGCGTGTGATGGCGACGGATTCGGCGGGGCTGCACCGTCCGGCAGTCTTTTGGCTGGCGACGATTGAAAAAACACTGGGCCGCTACGAACTGGCTATCAAATACTTCGAGCAATACAAGAATTACGCGAACGCCGACCCCGTGCTGCTTGCCAAAACACTTACTGAGCTGGAAGAATGTGAATGGGCAATGGAACGCACGAACGCTCCCGACGCAGGCATCGTTATCGAGCGGCTCCCCGAAGAACCCAACACGGCCTACTCCGAATTTGGGGCGACGCAGCGC
>JBKBIC010000329.1:0-4300 GCA_046299435.1 Saprospiraceae bacterium
GACCAATGGCTGTCGGTTAATTCGTACCGTTTCATCCCCAAAAGTACGATGACAACTATTTTTCAGACAAACCATAATTTGATGTGGCCGAATATTGGCCGACGAAAGTAGTGCTTGGGGCAAATTGGCCAAGCATTTGTGGCGGTTTTTTGCCAAAGCGCAAGATTTGCCCCCATGCATTTCCCGTCAAAACCTCGGCCTTCCACCCCCGCCGCCCACGCCCGGCGGCGGCTGGTTGCCGCCCGTGTTTTGGGTGGGGTCGGGCTGGTTGCTGTCCGAGAATCGCCAGCGAATGCCGAGCCGGAAGGCCGGGAGCGGCTGCGGGTAGCGCAGGGTCTGGTAAAAAGCCGTACGGTCGTCCCAGAGGCCGGAGAGGTTTTCGTAGCGGAAGAACACGCGGAACGTGCTGACTTTGAACGACGCGAAAAAGTCGAGCCACAGGTAAGGCTGGCTGTTGGCCGTCGAATCTTGCAGGTAAAACTGCCACGTCAGCGGCTGGTAGCCGTCGGGCTGGAAGGCGGCGTTCGTGCGGAAGTCCACGCCGGTTTCGAGCAGCATCCGTTTTTTGAACACGCGGCCCGAAAAGTAGAGGCTGTTTTTCGTGAACCACTTGGGCAGGTGCAGCACGTCCGAGCGGTTGGGCTGCTGGAAGGCCAGCGTGTTATCGAAACGCAGCGCACCGAGGCGGATGTTTTCGCGGAGGATGAGCTGGGCCACTTGCAGCGGCGCGCCACTTTGCGCCGAACGCCCGTCGCGGTCGAAATAGATGAAATTGTTGACCAAGTGCGTCGCGCCCGTCGCCTCGAAGCCGAGGCGTGGCAGGGCATAAGTCGCTGACAATGAGTTTTCTACGGGCTTGGCGAAGTCGTTTGACCAGACGGCTTGTTTGCTCACGAACAGCCTTTCGGCCACGAGCGCGGGCGGTCGGCGCTGGCTCAGGAGCTGGCCGCGCAGCTCGCCCGCTGGGCCGAGGCCAAGTTTCAGGCGACCTTCGAGGCGGTATTCGCCGCCGTTTTCGAGCAGGCCGAGATCGCCGCGTACCTCGAAATTGAACCGCTCGGAGGGCGTGAAAGCGGCGTTTCCGGTCAAAAACAGGTTTGAAAAACGCTGGGTCTCCGGCTCTTGCGCCACATCGAAATAGGTGTGCGAGAGGCCAGCGGCGAGGAAATCGGAGCGTCGGCCCGCGCCTTTGGGCTTGAAAGTCGTGAGCATTACGGCGTTTTCGAGGCGGCGCAATTCGAGGTAGTGCCGCAGCCCGCGTGCGTCGGTGAAAAAATCGCCATAGAAAACGGCATCGGTCGCGGGCACGTCGCCGTGTGCGTACTTGTAGGTTTCCTTCCCCCAAGTCAGCGTGTGGGTGAGCCGCAGGGCGCGGCGGCTGTCGGCGATTTCGCGGCCTGTGCTGTCGGTTTGGGCCGCGCCCGCGATTTTGAGGTGCTGCGTCAGTTGCAGGTCTTGGGTGCCCTGCCGGGTGAGTGCTTTGTTGTCGTCGAGCCAAACGGGGATGTCAATCGCGCCGCCCACGTTGTCGCCCCCGAAAGCGTCCGCGCTCGTGATGCCGCCGTTTTCCTGCTGTTTGAGGGTGTTTTTGGCAAAAACGAGAAACGCCTCGTAGCGTTTGCCGACGGGGAGCCAGCCGCCGAAGGCCAGTGCGTTGTGTTTCGTGTTTTGGTAGCGGTACTGGCCGAGGTTTTTGATGTTGCGGTATTCGAGCGAAAAATTCATGCCGCCCGCGAACGTCCGGGCGAATTTGGCCGAAAACTCACCGTCGTCCTGCGACCGCCCACGCGAATATCCGACCTCCGTGAACGCATTGGCGTTGCGGTAAAAGCGCAGTTCCTGCGGCGCGATTCGGTACAAGTCGAAGTTGTGGATGCCCACATCGAAGCCGCGTCGGGGCGCGATTTCAAAAAAAAGCGGCCGTGCCGACGCGCCGAGATTGCCCAGCGTGCCCCAATCAACCGTCCGCCGCCGCGCCGGGTCGTACTGCCGGAAACGGCTGTCGGGCAGCGTGTCCGCGTCGTGCTCCGAAAGTTCGGGCGTGGGCGCGAAAGTGAATTGCAGCGGCTCGTCGGGCGTGCTTTTGGGCACGGCGACGGGGCGCGTGGAGCTGGCCGGCTGTTGGGCGAGCAGGCCGAGCGGCAAAAAAAACAGAGCCAAAAGGCGGGCAAATGTGTGGGCGCGTTGCGGTTGCACAGGCAGGTGGCGACTGGTTTGGGCAGGCTTGGAACGCTGGGGCAGCGGCGATTGCTGCGCCGTTTGGGCCGCCCATTTTTCCCGCAAACGTACTTGAAAAGACGGGTTTGGCGGGCGCATCGTCACCACTCAAACCGCACGACTACCGGAAAATGGTCGGAAACGTGCCGCCCGTTGAGCATGGGGTGGGGTACTTCATAGGATTCGATTTTCCAATCGGCGGGCGAAAACCAGACGTAATCAATGCGCCGAAAAACGGTCAACGTCGGGTCGAAGCCGTTGAACGTGCCGCGTTCCGACTGGTCGGGTGGGCAGGTGGAGGTCAGGTGTTTTTGCAAAAACTGGATGGGCGCGTCGTCGGGCGTGGCGTTCAGGTCGCCCATGAAAATCACGCGGCGGCCAGCCCGCAGGGCATCCTTGATAGCGCAGACGATGAGTTTCGCGCTCCGCATCCGGGCTTTTTTGCCGACGTGGTCCCAGTGGGTATTGACCATCAAAATCGTGTCGCCGCTGTGTTTGGACTGCAGTTCGAGCAGCGTGGCGATGCGCTCGCAAGCTGCGTCCCAACCTTTGCTCGGCTTTTTGGGTGTGCGCGAAAGCCAAATCGTGCGGCCATTGAGCAGCCGAAACATGGATGTGTCGAAATAAATCGGGCTGAATTCGCCCTTTTCCGCGCCGTCCTCGCGCCCGACCCCAAACCGTTGATAGCCGAGCAACCGGGTATCGAGGTACTGCAATTGCCGGATGGTGGCTTCCTGCAAACCCACAATGGCCGGGCGGTGGCGCAGGATTTCGTCGGCCAGCGCAGCTTTCCGAACGTCCCAGTGGTCGGGGCCGTCGTTCGGGTTGTCGTAGCGGATGTTGTAGGTGAGCGCGGTGAACGATTGGGCAGGCGCGGCGAACGCCCAGCACACGGCGGCGAGCAGGAAAACCAAGCGATGTTTCATGGCGTAAAAATCCGTCAAAAAAAATCGCCCGCAAACGACCGGATGGCGTTTGCGGGCGAAGAAATGGGGATTGCGGCGGTTTATTTTTTGGGTTGACGCGGCTTTCGAGCGGGTGTTTTGCCCGTCCGGCTGGCGCGGGGCTTGGCGACCGTTGGCCTCATCTCTGCCCGCATTTTGCGGACTTCTGCCTCTGGTAAGCCGGAAAAATTGGCAATAGAGGCATCGCCGAAATCGGTTTCAAGGATGAGCTTGCCGGCAAACTCGCGAGCGCTTTTTTCGATGCCCTTTTCGATGCCCTCTTGGACACCCTTTTGCCAACCTTCCTGTCGGCCTTGTGCGATGAGTTTGTCGTATGCAGACATGGCGATATCCCGTGTTTTTGATGAAAAGGTTTTGAGTTCGGCGGCGAGGACTGCTGGTTCGGTGGTGCGGCGGAAAACGTAGGTGAAAATCATCTCGAACAGCCGTCGGTACATTTCCTCGTGCAGGCCGGAACCCTCCACAAAAATAATCATCTCCCGAAAATGTCGGAGCATTTGTGCCTCGTCGAAGGCGTGCTTGAAAGCAAGGAACAGCCCGCGCACCGCGCCCAGTTGTTCTTTGGCGATGATGATTTCGGTGGGCATTTCCCGCAAATCGGTCAAAACATAGTCGAACTCCGCCAAAAAATGCCGGAACCCCTCCGGTGTCCCTCGAAACTGTGCCCAGAACGGCTCCCGCTTCCACTTGCGCCGCCCGTGATAAACCACAATCGGCACGACAAGGGTGAGTGGGCGGCCTTCGGAAAGGTCGTCGCGCCAGATGCCCAGTTTGTACTGCAACAGTTGGACGTGGATGGGCCAATCGGGCGGGTGGCTTTTGTGCTCGAACAAAAAACAAACGGCCACTTCTGGCCCGGCCAATAGGTTGCAACGCCACACGACATCTGAGAAAAACTCTTCCAGCCCGGAAGCGAGGTAGGAATCGTCGGCCAAGCGCAACGTGGCGAGGTCAAGGCTGGCGAGGAGTTCCGCATCCAGCGCGTCGCGCAGGTGCGCCTCGGCGATCTTGGCGTAGTCGGCCTTGATGTCGGCGACATAGGCCGGCTTCTGCTCCTCGGAGAGCAGCGCCGAAGCGACGCCCACGGCGCGCGAGGCGTCGAGCACATAGACCGTCTG
>JBKBIC010000330.1:0-4275 GCA_046299435.1 Saprospiraceae bacterium
TCCGACTAACCGACTAATGGACTAACCGACCAACCGACTAACTCCGGCAAATTTGGGCAACAATTTCGGGTGCGTGAAATTTTGGGGCGGCGAATTTGGGACGGCGGGCGTTGGCACAAAAACCGGGCGACCGCAGGGGCCGGGCGGCTTGCACAATTTGGCAAAAAGGCAGGCCGCGCAACCTACATTTGCCCGCTAAATTTTCGGTTCACATGAGCATAAAAGACCAAATCATCCCCGACAAAGTGCCCAAGCACATTGCCATCATCATGGACGGCAATGGCCGCTGGGCCAAGCAAAAAGGTATGCCGCGCGTGCTCGGCCACCGCAGCGGCGTGAAAAGTGTGCGCGAAGTGACCGAAGCCGCCGCCCAAATCGGGGTGCAATACCTCACACTTTACGCTTTCAGCACCGAAAACTGGAACCGCCCGCCCGCCGAAGTCACCGCGCTGATGAGCCTTTTGGTCGAGACCATCCGGGGCGAAATCCGCGATTTGAACAAAAACGGCGTGCGCCTGCAAGCCATCGGCGACATCGAGCAATTGCCCGCCGCCAGCCTCCGCGCCCTGCGCGACGGCATCGAACAAACCAAAGACAATCAACGCATTACACTGGTGCTGGCCCTCAATTACTCGGCCAAATGGGAAATCCTTCGCGCCGCCCGCCTGCTCGCCGAGCAAGCCCGCGCCGGGCAAATCCGCCCGGAGGACATCAACGAGGCGGCCTTCGAGCAGGCACTCACCACGCACGGCATCCCCGACCCCGAACTGCTCATCCGAACCAGCGGCGAGACGCGCATCTCCAATTTTTTGCTCTGGCAAATCGCCTACGCCGAGCTGTATTTCACGCCCGTTTTTTGGCCGGATTTCGGCGAAAAAGAACTCCACCAAGCCATCCTCAGCTACCAACGCCGCGAACGCCGCTTCGGCATGACTTCGGAGCAACTGGGATGACCGACCGTTAAAAAGAAATGGCGGGGCGACTCAGAGTCGCCCCGCCATTTCTTTTTAACTACTTGAAAATCAAGGGTAAAAATCAGTCTCCGTCCGACGCGAAGCGGAGCAAATCCTCCACATACTCCCGATGGTTGGCGAGGCGCGGTACCTTGTTTTGGTTGCCGAATTTGCCCCGCGATTTCATCCAGCGGTGGAACGTGCCCTTCGGCACGGGGCGCAGGCGCAGGCGTTCGAGTGCCATGCTTTTAAAGCGTTTGGCCTCGTAATCGGAGTTGATGCGCTGCAAAGATTCGTCGAGCAAGTGGTTGAACCGCTCCATGTCCGACGGGGCTTTCTCGAACTCGACGACCCACTCGTGGCCGCCCTTGCTTTTTTCGCCCGTGAAATAGACCGGTGCGGCGGTGTACTCCGAGACCACGACATCGGCCTGCCGGCAGGCCTCGGCGAGTGCTTTGTCCGTATCGCCGACCATGACCTCCTCGCCGAAGGCGTTGATGAATTGTTTGGTGCGGCCTGTGATTTGGAAACAGTGCGGGTTGCGGCGCGTGAACTGCACGGTGTCGCCCGGCTGGTACCGCCACAGGCCGTTGTTGGCACTGATGACGACGGCGTAGTTTTTCCCGATTTCCACATCGGCCAGCGTGACCGTGCGCGGGTGGGTTTTGCCCCATTCTTCCATCGGCACGAACTCGTAAAACACGCCGTTGTCGGCCAGCAGCAGCATATCGTTGTGCCCAAAATCGCACTGCACCCCGAAGTAGCCCTCGGAAGCATTGTACACTTCTTGATAGACGAAATTGTCGCTCGGAATCAGTTCGCGGAAGGTTTGCCGATACGGCTCGAAGCCCACGCCGCCGTGCATGTATGCCTGCAAATTGGGCCACACTTCGAGCATATTTTGCTTGCCCGTTTTTTCCAGAATCATGCGGAACAAGACGATTATCCATGTCGGCACGCCGCCGAACATTCCGATGTCGTCTTGTTTGGAGGTGATTTCTGCCGTGCGGGCGATTTTTTCCTCAAAGTTGGGCAGCAAGGCGGTCTCCAAATCCGGGGCATAAAACATCCGCCCGACCGTCGGCAAATGCGAAATGAGGATGCTCGACACATCGCCGAAGCGCGTGGCCGGGTACTCCGGCAGCGACTGGAAACTGCCCGACATGACGAGGTTTTTATACTTGAAAATGCCCGCGTCGGGCTTGTTGGCGTACAGCAGCGCGACTGAGTCCCAGCCGCCCCGGATGTGGCAGCCGTAGAGGTTGGTCGTCGGGACGGGGATGAACTTGCTTTTGTCGCTCGTGGTGCCGCTGCTTTTGGCGTACCAGTTCGTCTCGCCCGGCCAAAGCACATCCTGCTCGCCGCGCATCATGCGGGCGATGTCGTTTTTCAAAGACTCGTAATCATGGACGGGGACAGTGCGGGCGAACTGCTCCGGGTTGCGGATACCCGCGAAGTTGTATCGCTTGCCGAACTCGGTGTTTTGGGCGGTATCCAATAGGCTGCGGAACACGCGCTCCTGCATCTCCGCCGGGCCGAGCATCATTTGTTCGATGCGGCGCATACGGAGCCGCAGGTACGGCTTCATGATATCGTTTACCAAACCAAACATGGGCAATCAATCGCTGTGTTTTTCCTTTTCAGGTGGCAAAGGTAGCAAAGCACCTGAAAACACGCCCTTCGGAATTTTTGCATCCCTGTTTCCAAAATCCCGGTTTTCGATTTCAGGTTTTGCATCTTTTCTAAAAGAAAAACCATGCTATTCCGCGATTTTCAAGATTGAATCGCCAACCGCTCCTGCCCAATTCTGACAAAGGCCGCAGCCCAAACGCCAACAGCCGACAATGCCACAACATCGCACGCACGAGGCAGCGAGCGGCGGCTATTTTTGACCGCATTCACAAACCAACCACCTACTTTTCATGAAACGCCACCTACTTGTCCTGCTCCTCGGCGGCCTCGCGTGGCTGCCCGCCATCGGGCAACTGCCCGACCTCACCGACCTCGAAGTGCGCCCTTGCCCGTTCAACCCATCGGTGCTAATCAACCAACCCAAAGGCTGGCTTATTTACCAGACACTTGATGGCACTTGGGACGGCCCGGTGGATTCGTCGCGGTGCTTGAGCGCGGTCGTCAGCCCATTTGCCTCCCAACTTATCCGGGTGGATTTGCTGCCTGCCGATTTTTCAAAACCCGTTTTCGCGCGGGCCAAGCTGGCCGAGTTCACACAAATTGACGTGCGCGAAAACTGGCTTTTCAACCTTAGCCAGACGTTCCTCGTGCCCGCGTCCATGGGCTGGAAATCGGGTTCCGATTGTCCGCAGGGTATTTGCACAGGCATCATGGCGGGCATCGCCATCCCTACGCCCGATTTTTCGGACCCGACCGGAGCCACCCGTTTCCAAACTGCGCTGGCCGACCCGCCCGTGCCGCCCATGCCACCGACAGCCCCAATTTACGGTTTTTCGGGAGCCTGCGTGCCGTCGGAATACTTCGCGGGTACGCAGTTTTTGAGGGAATTGATACTGAAATTCACCCTTGAACGCGACTCCGGCAGCACACAAGCACCTTATCTCGACCTTGCCAATCCAGAATGGTGGGACTACCAAAATGGGTTCGACATCTCGTTTTTGCAGCCTTTCAAAGCAGAAACATGGCACGAGGCGGGCGGTCAATTTTATGTCCCGTTGGAGTCGGTCGTCGCGCCCCTCCCTTTTTGGGGCGGCACGGCAATCGCGGCCTATGGGGCCAGCACCTACCCGTCGGCAGCCGACGAATACTACATCGAAACCGAACCAGAGCCGAATACGCCCGATCCGAAAACCATCAATTTAATGGCCGATTGGGCGCATACGCTTGTGTTTCAACCATTTGTGCAACTGCGCGGCGGCCTCGTGGCGGGCGGCGATTCGGTGCGGCACACCGTCAACTTGGTCAACAACGGGGCTTCGTTTTGCCTCAATTTCGTTGACCTCATCTTCGAAGGCGGCGACCGTTACGTCCACAACGGCGGGGATTTGGACATGAACAATTCATTTTCGTGCATGCAATTCCGGCGCGGCAGTGCCCTGCGCGTCGGCACCGGCCAGACGCTGCACTACGGCTCCGACGGCTCCGGGATGCTGGCCCTCTGCGCGGGCGGCAGCCTCGAACTCGAACCCGGCGCGACGCTCGTCGTGGATTGCATCCTGAACCTCAGCGAGTGCAACAACGACCTGCCGCCCCAGCAGATTTACATGGATTTACCGCCCGGCACGCGGCTGGCTTTCACCGAAAACGCCCGGCTGACCAACCGTTTCAGCCTCGGCCAGCAGATGAAACT
>JBKBIC010000331.1:0-4258 GCA_046299435.1 Saprospiraceae bacterium
TTCGGAGATAATTAAGCAATTGCTCCATTGCCAGTTTGCCAAAAAACATCCGTCAAATTTTAAAACACACTCTAAAAAGTCAAGATTTCTGCGCTTCTGCCATCAAAACGATTCCCGCCAGCCGCTTTACCGACTCTACTGCCGTTTCAAAGCTGGCGAATGATGGCCGGATCGTCGTATTTCTCCCCACGCACCCGGCTTGGGATTCGCCAAGCAAGTGCGCTGATTTTATCCGCCGCGCTCTCGATGGGGGTAGAACAAGCGATTCCTGCAACCTCCGGGGGGCTTTGCGCAAGTTGGTTCACCAAAGACCGAATCGGTTTTTGCACGGCAGCGATTTGTGGATTGACCACCTTGAATTCCACCTTGATGTGCGGGCGTAGGGCATCGTTGGGGTCAAAAAGCGTCCGGTAGTCAATATCAAATGAAAAGTACCTGTTGCCATCCCGCGCCGTTGTCTCGCCGACACGATAGCCCGAATGCCGCAATGCCTCAACAACCTTGTTTTTGAAGTCAGAAAGATTTTGGCGTGTCGAGTTTTCCGGGGCAATCACTCGGAAATCAACATCTTCGGAAAAACGCTGAATCAAGCCGTGCGCCTTGGAAAGGGCCGTGCCGCCTGAAAACACCACCTGAAAGCCGGGAATGTGCATCTGGGAGAAAAATGCCAACAGGCGCGTAACGTGCCAATCCTTCTCCACCATCGAAGGGTCAATGGCCAGTTCAATGGCAGCTTGCTCAAACAGCTCTTTACCGGGCAATGCGCTCGTAATTGACATAGTTTCCCAAGTATCCGATTTTACGGCTGACGCGCCCCTTCACGGCAATCGTGCGTCCTGTCGGGACTTGCGTCGTTCTGCCGGCGTTGTAGTCCAGTTCGAGCGAGGAGGGGGCGATTTCCACTCCTAACCGCTGCAGGGCTTCTTGGGCAAGCTTGGGCAGCGGCTTTTCGGGAAGGGGCTTGCCACTGAGTGCGGAAATCTTGGCCTTCGCATAAAGGCCATATCCAATCTTCACGATCTGGCCTTTTCGCACAAGCATCCGAAGTGCACGGCCCACTTGGTCGTACCCTCCTAAATCATCGAAGTCCTCCCTCAAAACCACTGAGAATGGAGTCCGGGAAATCCGGTCGGCAATTTTTTTTTCCAATGAATTGCTTCTCTGCATTACAAAAACACGACACTTTGAAGATGCAAGAATACGACACTTTCGTCGGCAGGGCAAGGGTGGCTTGCAATACCGTCAAGTCAACCAACGGCCTTGCTGCACCCGTTTTTGCAGCGCGTAATTTCTCGTAAAAAAGCGGCGCAAACGACTGACAGGCAGTCGCTTGCGCCGCATGATTTATGGCCGTCCGGTCTTAACGGGCGATGACGAAACGCGCCGTTTCGACGGCCCCGCTTTCGAGCCTCACCCGGAGGATATAGGTGCCGGGGGCGAGCTGGGCGAGTGCGAGTTTTTCGCCATCGCGGAGCAATGCTTGGCTTTCCGTCCGCAGCACGGTGCGGCCAAGCGGGTCGAGCACCGTGATTTCAGCCGACTGTTCAGGCAAGCCCCAAGCGGCCACGTTCAGCACGTTGTCGGTCGGGTTCGGGAAAAGCAGCAGTTGCAATTCAGTGCCGAGGACTGTGCGCCCGTCTCCAGGTTTGCCACCGCCCGTGCCGTTGCCGCCACCCGAACAAGCCCCGCAGTACCCGTCGGCCTGCCAGCGGGCTTGGGTCGAGGCGATTGTTTTGGCGATGAACAGGCCCGTGAGCAGGGTCGGGGCGGAGGCTTTGCCAGCCACTTTGAGGGCTGCCTTCGTGTAGATGGAGGCTTCCACCGCGCAGCCGCCGCCGATGGTAGCGGCTTTTTCCACGAAAAATATGACCTCGCCGTCGCCCGCCCGCAGCACTTGCGATTGGTCGGCCATCGTGAACGTACCCTTCGTGCGGACGTGCGTGCATTGGTTGAAAATCATTTTCGCGCCGCCGCCGAGCGCGATGTTTCTGGTGTTCACCACGTCTTGCCCGTTGAAAATCAGGGTCGCGTTTGCGCCGACCGAGACATTGCCAAAAGTGGCCCCCGTCACCGTCCGCACCGCGCCGGCGGGCACGGAAAGCGAGGTACCGCCCGCTTGGTTGTTCGTCTCAAAAATGGGCAGCGTGATGTTGGCCGCCGAAATCAGCGTCGCGCCGATTTGGTTCGAGCCGTCGTCGTTGACCATTTGCGCCCGCACAAAGTCGGGCACCGACGAGCCGCCGCCGATGGTCAGGGCCGCCGCTGCGGACGCGCTCTTCACCCCGACACCGCCGTTGGCGACCTCCGTTTGCTGCAAATTGGCACTTTGCTCGGCCAAGATCGTGTACGCCGAAAGCCAGTCCTCTGGGCGGAACAGGTAGTTCGCCGTGCCCACGCAGCCGGCGGGGCTGGACACCGTGACCGAAAAAACGGTCGGCGACATCGCGCCCACGCTGATGGTTTTGGTGTCCGCACCGGTGCTCCACAGGTATTTTCCGTCCGTGAAACCTGCTTCGGCGGTCAGTTCGACCAGCCCTTGCTGACAAAACGCGCCGGGTGCCTCGGCCAAAATCGAGACCGAAATGTTGTCGTCGAGCGCGTCGCAGTTGTTGTCAATGCCGTCGCAGAGTTCCGGCGCGCCGGGGTGGACGGTCGGGTCTTCGTCGTTGCAATCGCCGTCGCAAATCTGGTAGCCGTCGCCGTCGGCATCGGGGCTGTTGACCAGCAGCAGGAACGTGCAATTGGCCGTGTTGCCCGCCGCGTCCGCCACGCCGAGGCTTACCAGATACGAGCCGGGCAGGGTCGGTTGGCCGGCCACCAAAGGCGGCTGTTGGCTGCTGGCGATGCCGCAGTTGTCCGTGCCAAACAGGGCACCGAAATCCGGGGCCACAAAACGGCAGGTCAAAGCGTCGGCATCCTCCTGCACCAACGACGGGCAGTTGAGCACGGGTTTCGTCTGGTCAGTCACCGTGACCGTGAACGAGCAGGTCGTGAAATTGCCCGCCGCATCGGTCGCCCGCATGGTCAAAGTGTTCGCGCCGAGCGGCACGAACGTGCCCGCAGCCGGTGTCTGCAACCTACTTGGGTTGGCCGTGCAGTTGTCCGATACAAGCATCAAGTTCCTGTAATTCAACAACTTATACTGGCATTGTGCATTGGCCGCTACCGTGATATTGGCCGGGCAAGTAACCGTTGGAGCCGTCTGGTCGGTCACGGTGACCCGCATCGAGCACGTCCGCGAATTGCCCGCCGCGTCGGTCGCCGTCAGGGTCAAAGTGTGGTTGCCAAGCGAGAGCACAGTACCGATTGCCGGGCTTTGCGTCTTGGCCGGGTTGGCGGTGCAGTTGTCCGCAGCCGTTGCGCCAACCGTGTAATCGGCCAAATCAATGGTGCAAACCGCGCCCGCCGCGACGGTGACGTTCGCCGGGCAAGTGATTGTCGGGGCGGTCTGGTCGGTGACGGAGACGGTGAACGAGCAGGTGGTGAAATTGCCCGCCGCGTCGGTGGCCGTGATTGTAACCGTCTGGTTTCCAAGCCCTAATGTCGTCCCGATAGCCGGGCTTTGCGTTTTTGCCGGGCTTGCGGTGCAGTTGTCGGCAGCTGTCGCCGCGCCGGTGTAGTTCGCCAGATTTGCCGTGCAAACTGCGCCCGCCGCGACGGTGACGTTCGCTGGGCAGGTGATTGTCGGGGCGGTCTGGTCGGTGACGGAGACAACCAATGTGCAATTAGCAGTATTGCCAACTTGGTCGCTCACGGTCAGCATAACCGTTTGATTTCCAAGCCCCAACGTCGTGCCAGCCGTCGGTGTTTGGCCGACCGAGGTCGTGCCGCAGCCGTCGTTGACGGTCGCCGCGCCCGTGAAATCGGCCAGCGCGGATTGGCAGTTCGCGTCCGCCGCGACGGTCGTGTTGGCTGGGCAGACAATCGTCGGCGGGGCGCAGGAGGCGTTCACGCTCACCGTGAACGAGCAGTCGGCCGTCAGGCCCGCGTCGTCGGTCGCCGTGATTGTAACTGTTTGATTTCCAATGCCGAACACCGTCCCGGCAGCGGGCGATTGGGCCAAAGCGGGCGAGGCCGTGCAGTTGTCCGAGGCATTTGCTGCGCCTGTGAAATCGGCCAGCGTGTAGTTGCCGAAAATGTCCGCCGAGACGGTCGTGTTCGCCGGGCAGGTGATTGTCGGGGCGGTCTGGTCGGTGACGGAGACGGTCAGGGTGCAGTTTGCGGAGTTGCCCGCCGCGTCGGTTGCGGTGATCGTAAC
>JBKBIC010000332.1:0-4235 GCA_046299435.1 Saprospiraceae bacterium
GTCGTGCTCGGTGGCCCCGCCGATGTTGATTTGCAGATGACTGTCACGCCGATTCTGTGTTTTGGGCAGCCGGGAGGGAGTTTGAACACGGTAGTCGCCGGTGGCGTTGGCAATTTTTCGTTTTCATGGAGCACAGGCAGCAATCAGCCTTTGCTGCAAAACCTGACCGCTGGCGACTATGCCGTGACCGTGACCGACGGCAACGGTTGCTCGAAAACCGCCGCCGCTACGCTGACCCAACCGGACGATTTGACCGTTGCAATCGTCTCAACATCAGGCTTTTGCACACCGCCCGGTACGAATGGGAGCATAACAGTGCAAGCATCTGGCGGTACGCCGCCTTATAAATACATTTGGCTTTCGCACGGCAGCGTCATGGGGCCGACGATTTCAAACGTCGGGCCGGGCGCGTTTTACGTCTGCGTGACGGACTCGAACAATTGCCAAAAAGACTTACCCATCAACATCCCGCAAGGGGGCGTGAGCGTCACGCTGGTCGAGACGAGTGCCCAATGCCCCGGCCAAGCCAACGGCACCATCACTGCTGTCGTTGACCCGCCGCAAGGCAGTTATTCGTTCACTTGGAGTATCCCGAATAGTCCGAACGGGCCACAACTGACGGGTCTCGCCGCCGGCACTCAGGTCTCCGTGACCGTGACCGAACAGGCGACGGGCTGCACCGCGACGGCTACTGGCAGCATTTCCGCGCACAACCAAGTGCAGGTAAATGTGGTGGACGTGGACGTGGATTGCGCGAACAACCCAATCGGCTCCGCCACCGCCACTGCCACGCATGGCACCGCACCGTACACCTTTGTCTGGACTTTGCCGAACGGCAGCACGACGACCGGCAGCCAAATCACGGGTTTGTCCGCAGGCTCGTATTTGGTCAGCGTGACCGACGCGCAAGGTTGCACGGCAGTCGGCGCGGCGGATATTACCTCGCTTTCCGGCCTTGCGGCGGACGTAAGTTTTGAGGTCGTGGACTGCGACACGAGCCAAGTGAAGGTCATTTTTCACGACAACTCGACCGACCCGACCAGCCAAATCGTGGCTTGGAGCTGGAACATCGCGTGGAGCACAGGCTCCGTGCAAAGCACTTCGCAAACGCCCGATACGCTCATTTTGCCCGTCAACGAAACCGGAACCGTGCAACTGACCGTGACTTCGGCGGCTGGCTGCACCGCCACTTTGTCCGAAATTTTTGCGGTCGGGACTGGGCCGAACATCGCCGTCGGCACCGGTCAGCCGAACCTTTCGTGCGGCGGTTTGCCCGTCCATATCCCGGTTGTCGGCAGTTCAAATTACACTTATCAATGGTCGCCGCTGACGGGCTTGGATTTGACAAATCCGTTTGACGTGGTGGCAAATCCCTCGCAATCAACGGTTTACACGCTTGTCGTCACGAACGGCGGTTGCCAAAAAACAATCAGCGTCCCCGTTTTGGTCGCCCCGCCCATCGGCCTCGCGGCCTCACCCGACACGGTGACTTGCCTCGACCAAATCACGCTCATCGCCGCGACGGGTGCGCCAAATTTGACTTACCAATGGTCAACTGGCGGCACGGTCATCGGCGGCACGGCCACGCTTTCGGTCAATCCGACGGCAGCGACGCAGACATTTATCGTCAAAGTCACGGACGGCATCGGCTGCACGGACAGCGACACGGTGGCCGTCACGGGTATCGGCGTGGATTTGCAGCTGGGCGCGGTGTCCGGCTCCGCTTGCGAAAACACGGACGTGGCGGTGGCGGTGACTTCGACTGACCCGACGGACGTGAATGCCTATTCGTGGTCGTCGAACAACCCGAATCTGAGCATCGCCCCGCCTGACGCAGCGGCCACGACCGTGACCGGCCCGGCGGGGAATTACTTGCTGACCCTGCTGGCGAGCAACCAAAACGGCTGCACCAAAACAATCGAAGTGCCGCTCGATTTCACCGATGGTGCATCGCTGGCCGGACAAATCCGCGCCAATCTTTGCAATGGCTTACCCGTTGATTTTCAGAATCTTACGAATTTTTCAGGCACATGGAATTTTGGCGACGGAACCACTTCGACAGAGGCTGACCCGACGCACGTTTACCAAAATCCGGGGCCGTACCAAGTGACCTTCACGCCCACCAACGCAGCTTGCGTCGCGGCGTTCGATACCATGATAAACGTGGCGGGCGTGGCCGCGCTGCAAGCCAATTTTGGGCAAGACATTCAGGGCTGCGAAAACGAGGCGACGTTCATTTTTACCGATAGCACCATTCACGCCGCGCAAATCACGCAATGGGCGTGGACGTTCCCGCCCACGACGGTCACGGCAAACGAGCAAAACCCGACGGTGATTTTCCCGCAAGCCGGCCCGGTGACGGCAACTTTGGTCGTGACCGACGTAAACGGTTGCACCGATGAGTTTTCGCGGGTCGTTCCGTTCCACATCGTCACGGAGGAAATCGCGCCAAGCCAAGAACTCTGCACCCTGCAATCGGTGCCCCTGAACCCTGTTTTCAACACGGACTATGCGTACAGTTGGTCGGCCAGCCCTGCCGATGCAGTCATTACGGCCAACCCGCTGAACCCGAACCCGGTCGTAAACCCCACAGTGCCAACAACTTACACAGTTGTCATTACGGTGGGGGGCTGCCAAATCACGAAGTCCACGACCATCACGCCAAACATCGTTTCGGACGATGTGGCGAGCCAACAAACCCTCTGCGCGGGGCAAACGGTCGCCCTAAACCCCGACGGCGGCAATCCATATCTGTACAGTTGGACGGCCACGCCCGCCGACCCAGTCATCACGGCAAACCCCACGAACCCGAACCCAGTTGTAAGTCCCACATTGCCAACGACTTACACGGTTGTCATCACGCTGGGCGGTTGCACGGCGACGAAAACGGTGGTGGTCACGCCGTTCGCCATTTCGCAAAACATCCAACTTGCCCATGATTTTTGCCCAAATGAAACCGTCCCGCTGAACCCTTCGGCGAATTTGACGTACACCTATTTATGGGCTTCCAGCCCTGCCGACCCAGTTATCACGGGCAACTCGACGAACCCGAACCCGATTGTCAGCCCGGCAGTCGTGACCAATTACACCGTGACGATTACGTTCGGCACTTGCCAACAAGTCGTTGAAAATGTGGTGGTTACGCCCAACCCGGCGGCTACGGTGCAGGCTTCGACGGCCAACGAGAATGTGTGCTCGCTTGCCCCAGTGAACCTTTTTGCGATGGGCAACGGCCAGAGTTATGCGTGGTTCCAGCTGCCGGGCGGGCAGGCAATCGGCACGGGCGACCAAATCAGCGTGATTCCGGTGCAGAATGGCCTGTACGAAGTGCTCGCCACGACGGACAAAGGCTGCACGAGCCGCGATACAGTTAGCCTGAATAATGCCGTTGTGTCCATCAGTTATGTGGAGGACAAGATGATTTGCAGCGATATGTCCGTGCAGCTGGACATCCAAAACAACTTCCCGACCCTGCACAACCTGACCTTCGTTTGGTCGCCTTCGGGTGTCCCGCCTATCGGGAATCCGGTCGTCAACCCAAGTGCTGACCAAACCTATTCGGCCACCGTGACCAACCAATTCGGTTGCACGGCGACCGCTACAATTAATATTGACGTAGTGGCTTTGGAGGCCATCGCAGAAACCGAAAAAGACACGATTTGCCCCGGCGAGGAGACACAACTTTCCGTCAACGTGACGGGCGGCTCGGATTACAAATTCGTCTGGAACAACGAGTCCACGCTGGACGACCCGACCTCGCAAAACCCAATCGCAACGCCCACACAGTCAACGACTTACATTGTAACAGTCATGGACGCGAACGGCTGCGCCACCATTGCTTCTATCCCCGTGACCTTCATGAATTTGGAGTGCAAATTCCCGTACATCTTCGTGCCAAAGGTGTTCACGCCCGACAACAATGGGAAAAACGACCTCTTCATGGTGCGCGGCATGAACATCAAAGAGGTGTATTTCGCGGTGTTCGACCGCTGGGGCGAGAAAGTTTTTGAGACAAACAACCCGATGGACAACGGCTGGGACGGCACCTATAAAGGCAAAGAACTCACGCCCGATTCATATGGCTGGTATTTGAAAGCCCTCTGTGTGGATGGCGAAGAATTTGTGAGCAAGGGCGACGTGACGCTTTTGAAATAAGTTGAAGAGAGGGCAAGAGTTTAAGATTTGGTTTAAATAAAGAGGGGGGTGGGCTATTACACCCGGGCCGGGTTTTTTGA
>JBKBIC010000333.1:0-4228 GCA_046299435.1 Saprospiraceae bacterium
TATAATGTTCCCCCGGGCACGGTTTTAAAATTCGCCGGCCCGCTCGCTTGATTCCGCCCCCCCTAAAAATTTAAACCCCTTCCCCTCTTCAACTCATTTCGGCACCTCTGGTGCCTTTGGTTTCACGAGGTAGATGATTTTGGTGAGCCATTTGGCCGTGTCTTTTTCCACCATTGGGTCGGTGATGTATTCCTCGATGGATGGCGCGATGCTCTCCAAGCCTTTGGCTTTCAGGTAGTCGTCAATGGCATAGTGGGCATCGCCAGTCTTTTCGTAAGGGCCGTAATAGTCCACGACCGCAGCCTTACCGCCGCCGACCGTGAACACTTGCACACCGCCGCCGAGTTTCTTGGCCTCCGGGATAGGCACGGCTGCGGCGCAGTCGCTTTTCATGGTGGTTTCGTCGTAAGACCAGAAAAGCCCGGCAACCGGGCCGGCAATCGTGCCGCCCGCTTTTTGGGTCAATTCGGCTGCTTTCGGCATATTTTCCTCAAAAAACTTACCCATATCGGCGAAGGCCACCGTCTTGCGGATACCTGAATAATAGCGCGTCGGCAGGTCAACTTCGGCCACTTCGTAGCCGCGATATTTCGGGTGGGCGGCCAACTCTTCGCAGAGGGCTTTGAGCCGTGCAAGCCCCTTTTCGTAGTCCTTGCCAACGCCTGCGTCCATGTCGGTGAACATGGCGAGGGCGTTCCACGGAAAGCCGACGTGCATATCGAAAGCCCAAGTGGTCTTGGTCACGCCGTCTTTTTCGACATAGCTGATGAAGCTGGGCGAGGTGGCTTCCCAAGGTTTGAGGAAGTCAACCCGCATTTCCATGCGGTCGGGTGTGATGGCGGTGGTGGTGATTTTGCCCGTGCCCACGTTGTCGTTGCCTTCCCATGCGTAGGACGACCCGACTTGGCAATCGGTCTCGGAGTAGGAGACTTTGATGTTCGGGTCAATGTCTTGCCATGGCGACCACTTCGGGAAGTTTTTGTAGCAAGTGACTTGCTCGGCGATGATGGTTTTCGGGGCCTTGATGTCGAGGCTGCGCTCGATGTGGTAGTCTTTTTTGGCGAAAAGCCCGGCGGCGGCGAGGAACACGACGATGCCAAGCGCGATGTAAAGCAGGATTTTAAGCACTTTCATAACTTAAAAAATTTGGTGAAAAGTTGGTCGGTTTAGTCAGCTGGTCAGTTAGTCGGTCTGTCGCGGCAGTCGAATTGAATCATGCAACTGACCCACTGACCGACTAAACCGCCCGCAAACCTAAAAAACATTGTTTGTTTAAAAACAAAAAGTTTTTCAAGAGCAGAGCAATTTGCCAGCCCCAAAAAACACGGCCAACCACACCAAGCCTTTGACGAGAAAGAACAAAAAACCGGCGATGCCGAATCGTTTTACTACAGTTTTCCAGTCCGTTTTTTCCATGTTCAGGTAGAGTTTTTTCCAGTTCAGGGCGGCAAATGTCCGTTCGTTTGCCTCGAAATTTACCTTTGTCGGCATCCTGTTTTCGGGCAGCGGGCGGTTTTGACGCTCTTGTGGCAATTCGCCGCGCCGCCATCCGCCCAACGACCACAAACCATTTTCCATGCAAAGATTTGCCTTTGTTGCCTGCCTCGTTTTCGTCGCACTGACGCTGCTCATGCCTGCCTGCAAACACGACCCCATCGTCGGTGGCGGGCCGATTGACCCGATTGACACGACCGATGTGCCGATTGACACCACGCCCGTCACGGGTATGCCGTGCAGCCCCGACACGGTGTATTTCCAGAACCAAGTGCTGCCGCTGCTCGTATCTAATTGCTCCAAACCGACCTGCCACAACACCGAAGACCACGAAAAAGATGTGATTCTGGTCTCCTACGAAAGCCTCATGGGCACGGTAAAGGGCGTGAAAAACCAAGATTGGTCCAAAAACGAACTCATGGAAGTCCTCGTCCTGAACGACCCCGACGAGCGGATGCCGCCCGCGCCGAACCAAAAACTGACCTTCGACCAAGTGAATTTGATTGCCAAATGGATTGCGCAAGGGGCACAAAACAACCGCTGCGACGAAAACGCGGCGGGCTGCGACACCTCGGCTGTGAAGTTTTCTACATTTGTCCAGCCGCTGGTGCAGGCCAAATGCCAAGGCTGCCACAGCGGCACGGCTCCAGCTGGCGGCGTGAAACTGACCGATTACGCAGGCGTGAAAGCCATCGCACAGTCGGGCAAACTGCTCTCCGTCATCACGCACCCGGTTAATTGGATGCCCAAAAACGGCCAGAAACTGGACGATTGCAGCATCCAAAAAATCCGCGCTTGGGTCAATGCCGGAGCCGCAAACAACTGACACACAATCATCTACAAAAATTCAACGCCACATTTTTAACCGCATGAAATACGCCGCACCGCTCGTGTTTTTGCTTCTGCTCGGCTTGGTCACAGCCACGCAACAGGGTTGCTATTACGACAACGAAGTTGACCTCTACGGCACCGCCTGCGACACAGTGGGCGTGCGGTACAGCTCCGAAATCCAGACCCTGCTCGCCAACAACTGCACCACCTGCCACAGCCCCGCTGGCAACCAAGAGCCATATCTCGACAATTACGCAAACGTGAAAACCGCCGCCGACGAGGGCAAGTTGGTGGGCCGCACGAACGATGCCAGCGCACCCATGCCGCCGACGGGCTTGATGCCCGATTGCAACCGCGATAAAATCCGGGCTTGGGTCAATGCAGGTGCGCCAAACAACTGACCCACAACCATTTATCACTTTTCAGGTGGGCATAAAATCCGCCAGATAAATTTCCATTTGACATGAAAAAGCTGCTCTACCTCGTGCTTGCGACAGCCGTCATCGGCGGCGCAGTCGGCTACTACCTCTGGAACAAGCCCCATGAAAACATGGCGACCGCCAAAGCCGACGCGACGGCGGACGCGGCCACCATGTTCGCCGATTTTGAAAAAGACGAGGCGGCAGCCAATGCCAAATATTTGGGCAAAACCGTCGCCGTCACGGGCAAGGTCAAAGAGGCCAGCACCGGCGCGGACGGCACCACCAAAATCAATCTGGAGGCCGGGCCGGAGGCCACTTTCGGCGTGGCTTGCACCCTCGACCCGCTTTCCAAGCACACCCGCACGACCTTCGCGCCGGGCGAAACCGTCACGCTCAAAGGCAAGTGCATCGGCCTCAACTTGGACGTGCAACTCGACCGCTGCGTGGAAGTGAAATGATTTTGAAGTCGTGCCTTTGGTGCGATGCTGAAATCCAAAATCCAAAAAAGACATGAAAAAACTGCTCCTCTCTGCGTTGGCCGCGCTGTTTTTGGCCGCCCCTACTTTTGCCCAAGACGACCTGCTCTCGCTGCTCGGCGAGGAGGAAACGACCGATTACGCCACCGCGAGCTTCAAAACGAACCGCGTCATCAACGGCCATTCCATCGAAAACACCGCGCCCGGCGTGCTGGATTTTAAGATTTCGCACCGATTCGGCCCGCTGCGGCAGGGCGTGTACGATGTGTTCGGGTTGGATGCCGCCGAAATCCGCATCGGGTTGGACTACGGCATCACACCGCAACTGATGGTCGGCTTCGGGCGCAACAGCTACGAAAAAACCATTGACGGCTTCGCCAAATACAAGCTCCTGCGCCAGTCCACCGGCAAACGTTATATGCCCGTGACCTTGACCTACTTAGTTGACGCTCAAATCGTTACGGAAAAATTTGACGACCCCGACCGCGACAACAAATTCAGCTCGCGGCTTTTTTACACGCACCAATTGCTCCTCGGGCGCAAGTTCAGCAATGCGTTCAGCCTGCAACTGATGCCCACGCTCGTCCACCGCAATCTCACGCTTTCGCCCGACGACAAAAACGACGTGTTCGCCATCGGGGCAGCGGGCCGTTTCAAACTCACGAAGCGCGTGGCCTTGAACGCGGAGTATTACCACGTCCTGCCCGGCCAGTTGGTCAGCGACTACGAAAACTCGCTTTCCATCGGGTTCGACATCGAGACAGGCGGGCACGTTTTCCAATTGCATTTCACCAATTCCGCGCCGATGAACTACAAAAGTTTCATCACGGAGACTTCCGAACCTTGGTTCGGCAAAGACGCGGACGGCAACTTTTTCAGCGGCATCCGCTTCGGGTTCAACGTCTCGCGGGTGTTCACCGTGAAAAAAAGACGGTGAGAATGTGAGACGGTGAGAATGTGAGACGGTGAGAATGTGAGACGGTGAGAATGTGAGACGGTGAGAAT
>JBKBIC010000334.1:0-4207 GCA_046299435.1 Saprospiraceae bacterium
CAATGGCTGTCGGTTAATTCGGACCGTTTCATCCCCAAAAGTACGATGACAACTATTTTTCAGACAAACCATAGTGAGTTGTAGAGCAGTACCCCCGAAAAATGCATCTGTCGAATACCCAGTCGGCCAGCTTCCGGCAGGCCACGAGTTACCGGGGTTTAGTTGTTGTGATATCTGGCCGTTTTGTATCATCAATCCGGTAAAGCCTTGCAGAAACTGGGTATTCCTCAGTTTTGTGTTGCTGCAAATCCCAGTGAAAAACACACTACGGGCCTGACCGTCAATTGAGTTGCAGCAGTATAGGTTTTGTGGGCTAGCGGCCACGTTGAAGCCGTCGTTTCCTGTCGTGCTTTGAAAAGTGGTTTCTACTTGATTATCCACGAACTGGTAGGTTCGGGTGTTTTCGATGAATAGCCCGGCGTGAATCTGTCTCCATTCATTATGCACATAATTGCCTTCGACCACCCCGCCCGAACCTGCACATTTGATGATGTGTATGTTGAAACGGTAATCGCTGATGTCGTTGTCGTGTACCCATGTCGGGGCAGTATTGTTGGTCAGCAACACACCTTCCAATCGAAGTGGGGAAGTTTCGTTGTCCGGTGCATTGATGAGATTGCCTTCGATTTGCACATTTTCCTGCGTTGGGTCGGGCAGGCTACCGCTGATGGCTTTGTTTTCTGCCCAAATAGCGATATGGGCATCCACTTCGCAGGCCGTCACCACGAAACGCTTGTTCACACTACCCCTATCGTGGATACCATATTGAGTGGCAGTTATATTGCTGTTGGCAACAGCCGATTGGGTATTTACGACCTCTACGCCCGTGAATATTCCGGTGGTCATCCGCAACAGGCGCATAACAAAGGGATCGCTGTTCGATACCTCGATGGCAGGGTACTGGTCGCGCCCCACGTTCTGGACTACGGCATTTGAGACGAGAGCCGCATTTGCATTGTCTGCCCGGACAGCCTGCCTCAAGCCTTCAAATGAGTTGGAGGCAAGGTTGTCGAAGCCAACGACAAAAAAAGCTACTCTCCTAAGCCAAACGCCATACCGTGCCAGCCCGTCTCCGATAGGTTGGCCGTCCACGTTCGGCAGCAACGAGCCGGTGCCGACAAATGAATTGTCCGCGATTTGGGGAAGTCCGCTGTTGATGGGCGGGCCAGTTGGATTGGATGGGTCGGGGATGAGCAAATCGCCCCGAACGAATATGTCAGGCTGCCCCGAAGCCCCTGCGACGACGATGCCGTCATGGTTGTTCAAGAAAGTGTTCCCGACGATGTGCGCGAAGCTTTGATGCTGGAAAACCAATGCTTGCTGGGCATCCCGAACTGTGCAAGCTCCGGTCATGTGCATCTCACCTGCGATGTTGAAGCCACGCCACAGGCGGTCACAGCCTCGATATTCCCCGCCAACGACGGTCAAGCGAACACCCGCGTTCACGGTGATTTGTGAGTTTCTTCTCATAATTGCTTGGACACCATTGAAAGTGTAATCCACGTCCACCACAAGATTACCCCATACACGCATACACCCAGAGTAAGAACTTGTGCCCAAAGGGGTGCCGGCCGTGGCTATCAGTGCAGACAAAAGGTGGGTTTGGGTCGGTTGACTGCTGCTGCCAATGTCCAGGCCAGTTTCTGAGCAGTCGCAGCCCGTTTGAGACCTGAGATTGGAGGCGAGCATGAATGGTATGAGGAAGGCAAGCCCGCGCAGCGCGGAGCCCCCCCTATATTAAACTTTTTGTGGCTAAAAATGAGTACAGAGAGTGCCCCCACGCAAAAGCGCGTGGAGAACGAGCGAATTGGTTTCATAAAAAATCGTGTGAAAGTTGATTGAAGTGCCCCTAATCTATCCGAACAATAGATTTTCCATACTTGGCAGCATGAGCGGGACGGTTTGGGATAAAGCAGAACGTCCTGAAAACGGCTTCAAAATAGGCTGGATACCTGCAGCATCCAAGTTGGCAAAAGTCG
This sequence comes from Saprospiraceae bacterium, assembly GCA_046299435.1. Lineage (GTDB taxonomy): Bacteria > Bacteroidota > Bacteroidia > Chitinophagales > Saprospiraceae > M3007. Next base: position 1,980 of record JBKBIC010000334.1, read on the forward strand.
AAATGCCCAAGATTAACATTTTTTGTTTTTTGAGATTTCTACACTTCTGGTTGCTCGCCTTTTACAAAAAAGCATAATGCCGATTTCAACCTTTCCCAACCCCCATTTCCACGAGCACCAGCCGCCCTTTTTCCGTGTCCAATTCCGCCCAAGTGCCGTAGGGCAGCGTCGCCTGATTGGAAATGTGCCCGAACGGCAGCCCGTACACGACCGGGATGCCGAGGCCGCCGAGCCGGTCGCGTAGCGTGGCCGAAAGCGTGAGCGAGAATTCCTCGCGTTTCGGTTGGCAATCCGCGAAAACACCGAGCGCGAGGCCAGCCGCCTGCGCCAAATCGGTGCCTTGCAGCAGCTGGGTCAGCAGCCTATCCACGCGGTATGGCTGCTCGCCCACCTCCTCGATGAATACGATTTTTCCCCGGAACGACGGGCAAAATGGTGTGCCGACCAGTGCGGCCAATAGCGAAAGATTGCCGCCCGTCAACCGGCCCTCGGCTCGCCCAGCGGTGATGATTTCGGGACGGTATTCGTCGCCGAGCAAAATGTCGCCTTCGCCGGGCAGTGCGATTTCGTGGCGCGGCGAAGGCAACATCAACACCCGCCGAAAATGGTTGAGCGTGAAATCCGTGTAATCGCTCGCGCCGACCGGCCCGTGAAACGTGACCAAGCCCGCCTTTTTGCCGATGGCAAGGTGCAGCGCGGTCACGTCCGAGTAGCCGATGAACGGTTTGGCGTTCCGGCGAATCAGCCCAAAATCAACGCCCGGCAGCAGCCGCGTGCAGCCGTAGCCACCGCGCACGCACCACACAGCCTCCACTTCTGGGTCGGAAAAAGCCCAGTGCAAATCCGCCAGCCGCTCCGCGTCGGCGCCGGCGAGGTGGCCGTTTCGGGCGCGGAGGGATTTTCCTTCGCGGATGACAAAGCCGAGGCGGGTCAGGTTTTCCACCGCTTTTTGGTATTTCTCGTCCGAAATCGGGCTGGCCGGTGCAATCAACCCGACGGTCGCGCCCTCGCGCAAGCGCGGCGGTTTGGTCAGGTGGGGTTTACCGAATGGTTTGGTTTCCGGCATTTCGGCCAAGATTTTTGACGCTGGCAGGCCGATGGCAGCCATGCCGAGGCCTGTTTGTTTGAAAAAAGAACGGCGGTTCATTTTTGCGGTGGAAAGTTGACGGCAGGCGGTGGACGGCGACGGGTGCCCGCAGTACCGTCTGCCGTCAACCGCCTGCCACTAAATTTTGATGTAAATTTTTCGCTTGTACAAAGCCCTGCAAATCAGCCAACAAAGGAGCATATACACGAGTGCGAACAGAAAAGAGGAGAATTGCGGGTCGCCCAGCGGCTTGAAAACCGTCTGGTAAATCCACACTTGGGCATTGGCGTGGCCGATTGGGACGGCAAATAAAATCAGGAGCAGGGCTTCGGACAGGACATAGGCAAACAGCGGATTGGAGCCGAACGGCAGGAAAAGCCCTGTGCCGCTCCGCACTTTTTGGATGTCAATGAGCCACACGCTGCCTGCCAGCAAAATCATGGAAATCCCGCCCGTGTAGAGCACGAACGAGCTCGTCCAGAGTTTTTTGTTGATAGGTAAAAACAGGTCCCACGCCAAGCCAAGAAAGCCCAACGCGATGCCATACACCAACAAATCGCGCACGAGGAGGTCTTTCTGGGTCTGTCGGCGGGCAATGAGGTCTCCCGCAATCCAGCCAAATATGACCGTGACGATGGCAGGGAGCGTGCTCAGCACGCCTTCGGGGTCGAACGGGATGCGGTCGCCGTGCCACAGGTGTTTCACGCCAAACAAGGCGCGGTCGAGCGTGAGCACCGCGTTGGATTCGATATCATACGGCCCGCCGACGGGCGCGATGAACAGCCAATGCAGCAATCCCCAATACAAAAGCAGCAGGCCGCCCGCCACGAAAATCAAGAACCGGCGGGGCACAAGCAGGCAGATGAACGAGGCGAAGCAATACCCAAGCGCGAGGCGTTGCGGCACACCCATGATGCGCCAAGTGTCCCAATTCTTCCAGAGGAACGGGAAGTTGTTGAGTATCAAGCCAATAGCAAACAGGATTACTGTGCGGCGCAGGATTTTTAGGGCAAGCGGAGCGGAAAGCCGATGGTCTAATTTCTCATAAGACAACCACATCGAAACCCCGATGATTAACATAAACGACGGGAAAACAAGGTCGGTCGGCGTACAACCGTGCCATTCGGCGTGGCGGAGCGGC
>JBKBIC010000335.1:0-4163 GCA_046299435.1 Saprospiraceae bacterium
AGGCAACCTGACCGCCGGGACGTACAGCCTGCAAGTGACGGACGGCCTTTGCACATTGGACACGAGCATCGTCGTGCCCGAATCGTCGTCGGCTACGCTCGATTACCCGGACACAATTTCTATCATCGCGCTCGGCGATTCGGTGTTGCTGCGTCCATTGGATACGGGCTTTTTGAGCGTGGATTCCGTCGCGTGGTCGCCCGCGAGTCTCTTTTCCGAGCCGAACGAGCTCGAAACTTGGGTGCATCCCGACGGCACGACGCGCTTCAAAGTCGAGGCTTGGACACCCGAAGGCTGCCACCTGAGCGATTGGGTACTGGTGCTCGTTGACCCGACGCGCCACGTTTTCGTGCCCAATGTTTTCCATCCCGGCGCGGACGACGAGGACGGGCGTTTCAACATTTTCCCCGACCCGTCCTCCGCCGTGAAAATCAACTGGGTGCGCGTGTTCGACCGCTGGGGCGACATGGTGTATTTCGGGAAAAACCTCTCCACCATACCCGGCCCGACCGACGGCTGGGACGGCACATGGCGCGGCAAACCCGCCAGCAAGGGTGTGTACGTCTGGACTGCCGAAATCGAATTCGTGGACGGGAAAAACGAGCTGTTCACTGGCAGCATCACACTCACGCGATAAACGATGAGGGATGAGGGATGAAATTTCATCCCTCATCCCTCATCCCTGCCAAGTGGTGCTCCAAGTGCCGCAAGTAATCCTCCACGCACCATTGCAGCGTGACTTCTTTGCCGCCCATGACGAGCGGTTTTGCCAAGTTTTCAGGCGGGATTTTCGAGATGACGTGCGCCAAATGGCGGTTGTAGGCTTCCCAAAGCCGCAGCAACTGCCGCGCATCGGCGGCCTGAAAATCCTCAATCCGCACCCAATCGTCCTGTGCGTAGCTGACGATTGGACGCTCGTCGCGCTGCGCCCGCACAAAACGTTGGTGGTTGTTGGCCGCCGAGTCAATCAGGTGGCCGATGATTTCTTTTTTCGACCATTTGCCCGGCGCGGGGCGGTGCGCCCAGTCCGTTTCCGAAAGTTGCCGCAGGCTGCGCGGCACCCGGCGGCAATGCGCAAGCAATTGATTGGCAATGTGTTTCATGGTTTGCTGGCTTTGATTGAATAAACCATCGGGATGATGTTTTCCAGCCCTTGAATCCGGTAATTGCCGTCGCCGCCGCGCGCCATGCGACTGAAACAATTGTATGGCGAATACGGGTATTCGTTCAAAAATTCGATACGCAACCCGTTGCGAATCAATGCGTTGACGACTTCCGAAAGGCTGTGGTTCCAGCCGTATTCTTTGTACGAGATGTTCGCGTATCGGTCGGCGTAGCTGCCAGTTTGTTCGGTTTCGATGGCCCCCGTGTTGTGGTACGGGTATTTCAGGTGCGTCATTTCATCGTCGAACATCCACACAACTGGGTGAAAATCAACGATGTAGAAAAAGCCGCCCGGCTTCAGGAAGTGCGCCACGACCTGCGCCCACCGCTCCAAGTCCGGCAGCCAACCGATGGTGCCGTAGGACGTGAACACAATGTCGAATTGGCCGTCCAAGTGCTTCGGCAAATCGTACACATTGCAGCACACAAACTCGGCGGGCAGCCCGGTTTCGGCGGCCAGCTGGCGGGCCAGCGCGACGGCCTTTTCTGAAAAATCCGCGCCCGTCACCTCTGCGCCGCGCCGCGCCCACGACAAAGTATCCTGCCCAAAATGGCATTGCAGGTGCAACAGCGAGCGGCCTTCCACCGAGCCAACTTCCTCTAATTCAATCTTTTGCAGGCTGGTGCCGCCTTTTTTCCAGCCTTCGAGGTCGTAGAATTCGGCGGTTTGGTGGACTTCGGCTTTGAGGTTCCAGCCGACGCGGTTGGCCTCGAAAAGTGCATCGTGGTTTTCCATTTTGAAAGTGTGGCCGCCGTTTTGGCTGCGGCAACAGGGGCGAAAATGAGGTTTTGCGGCGGAAAGTTCCGGGCGCGGGCACACTATAAATCGGTGGCGGGTTTACTTCTGCGTGGGCCTATATTTGCCACAAATTGAACAAATCCCATTGCACATGGAAGTAGCAGTTTTTCCCGAAACCACCCTGACCGATTACGAAATCGAACGCGGAAAACCCATGCCAAGCAGAATCCACGCCCTCGTTCAAAAACGCCTCGCCGTTTTTCTGGACAACAATTACAGTAGTCGATTTGAAGGCTACACCGAGCTCACGCTCAACACGCCCGGCGAAAAATCCACGCCCGACATCGCGCTGCTACCCATTGAGGAAATTGACTGGCTGCACGACGAAATCAAAGTCAGCGAAGCCCCGCTCCTGACCGTCGAAATCCTATCGCCCCGCCAAAGTGTGCAGTCCCTGCTCGACAAAACAGAGGTGTATTTTGATTTTGGCGTAAAATCCTGTTGGGTTGTGCTGCCTTCTTTGAAGACCATTTATGTGTTCGCCGCGCCCGGCCAATACCAGCCTTTCCACGCCCCCGACACGCTGCACGACCCCAACCTCGACATCCACATCCCATTGGAAAAGATTTTCAGCTGATGCGCCGCTTCATCCTCGGCATTTCTTGGCGCGTCGCGGTGCTGACCGCGCTCATCTTGGCCGCAAGCTGGGCGGCAGTCGGCGAGGCGGGCACTTGGCTGGGGGCCGCGCTGATTTTCGGCCTCGCGCTCGGCATGGTGTTCAACCTGCACTATTACGTCACCGACGCGAACCGCAAGATTTCGCGCTTCCTCGAAAGCGTGCGCTACTCGGATTTCGCAGTGCGCTACTCCACCCACAACCTCAAAGGCGAGACTTTCACCGAGCTGAACCGCCAGTTCAACGAGGTTTTGGAGGCTTTTCGGCAGGCCCGCGCCGAAAAAGAGGCCAACCTGCAATTCCTGCACACCATCGTCCAGCACCTGAGCACGGGCGTTTTGGCCTTCGACCAAACGGGCAATTTGCTCCTCTCGAACACCGCCGCATTCCAACTTCTGGGCATCTACCGCCTCCGGCAAATTGCCGACCTGCCCGACAACCACCGTGAACTCGCCCAACTCCTCCGCAACCTAAAAAGCAAAGGCAAGGCCCTTTACCAACCCGAACCGGGCCGCCAACTTGCCGTGCAAGGCGCGGCGCTCGTGCTGCGCGGCCAGCCCGTGCGCTTGGTCACGTTGCAAAACATCTTCCCCGAACTGCAAAGCAAGGAATTGGAGGCTTGGCAAAACCTGACCCGTGTGCTGCGCCACGAAATCATGAACTCCGTCGCGCCCATAGCGTCGCTCATCGGCACCATGCAAACCATTGTAAAAGAGGAACTTCCGCGCAACACCGACAACGCCGCCGCCCTCACCGACCTCGACGAAGCCCTTGACCTCGTGGCCGACCGCAGCCGGGGCCTGATGAATTTTGTGGATGCCTACCGCCAGTTTTCAGCCGTGCCCAAGCCCAAGCCGACGGAGTTCCCGGTCAAAAAACTGCTCGACAAAATCGCCCAACTGCTCGGCCCCAGCCTGAAAAGCGCGGGCATCGCCCTCGAAACCCATCTCGAACCCGACGGCCTGATGCTCACCGCCGACCCCGAACAAATCGAGATGATTTTGATAAACCTCGTCAAAAACGCCCGCGAGGCCATCGAATCGGCGGACGGCGCCTCGCTCAAAACTCTCCGAGAGGAGTCCTTTGGACAAAACCCAAAACTCGTCACCATAAAATCCGGTACCAGCGAAACCGGCCGTGCCTTCATCGAAGTGGCCGACACGGGCACCGGCATTGACGCGCAATTGATGGAGGAGATTTTCATCCCGTTTTTCACCACAAAAGAGAGTGGTACGGGCGTGGGCCTCAGTCTATCCAAACAAATCATGCAGCTGCATGGTGGCAATATCCGCGTGGCCTCCGTGCCGGGCGCGGGTGCGCGGTTCGTGTTGGAGTTTTGAAAAAACTATCCCAGTTTTTATCAGTGGGCAGTTTTCGCTAACGGGCCATTGTCACGATGTATTCATGGTTCATCGTGGTGTCTTTTTTCCCGGTCTCATTGGTTGGACTATTTTCCTTTGGCATTCGTTTATTCGGAATGTTCCGAACAATTGTTTCGATGTGCCGAAAGCCGTGTTGTTCAAAAAACTTGGCTGTTGCCACATCGGTGGACAATTCCACGCCTTTTACTTTTCTATTGCCCAC
>JBKBIC010000336.1:0-4160 GCA_046299435.1 Saprospiraceae bacterium
CCGGATATTTCGGTGACTACGACCACCGGCAGTGCCGTCGTGACCTACACGACCCCCACCGGAACCACCACTTGCCCGGCAGGTGGCCTGAGCGTGGTACGCACCAGCGGCCCAGCCAGCGGCAGCAGCTTCCCCGTCGGCACCACACAGGTCTGTTTCCAAGTGACCGATGCTTGTGGCAACCTGCAAAACTGCTGTTTCAACGTCGTCGTCACCACGCCCCCGCCCGTGACAGATTGCTGTAATGGCTCGAAAATCGCCGACATCACGCTGAAATACACCGGTCAAAGCTGCAGCGCGACCACACACACACAAGACCCCTCGAAAGTCAGCTGCTCCGGCAACCCGAACGGGGCCACATCCGTCCGCATCGTTGCCCAAAACTCCACTGGCAGCAAAAAATGGTTTGATGGCACCGTCGCGCTCAACGGCCTTTTCACCATCCGAGCTGCCAACGGCGGCGCAACCCGTCTGGATGCCGATACTTATGTGAAAATTTACAGCACCAGCGGTACGCTGTTGCAGGACATCAAGTTCCATACTTCTTGCTCGCAACCGATTGCGCCGGGCAACCAGTTTGGCTCCGTCAAAATCGAGGGCATCAAGTTTGAAAACGGCACGACTTGCGGCAATTTCACCATCCCGCCCGTCTGCACCATCACCCGCACAGTCGAAAACAGCGTCGAGAAAAACGATGGTACCAACTGCTACAGCGGCCAGACCTACGGCATTTGGCTCAACGCCAAGTGGCCCGGCTCATCCAGCGAAAGCAGCAAGTACTTTAAAATCAGCGGCAGCACGTTTGTGGAAAACGCCGACGGCACCGTCACGATGACCGGCTTGGCAACGAACAACTCGCTCTCGAAAGTGAAGTTCCAAGTGAGCATCAACTTCTGTGGCCGCACCTTCGTCGCGCCGTCCGGCAGCCCGAAGACCGCCGATTGCTATAACATCAGCGCGGGCAACTGGTACTATTACACCTCCTACTGCGGGACATTGACCGGCCAAGAAGATGCAGCAGGCGCGGTTTTGAAAATTGCCAAGACAGGCCCGGCCTTCCAAGTGGGCGTAGGTGCGAATTTGAACGAAAGCAGCCAGTTCGGCGCGAGCGGCTGGTTCACCGTCCAAATCCAAAGCCACCCGTCCAATAAGATTCTGACCTTCAACTCTGGCGACATCAACATCCGCCTGAGCGGTGCAGCAACGACGGCGGCCTGCGGCCCCGGCACAGTCAACTGTCCGTCTTGCACCAATGGCGGCTTAGCACAAGCCGAGGGCCTGACGTTCAACGCCTTCCGCAAAGGCCAAACCGCTGATTTGCAATGGGTTAGCCGCACGGGCCAAGTCGCAGCCAACTACTTTGTGGTGGAGCGCAGCGCCGACGGCTCGGACTTCACGCCCATCAAAATGGTCAACGCAACGGGCAACACGCTCGAAACCGAGTACCACAGCACCAACGACGCACAGCCGCTGAAGGGCGACAACTTCTACCGCGTCCGCGAAGTATTGACCGACGGCACCGAACGCTATTCCTCGATTGAGAAAGTCACGATGCCCGACACGCGCTCGCTCGACATTTACCCGAACCCGGCCAACGCCAACAAGGTCTGGATGGATGTCAGCCAGTTTGCAGGACAACCCATCCGCATCACGATGTACAACCAACTGGGCAGCGTCGCCAAGACGTTTGACATCGCCGAGGCACCCGAAAACGCCGTCGAACTCAGCATCGAAGGCTTGGGCAGCGGCTTCTATGGTGTCGAAGTGACCGCCGCCAACGGCGTGCGCCGCACGGTCAAGTTGGTCGTCAACCGCGTCGAATAATCACCTGAATAAGTGTTGATTTGTCCGGGTTTTTGCCTGACTATCAACCATTTGCAAGAACTCCGGCGGCCGCCTTGCGGTCGTCGGAGTTCGTTTTTTTGGCGAAGCAGAAAACCGGGCAGTGGAGTAAATAGAAGTCCAAAACTCACCGCTTGTCGCCTTACCTTCGCCGCCACTTTCACCCATCCGCAATGCAAACGGAAGACGGGGCAAAGCCAAACATGACAGAAAAATTCCCGCCGGAGAAACGATTTCTCCACAACCGCGTCAACCGCCGCGAGCTCAAAGCGCAACTGCAACAAAGCCAAGAACGGCGCATCACCATCTCGTTTTACAAGTACGTCCAGCTGCGGAACCCCCGCTTTTTCCGCGACCACCTGTTTTGGCTCTTTTCCGAAACGGAGGTCTTGGGGCGGATTTATGTGGCCGCCGAGGGCGTGAACGCCCAGATTTCGGTGCCCGAACGCCGCTTCGAGGATTTCAAAACCGCGCTCGCCACCATTGATTTTTTCCAAAACCTGCGGCTGAACATTGCCATCGAAGACAACGGCAAATCCTTCTTCGCACTCATCATCAAGCTCCGCGACAAAATCGTGGCCGATGGCATTGACGACCCGACGTTCGACCCGTCCAATTTCGGCACCCACCTCCGTGCCGCCGAGTTCAACCGCCTGACCGACGACCCGGAGACCATCCTCGTGGATATGCGGAACCACTACGAAAGCGAGGTCGGGCATTTTGAAAATGCCATCACGCCCAACGTGGCCACGTTCCGCGAGGAGCTGCCGTATGTCGTTGATTTACTGGCAGATAAAAAAGATAAAAACGTGGTGATGTACTGCACGGGCGGCATCCGCTGCGAAAAAGCCAGTGCTTACTTGAAGCATCAGGGTTTCAAAAACGTGTTCCAATTGGAAGGCGGCATCATCGAGTACGCCCGGCAAGTGCGGGCCGAGGGTTTGCCCAACAAATTTCGGGGCAAGAATTTCGTCTTCGACGAGCGGCTCGGCGAGCGCATCGGCCCGGAGGTCATCGCGCATTGCCACCAATGCGGCCAGCCCTGCGACGACCACACCAACTGCGCCAACGAATTCTGCCACATCCTCTTCATCCAGTGCCCGGATTGCCGGGCCAAGTACGCGGGCTGCTGCTCGGACAAGTGCCGCGATTTCAGCCAGTTGCCTGCCGACGAGCGCAAAACACTGGCAAAAACGGAAGTTTTTAGCGGTTCCAAATTCGGCAAAGGCGTGTATAAGGCGTTCCGGCGGGCGGGCAATTTGCTCGGTGTGGAGGCGTGATTCGTGGGATTGGACAGTTGGCGGGTTGAACTAATTTTACCGCCTCAAAATCAATTCGTCCGCCCGACTTCCATCCAAATCATGGCAAAACAACCACGCAAACCCGCCGCCCCAGCCACGCCGAAAACCGCCGCTGCCGAAACGGCCATCTTGACCGAGGCCCCGCCTTTTTTCCAGAACACCCGGCTTCAAGGCTGGCTGTTGTTCGCGTTCGCCTTTTTGCTGTACGCCAACACGCTCGGCCACCAGTGGGCGCAGGACGACGCGATTGTCATCACCGACAATATGTTCACGCAAAGGGGCATCGCGGGTATCAGCGACATTTTCACGAAGGACAGTTTTTTCGGCTTTTTCAAATCCGAGGGCAAGGCCAACCTCGTGTCGGGCGGGCGTTACCGACCGCTCACGTCGGCGATGTTTGCCGTTGTGTATCAAGCAGTTGGCAACAACCCGCTGCCGTTCCACTTGCTGACGGTGCTGCTTTTTGCGGCCACTTGCCTGCTGCTTTATCGGACGCTGCTCCTGCTTTTGCGTGATTATCGAGGCACAGGCTACGCGGCGATGGTGGCTTGGATGGCTGCGCTGCTTTTTGCAGCGCACCCCGTCCACACGGAGGTGGTAGCGAACGTGAAAGGCTGCGACGAAATCGTCACGCTGCTCGGCAGCCTCGGTGCTTTGTGGTTGACAATCAAGGCTTTCGACACGGGCAAGTCGGTTTTCAACATGGCTGCGACGGGCGTGTTTTTCCTCGCGCTGTTGTCCAAAGAGAATGCCGCGACGTTCGTGGCCGTCGTGCCGCTGGCTTTGTGGTGCTTCCGGGGCGCGTCGGTCGGGGCGGCTTTGCGGCACACGGCTTGGCTGTTCGGGGCGTTTTTGGTGTTTTTCGGCATCCGATCGGCGGTGCTGCCGGAGATGTTCGGCGAGCCGCCGCTCGAACTGATGAACAACCCCTACGTCAAGGTCGTAGGCACGCAATGGGTGCCCTTTGCGCCGGGCGAGAAATTCGGTACCATTTTTTACACCTTGCTGAAATACATC
>JBKBIC010000337.1:0-4147 GCA_046299435.1 Saprospiraceae bacterium
TGGGAAAACAAGTCAAACAGCTTCTAAGTGGTTGATTGTCAATTTGTTCGCAACTGACAACTAACCACTTAAAACTCAAAACTGCCCTTCGTACACGACCCGGTAAATCGCATCGGCATAATCGTCCGAAATCAACAGCGAGCCGTCGGGCATCCATTCGAGGTCAACGGGGCGGCCCCAGACCTCGTCGCCGGGCAGTAACCAGCCCTCGATGAACGGCTCGTAGCTGACGCAGCGGCTGCCGTCGAGCCGGGCGAGGCCGATTTTGTAGCCGCTCTTTTTGCTGCGGTTCCATGAGCCGTGTTCGGCGACAAGTATCTGATTTTGAAGGTCTTGCGGGAGTTTTTTCGAGGTGCAAAACTCCAAGCCCAGCGGCGCGACGTGCGCCCCCAATCGCTGGACGGGCGGCACGAAATCGCTGCACGGGCGTTTTGCGCCGAACTCCGGGTCGGGCAAATCGCCCTGATGGCAGTACGGATAGCCGAAGTGCAGGCCGTCCTTCGGGGCGTGGTTCAGCTCGCAAGCGGGCGAGTCGTCGCCGAGCCAGTCGCGGCCATTGTCCGTGAACCACAGCTCGCCGGTGGCCGGGTGCCAAGTGAAACCGACTGTGTTTCGGATGCCGTGCTGCACCACTTCCATGCCCGTGCCGTCGGGGTTCAGGCGCGTGATGCTGGCATAGACCGGGTTCGTCGGCTCGCAAATATTGCAGGGCGCACCGACGGGAATGTACAGTTTGCCGTCCGGCCCGAAAGCGATGTACTTCCAGCCGTGATGCTCGTCGGTCGGGTATTTATCGAACACGACAACGGGCTTTGGCGGGCTATTCAGTTGATTTTCAATGTTATCGAACCGCAGCACGCGGCTCACCTCGGCCACGAACAGGCTGCCGTTGCGGAACGCCACGCCGTTGGGCATCTGCAATTTGGTGGCGATGGTGAAGCGTTGGTCGGCCACGCCGTCGGCGTTCGTGTCGCGCAGGGCGTACACATTGCCCGCTCCGCGTGTGCCGACGAACAGCGTGCCGCCCGGCGAAAGGCACATCGAGCGGGCGTTGGTCAGTCCTTCGGCAAAGACCGAAATGCGGAAGCCCGGCGGCAGGCGCAGTTTGTCGAGCGGCAATTTGCCCGTGTACTTGGGCGCACTGCCCGGCGAGGTTTTGGTTTCGGGTTTGGACGAGGGCGAAGAAGTGCCGCAGGCCGCCAGCAAAGGCAACAGCAGGACGAGCCAGTATTTTTTCACGAAAATCATGGGCGAGGCTTTTTTCAGAAAATGCGCCCGCGAAAGTACCCATGCCCGGCGTTTTCGCCCGGCAAAAACACCCGCCGCCAGAACACGCCCCGAAACTACCTTTGCCGATGCTGCCCAGAAAGCCGTAGCCATGACGATTTTGACCAATCTGTTCCGCGTGTTGCTGCTGTTGTGCTGCCCGCTCGTGCTCGCGGCGCAGACTTCCGAGCCTGCGCCGACCTATATTTACATTGACGACATCAAAATCGAAGGCAACCGCAAAACCAAAAACGCCCGCATCCTCCGCGAACTCGACCTCGCGCCTGGCGATTCGGTGCTCATGTCGGCACTCGGCGCGGCCCTCAGCCGGAACCGTCTTTTCCTGATGAACACGGGCCTGTTCAGCGAGGCCAAAATCAACGTCCGCAACTGGCAGGAGGGCAACTGTGTGGAGCTGTTGCTGGTGCTGGACGAGGCTTGGTACCTGTTCCCGTTCCCGGTTTTTTCGCTGGCCGACCGCAATTTCAACGTCTGGTGGCACGAGTTCGACCGCGACCTGCGGCGCGTCAACTACGGGATTGATTTTTACCATTTCAACCTGACCGGGCAAGGCGACCAAGCCAAAGCCGCCGTGCAGCTCGGCTACGCGCAACGGGCGGAGTTCATCTACGACCGGCCCGGCATCAACAAAAAACAGACGATGGGCATCCGGGCGAGCTTCCTGCGGAGCCGCCAGCGCGAGACTTTTTACAAGACTGCCGACGATAAGCTGCTTTTCCTGTTCACGCCCGACGAGTTCATTTCCACGCGCACGGTGGGCAGCGCGGCCCTGACGTGGCGGCCGGGCCTTTTCACTTGGCACACGCTCACCCTCGAACGCCACGAAAACCAAGTGGCCGATTCTGTCACCCGCGAACTGAACCCCGATTTTTTCCTGCACGGAGACACCCGGCAAAAACATTGGAGCTTGATTTACAAGTTCTTGCGCGACCGCCGCGATATCCGCCCCTACCCACTGCGCGGCTGGCTTGGCCTCGCCGAGCTGCGCGTGAACGGCCTCGTGCCGAGCGATAACCTGCGCGTCGGCCGGTTGCTGGTGGAAGGCAACAAGTATTTTTCGTTTTCGGAAAAACTGAGTTTGGAGACGATACTCGTCGGACGCACCTCGTTTCCGCGCCGGAAAATCCCGTATTTCAACAACCAAGCCCTCGGCTACGGTGGCAATTATGTGCGCGGCTACGAATACTATGTGGCCGACGGCCTTGATTTCGCGCTGCTCAAAACCGGGCTGCACTTCCAAATTTTCGACCGGGCGGTCAACCTCGGCAAATGGATGCCGCTCAAAGCCTACAAGATTTTCCCAATCAAGGTCTATTTCGCGGTGAACAACGACTTCGGCTACGCCAACGACCCGCACTACGCCGCCAACAACTCGCTCTCGAACCGCCTGCTGAGCGGGCATGGCATCGGGCTGGACTTCGTGGGCTATTACACCCGCGTCGTGCAAATCGAGTGGAGCCGCAACGACCGGGGCGAAAGCGGCTTTTACGTCAATATCAAAATGGGATTTTGACGGCTTGCGGCCGGAGGGGCAATCACAGCCTGCGACGTTTTACTTCCTTCATTATCAAGGCCATTTCGCGGCCCACGTCGCCGGTGACGGATGTGTTTTCCTGCGCCCGGCGGATGAGGTACGGAATCACGTCGCGCACTTGGCCGTAGGGCAGGTATTTGCTGCTGCGGAACCCGGCTTTGGCGAGGTTGAATGTGAGATTGTCGCTCATGCCGTAGAGTTGGCTGAACAGCAGGTTCGGGTGGTCGCGCGGGATGCCTTTTTGTACCATGAGTTCGACTTGGAGCAGGGCACTTTCGGCGTTGTGGCTGGCATTGCAGCAGGCCATCGTGTCGTAGTGGTCGAGGCAAAAACGCAGCGCGGTGTTGTAGCAATCGTCGGTGGCTTCTTTGGTCGGGTTGATGGGGCTTTCGTAGCCCATTTCGGCGGCGCGGGCGCGTTCTTTTTCCATGTACGCGCCGCGCACAAGTTTCGCGCCGAGCAGGAAACCCTCGGTTTGGGCGCGGTCGTAACTTTCGACGAGGAATTTGAGGCGGTCATGGCGGTACATCTGGTAGGTGTTGTACACGACGACGCGCTTCTTGTTGTATCGCCGCATCATCAGCCAGACGAGATGGTCGAGCGCGTCCTGAATCCAGCTTTCCTCTGCGTCAATGAAAATCGAGATGCCCCGGTCGGCGGCGGTGTAGCAAATCGCGTCCAAGCGTTTCAGGGCGTTTCGGTATTCGGCCAGTTCTTCGCGGGTGAGCTGGGCAGCGTTTTGGATGCGTTCGAGCAGACCAAACCGCGCTAAGCCTGTGATTTTCGTGCTGACGACCGGGATGCTCTTTGAGCGGGCGGCGTAGTCAATGGCCCGGATGTTCTCGTTCATCGTGTGGTTGAAATCGAGTTCCGTTTCCTTCGCCTCCGCGCCGTAGTCGAGTACCGTGAGCGTGTTGAATTTCCAGAGATGCTCGATGGCGGGTTGGCTATCGAGCAGTGTCGTGCCGCCGCAAAACTGCCGGAACACCGTGCTTTTCACCACGCGCTCGGCCAGCGGCAGGTTGTTTTCGACGGCCCAAAGTGCCAGCCGCGACCCGTATTTGACCAAGAACGGCTTGCTCATCATGTTGAAGAGCCACGCCGTGCGCCGCAGTTCGGTGTTCGAAAGGTGCGAAAACGCGATTTCGGTGTTGGAAAAATCAATGTGCTCGTTTGAAAATTTCATTGGTCAAGGCTTTGCGAATATTTACATAGGATTGGAACGCGGTTGAAACCGATTTGGCGGATTTTCAAGGATTTGTGAAAAACCAATGAAAAAAAACGAAAAAATACGCCCAAAACCGGTAATACGCCTTACAATCAAAA
>JBKBIC010000338.1:0-4086 GCA_046299435.1 Saprospiraceae bacterium
CCCGTGCGCACGCCCGATGCTTTTTTGGAGTTGCTGTCGCGCACGTTTGCCCGGCGGCACGACCTGCGCGAGCGGCTCCGGGTGCATTTTTTCGGCGAAATCCGGGCGGAATTTTTGGGGAAACTGACCGCCGAGCCAGCCATCCGGTTGCATGGTCTGCGCCCGCGCACGGAGGTTTTCGCGGCCATGCGGCAGATGGATTTTTTGCTCAACATCGGCAACCAGACCGACTTCCAGCTGCCCTCGAAAACGGTGGATTACCTCGCTGCCAATCGCCCGGTGGTCAGTCTATCGTTCGTGGGAAACGACCCTTTCGAGGCGTTTTTTGAGCAATCTCGCAGCTTTTTGAGCCTAAAAGTGGTGGACGGCGTGGTCTGCAATCCTGATTTCGACCGCTGGATTTCGTTTTTGGAAACGCCCAAGCCCGACCCCGCCCCGGTTTTGCACGGCGTGGATTTGCGGCAGTTTTCGGTCGAGAGCATCGCAGCACGGTACGCGGCATTGCTCCGAAGATGAGCCGTCAGCATCCGTTTTTTTGCAATTTTACAGAGCCTTAACCTGCACTTTACCTGCAAGTGCCGGTTTTTGCTACACATTGAAAATCAATGGTTTGAAAAATTTTTTGTAAAAAATTATAGTCCGACAAACACCTAAAACTGTCCCTTTTTCTGGCTCGCCACCCACCTACTTTTGTATCGCAAAGAATGCCCAACGCCCTATCGTTCTTCTGTACCGCACCAAACTTTTAAGCACAAAAACTGCTGCACCTATGGAAACAAGAGATAAAGTTCAATTCTTCTCGCAGATGCCGCTGTTCGCCAATCTTTCGCAACAAGAAATCGAACAGGTGGCCGCCCTCGCCCAATTGCGCCGCACCTCGAAATTCCAGTTCGTGTTCATGCCCGACGAGGCGAGCGAGCATATTTTCATCCTGATGAAGGGCCGCTTGAAGACCGGGACGTTCTCGGCGGACGGGCGCGAAGTCATCAAAGAAATACTCCAACCCTATGCCCTGTTCGGCGATTTGGCGTTGGCCGGCGAGACAAAGCGTGCAGATTTTGCGCAAGCCCTTTACGATGAAGTGGAGTACTTCTCCCTGAAAATCAGCGACTTGAACCACATGATGCAGCACAACCAACGGTTCATGTTCTCGTGCCTGCAACACATGAGCATCCGGCTGCAACGGGTCGAGGAACGCCTCTCGAACCTCATCCTGAAAGATGCCCGCGAGCGCATCATTGATTTTCTGGTGGATACCGCTGGGCGCGAGGGCAAGCGTGTGGGCTACGAGACCCTCGTCAAACACCGACTCACGCAGCAGGACATCGCCAACCTGACGGGCACCAGCCGCCAAACCGTGACCTCCGTGCTGAACGACCTCCGCAAAAGCAACCTCATCTACTTCAACCGCAATTCCATTCTCATCCGCGATATTGGAAAATTGGCGTGACAAACGCCACAAACTTGACCGACGAAGCGAAGGCTGCCCCTCCCGGCAGCCTTTTCTTTTTTCAGGGATTGAGGCACTTGGAAAAAACTTTTGGCCGGGGAAAACTTTTTCAGCGGGTCGTCGGTTCTTTGTGGCAAGTTCATTGACGGTTTGGGTCAATCAAAATTGAGGATTCGAGTAAGTGAGGATTTGAAAAATCATTCCTCAACCCTCATTCCTAAAAACACGGGGCTGCCCGGTATTGACGGGAAAGTATGACGTTTCGTAAGCATGCCGGAGCATGAGCGGTTACTCCGTAAAAAACAACGCTCGACCAACAACTGGCGAATACCAGTATGCTATGGCTGCCTAATTCAAGCGAATTAGAAAGCCTTTGCGCCGCGTGAGGGCCACGCTCAGCGTCCCCCTCTTCGAGTTGATGCTCACTACACACTCCGCCGCGTATCATCAAAAAAGTGAGATAGTCCGTCGGGATGTCCCGACCGCCGGGCGAGATTCAGGGAATAAGGTTCAGTTGCGCCGGTTTCGGAGCCAAGCCTGAACACGAAAACCTAATCCGAAAATAAGCATGTAGAAAGCGTTGCGGCGCTTTGTCCGGACGCGAGTTCGATTCTCGCCAGCTCCACAACCATAGGCCCAAACAGTAGCAAAAGCCTGACAATCAATCGGTTGTCAGGCTTCTTTTTTGATGCATCACGGCACAAAAACGACACAAAATGAAAACACACGCCAACACCCACAAGGTCATCATCCGCCGGGACGCGGTGAAGAAGGACGGCACCGCTGCCCTTGCCTTGCGGGTGCGGATTGGAGGGCAAGCGAAGTTCTTGCCGCTGGGCGTGTCGGTTCCGGTCAAGTGCTTCAACGAGGGCAAACAGGAGGTCGCGGTGCCACGCGACCGCGATTTGACAGAGAAGGTCAACCTGCTAATTAAGCAGGCGCGGGCAAAGGCACAGCGCATATTCCTCGACGCGCTCATCGTCGAGCGAACGCTCACGATGCTCGACTTTTTGGAACGGTTCACTGGTTCGCGCAACCAGTCGTCGTTCACGGACTATTTCGAGAAGTGGATTGCGAGTTTTGAGGGCGTGAAGGCCCCAAACACACTCGATGCCTATGGCGTGACGCTCCGAAACTTGAAGAAGTTTCAGAAGGATGTCCGGTTCTCGGAACTCACACCAGAGTTCGCCGAGCGGCTCGACAAGTTTTTCCACCGAAAAGGGTTCGATGTCAACTACATCACCAAGCAGCACAAGCTCATTCAGGCAGGAATCAATGCTGCAATCAAGGCCAAAATCATCGCCGAGAACCCATACGAAGGGTTCAAGTTCAGGTACGCTAAAACAGAGCGCGACTTCCTGAATCTCAAAGAGTTGCAGTCGCTGATTGACCTGTACAACCGTGACGTTTTGCCGACCGCAGCGCAGGAGGTGCTGAGGTATTTCCTGTTTTGTTGTGTTGCTGGGGGCATCCGGCTTTGCGACGTGCAGGAATTGCTGTGGGAGGAAGTCGTCGGCGATTGGTTGGTGTTTCGCCCGAACAAAACCGCCAAGAGCCGTACTGTCCTGAAAGTGCCGCTCTCTGACCTCGCCAAGTCAATCATACATGACCTTCCGCGCAGCCGCGATAAGATTTTTCAATGCAAGGCGGATGCGGTGACCAACCGCCTATTGAAGGTCGTGCAGCGCGAGGCTGGGATTTCGCAGCTGCTCACCTTCCACGTCTCGCGCCACACGTTCGCTACCGTTTACCTCGCGCTCGGCGGGAAAGTCCATGTGCTCCAAAAAATCATGGGGCACTCAAAGATTGAAACGACGATGATTTATGTCCATGTCGCGCATGAGCAGAAGGTGGAGGACATGAAGCGGTTTGACTTCAATTTTGGCCGAATCGGTGATATTGAAGTACGGAAGACCTGAAAACAAAACCGCCCGGCTGGTCATCCAGCCGGGCTTTTTTCGTCTCCCTCATTTTTTGCCAAAACCCACCCACTTGCCTTCGGGGTCGAAGCCTCGCGCTTCGAGCGTCAGCCGGGCAAGTTTTTTCGCGTCCAGTTTCCCGGTTGTCAGCAGGGCGGTTTCACAACGACAAAGCCCCGGCACCTTTCGATGCCGGGGCCTGTCGGGTTTGGCCGAGTGGCGCCTGTTGGTTTTCTGGGTGGTTGGGTTTTGCGTCGAAACTTGACCCTAATTCTTGACTGCTTGGGGTTGCGATGGAAAGAGCCGCTGCTCAACGGCCTCGATGTGCTCGATGCCGATGGCGGCGATGGTGCCCAATGCCTCGCCGTCCTCGTCATCGAGGGAGTGGATGCGGCAGAGCATGGTGACGATGTGGAGGCAGTGCCGGGCGGTCATCAGGCAGGTCTCGTTGTTGTCGAGACCCACGACCGCGGTGGCAAGCGGCCGGCGGGAAATGGTGCTGGAATCTGTCATTGGCGGAACGATTTAGCGTGAAAAGAAAAGCGGGTAGCCGCACGTTCCGCCAAGAACAGCCATACGCAGCGCAGAGGCTGGTAGGCGCGACTACCCTTTTTTTACCCAGACTTGGAGATGCAGGAGACTTTTCGGCTGCGTGAGAAAAACTGTTCTGGCGGAACGGGACAAATGTAGCAATGCGCGTGCCGGATTTGCAAGCGG
>JBKBIC010000339.1:0-4084 GCA_046299435.1 Saprospiraceae bacterium
GTTTGGCCTACCACTCACTCCCCCTTGGGGGGCGGTGGGAAATGCTCACTCCCCCTTCAGGGGGCCGGGGGGGGGGTGAAATGCCCAAACCCGCCAAACCGGCCATTTTTCCACAAAAGCCGTCGCCGTTGCCGGAGCGTTTGGCCGAACGCCGTAATCTTGTCAACTAAATCGCCGACCGAGCCATGATTCGAAGACTGCTACTCCTATTCCTGCTCCTTTGTTCGCTCCAAACCCTCCGCGCCACGCACATCGTGGGCGGCGAAGTCACCTACCGTTGCCTCGGCAACAACGAGTACGAGGTGACGCTGCAAGTGTTCCGCGACTGCTACACGGGCGTGCCCTGGTTCGATACGGCCTTCGCGTGGGTCGCCTTGTACGATGCCAACTGGAAAATCGCCGACACGCTGCTCATGCCGTACACAGGCGTGGTGGACACGCTGCCCGTCCAGCTGGCCGACCCGTGCTTCGTGCTGCCGCCCAACGTCTGCGTGAACACCACGACCTACCGCGACACGCTCACCATCCCGTTCAAGCCCGGCGGCTACACGCTCGTGTACCAGATTTGCTGCCGCAACAACTTGATAAAAAACATCTACGACCCCACCGAAACAGGCACTTCGTTCACGGCCCGCATCACGGAACAGGCCCTCCTCGAATGCAACGGCGGCGCGGTGTTCAGGCAGTGGCCGCCGGTGGCCATCTGCGTCAACCAGCCCATTGACTTCGACCACGGCGCGACCGACCCCGACGGCGATTCGCTCGTGTACCGCCTGTGTACGCCATACGTCGGGGCGAGTTTGCAAAATTTTCAGCCCAAACCGCCCGGCCCCGGCCCTTACGAAGAAGTGAAATGGATTGACCCACCGTACAACCTCCTGAACGTGCTCGGTGGCGACCCGCTCAAAATTGACCCGAAAACGGGCTTTTTGACCGGAGTGCCGGACAAAATCGGCAATTTCGTCGTCGGCGTGTGCGTCGAAGAATACCGGGCGGGCACGCTCATCGCCACCACGCGCCGCGATTTCCAGTACAACGTGGCCGACTGCGGCAAACCGACCTCCGCGTTTTTCGCGCCCGAAGTGCTCTGCGACACCCGCACCGTCAAGTTTGAGAACAAAAGCACCGACGCGCTTTTTTTCCGTTGGTATTTTCAGCACGGCAAAAACCCGGCGGCCACGTCCATCGCGTTTTCGCCGCTTTACACCTACCCCGACACGGGCGAATACGTCGTCGCGCTCATCTCGTTCGGCAACAATTCGAGCACCTGCCAAGACACGTTTTTCCAAAAAATCCATATCACCAAACGCCACCTCGACGCGGATTTCGCGGTCAGCTACCCCGATTGTGTGGGCGGCCTGACGGTGCAAGTGACCGACCTCTCGACCGATACCGTCGTGGGCGTGGACAGCTGGCGATGGGCAATGACTGGCCCCAACACCAACCTGACGAGCACCGAGCAACAGCCCACGTTCACCGTGACCGACCCCGGCAGTTACCAACTGCAGCTCATCGCCACCGCCGCCAACGGCTGTTCCGACACGCTGCTGCGGACGTTCGAGGCGCCGTTCCCCGATTTGCAAAACATTGAAAGTCAATTGGAAATATGCCCCGGCGACTCCATCCACCTGAACCCCGACCCGGATTTGTCGCTCACTTACCTGTGGTCGCCCGGCGAAACTTTGGACGACGCGGCGGCCCCAAACCCGCTGGCAAAACCCACCGAAAACACGCAGTATTCGCTCGTAGCCACTTCCATCCTGAGCGGTTGCACCGCCGAAAAATCGGTGCAGGTCAACGTGCTCAATCCCGGCGGGGCAGCAGCTACGGCCACGCCGCCCAAGATTTTCATCAGCGAAAGCACACAATTGGAGGCTGTCATCCCCGGCGCGACGACGGTGGTTTGGTCGCCGGGTGCGACGCTTTCCGATTCCACGATTTTCAACCCGACGGCCACACCGACCGACACGACGGTTTACACGGCCCGCACGGTGCTGGCGAGTGGCTGCGCGATTGATGTTTCGGTCTTGGTCGTGGTGATTTTCCCGGACTGCGACGAGCCGTATGTGTTTTTCCCGAATGCTTTTTCGCCGAACGGCGACGGCGAAAACGATGCCC
This sequence comes from Saprospiraceae bacterium, assembly GCA_046299435.1. Lineage (GTDB taxonomy): Bacteria > Bacteroidota > Bacteroidia > Chitinophagales > Saprospiraceae > M3007. The sequence goes on from JBKBIC010000339.1 coordinate 2,119, forward strand.
TGAAACTCGAAGGCTCGTTCGTCGAATCCGTCAACTGGGTGATTTACAACCGCTGGGGCGAGCGCGTTTTCGAGGCCGATTCGCTCGACGACGCTTGGGACGGCACGTTCAAAGGCAAGCCGCTGCCCGCCGAGACGTATGGCTACTACTTGCAAGTCGTCTGCCCGAACGGCGAGGAATTGAAGCGAAAGGGCAACATCACGCTGTTGAGGTGAATGTGTTGGCGATTTGTTGATAGCCGAATCATCAAATCACCAAATAGCCAACACAAACCTATTCCAATCGAAGCGAGATGGGCAGCGTGTATTTCACCCGCACGGGCTTTCCGTTTTGGCTGCCCGGCTCCCATTTTGGCATTTGACTGACGACCCGGATGCACTCGGCCTCGATGTCGCGGCTGAGGCCCCGGAGGGCTTCCACATTTTCCACGCTGCCGTCTTTTCCGATGACGAAAGTGATGATGGCCCGGCCTTGCAGCTCGATGTCGCGGGCGGATTTCGGGTACTTGATGTTGCGGCTCAGGTAGGCCATGAGGCTGCGCTCGCCGCAATTTTTGGCCGTGAGGGTGGCCTTGCCCTCGGCGTGTTTGGGGTCGCAGGGGAAGCTGGGCGCGATTTGCACGTCGGCGGTCGTGTCCGCGGGGATGTCTTCGAGGGGCGGTTCTTCGCTGATTTTTTTGCCGGCGCGCCAGACTTCGGTGCGTTTGATGGAGCCATCGGGTGCGTAGCAAAAAGCATTGCCTTCCAGCTCGCCGTCGCGGTAGGTGCAGGCGTAATTTTTCACGCCGTCTTTGTCGAAATACGTCCATTCGCCCTCTTGTTTGCCGGCGCGGTACGGGCCTACGGAGGTGGGCGTGCCTGTTTTCCAGTCATATCGCCGCCAGATGCCGTCGCGTTGGCCTGCTTTGTTAGTGCCTTCTTCGGTTTTCACGCCAGCGTCCGACCAAGTGAGGGCCGGGCCGTCGAGCGTGGCCAAGCGGCTGTCGGCGTATGTCAGTTCGGAAGTTTTTTGGCGCGTGTCGTAGTAGTATTCCTTGCGGACGAAGCGTCCGTCGCGGCTCTGTTCGAGTGTCCAGTTCGGCCCCGCACCCACCGGGCGGTTGCCGGGCGTGAGGCTTTTTTGGTAATAGGCCAGCCAAAAATCCTTGGAATACTTGGACTGTGGTTGCGGGAAACAGCCCGCGAGCAAAAGTGCGGGCAGCAAAAAAAGACGGGCGAAAGCGTGCATTGGGCGGACGAGATTGAAATCGGGCACAAAATACAGCCTCGGCCAGTGTTTGCCCACCACGGGGCCGTCGCGCCGCCAAGCCTTCATCGCGCCAGCAAATTCCGCAGCAGCCGCCCGGCCACCGGGTCGCTGTCCGCAAACTCCAGGTTCAGTTCGCACAGCACCGCGCGGCCTTTGCCAAATTTTACCGCCACCAACGGAAAACCTGTGAACTCGCGCACCCGCTCGTGCCGCTTGTGGAAGGCCGGATTGATGGCTCCGTGTGTCACCGTGAACTGCGCCAATAGCTCCACATTCCGTTGAGGATGAACGTAATACGAGCGTGGACACGAGACAGGGCGACCCGGTTCCCCGCTGTTCCACCAACACAAATCCAGCGGCCCGATACCCTCGAACACGGGCGATTCCGGCACGCGCATCTGCACCATTTCGCCCGGTTTTTCCATGACGGAATCCACGATGCCGGGCAGGAGCCGCATGGCTTTTTTGCCCGCGTGCAGCACCACGACCTGCGCTCCGCGTCGGATGTCGCGGCGGAGTTTTCGGATTTGTTTGTGGGAAAATTTATCGGCCTCCACCACGCGCCACGCGCTGTTTTTCGGCAAAATTTCCAGTCGCTCGCCTACGAGCAAGTCGTATTCGTTTTTGGAAAAAACCGTGCGCCCGTCGGTCAATTCCAGCCGTAGTTTGACCAGCCCCCCAGCCCCCTGAAGGGGGAGCTGTGCCGCCCCATTCACTC
>JBKBIC010000340.1:0-4038 GCA_046299435.1 Saprospiraceae bacterium
CTGTAATGTTGAAGAGAGTAACAGGTTTTAAAAGTTGAAGCGAATTATTTCAACTTTTCAACCCTGTTCCTCTCTTCAACTTTCCAGCTTTTTCGGCAAATTGGTCGGCTCGGCGGGCGAGAATTTTTGGCTCAAAAAATCGCCGACCGAGAACACGAGCAGGCTCGAAAAAGCGGCTACCGCAAGGAAAACGGGCACTTCGGAGGCATCCGCACCGTCGGGCAAACGCCCAGCCAGCCACGCCGCCGCCCAAACAAAAATCATGCTCACGGCCACGATGCCAGCGGCCACGCTGCGGCCTTGCCAAGTCCGGGTGCGTGGCAGCAGCAAGTGCGCCACCAAGCCGCCGACCAGCTGAATCGCAGCCCAAGCGATGCCCCAATCCAGCGAAAACGTGGTCAAAAACAGGGTCGCGGCCCAAGTGCCCAGCCCGATTTCGCGCTCAAAAAGCCGCGCCAGCAACACGGGCATGGCGCAAATCGGCAAAAGCAGCGGCACCGCCACGCCGACCCGCCCGCCAAAATTGACCAAAAACAACGCCAGCAAAACCGTCGCGGGCAAAAACAGCAGTTGGACGCGGGTTTCCCAAAGTTGCGGGCGACTGATTTTCAGGTAAAAAAAGCCAAGCCCGCACGTCAGCAAAGCCATCAAAAAATAGCCGAGCACGACCGGCCAGCCTTTTGGTTCGTCAAATCTTTGGCCGAGCGAGTGGAGTTTTTGGGCAATTTCGGGCGTGATGATTTGGTCGCGCTCGACGATTTTTTCGCCGCGCCGGACGGTGATGCCCGTGCTGACGACCTCCGCGATTTTGCGGCGTTTGGCCGCCAGCGTGAGCGAATCGGAGTAGCGGATGTTCGGCGCGACGGTTTTTTCGAGCATTGGCAGCAGGAATTCGGGCTGCCGCAGCGGGCTGAACGGCAGCGAATCGGTCAGGAACCCGAGCGCGGTTTTGGGCGTGAGCAGGCTGGCGAGCGGCACCCGTTTTTCGGTGCCTGTGCCCGCGAGCCAGACTTGTGCCGCCGGGTCGTCGTCCAGAAAATCGTCGGCTTCGGCCAGCACGCCACGCCCGTAGAGTTGGTCGAGCAGCGATTGGCCGTAGGTCAGGTAGGCCCCGGAATTGGCAATCAAATCGGCGTATTGCGCGTCGTTTCGGCTGATACGCACCTGTTCGTCAAGGAGTTGTGAGAAGCGGCGTTTTTGGGCGCGGGCCACATCGGGATCGAGCAGGTAGTAGCGGCCATGCTCGTTTTCGACGCGGGCCAGTTCGTCGCGGACTTCCGATTCGGGGCGCAGCACCTCGAAATCGAATGGGGCTTTCAGGGTTTTGTGCGGCCAAGTCTGGCCTTTTTCAAACGAATACGGGAAAGCCGACTGCCGGGGCATGGCAAACGCCGCCGCTGCCGCGACCAACACGGCCAGCACAGCGGGCGACCAAAGCCAATCCTTTGCGGAAGGTGTTCCCGGCGGCAAACCGGAGGGTAGTTTCGGCCTCATGCTCAAACTTTTTTGCGCGGGTTCCAGACGTTTTCTGCCACGCCAAAATCTTGCCCGATTTTCCGCGACAGCACAAAAAAGTAGTCCGAAAGGCGGTTCAAATACTCCAACACTTGCGGTTCGACGGGTTCTGTTTCGTGCAAGGCCACGACCAGACGCTCGGCTCGGCGGCAGACCGTCCGGCAAACGTGGCAGGCCGAGACCGCCGGGTGCCCACCGGGCAAGATGAAATTGCGGAGCGGCGGCAGCAGTTCGTCCATTGCATCCATCTCGCGTTCGAGGAGCGCGATATCTTCGGGCAGGAGGTCGGGCGTGGGCGGGTGTTTTTCGGGGTCGCTGGCAAGATGTGCGCCGAGCGTGAAAAGCCTGTCCTGCACGGTTTTCAAAACGTGCCGGATGTGCTCATTTTCAAGCAAATCGGCCAGCCACCCGATGAACGAGTTGAGCTCGTCCACCGTGCCGTAGCTGTCCACGCGGAGGTGGCTTTTCGGCACCCGCCGCCCGCCAAAGAGCGCGGTCTGGCCTTTGTCGCCGGTTTTTGTGTAGATTTTCAATGGTTTCGATGCGTGTGCGTGATTGAATCAATGGACAGCGGCAGCAGCCCGGCTCATTGTTTGACAAACTCGTAACCACCTTTGACCGCCCCCCAGACTTGCTTGCCGCTGGCATCGAAGCCTTGGTCCCAACTTTTGAGCATGGTCGGCGTGATGGTGACGGTCGAAACGGCATATTTCGCGCCCCGGATGTTGCTTTCGCAGCCTTCGCCTTCTGTTTTCCCGGCGAAGGAGCCATCGGGCATTTTTTTCAGGAACACCGTGCAACCGTCGCGCAGGGTGAGGTCGGTGGGCTTGATTTGGTCAAAAACAGCCGGGTTTTGGTGGCCACCGACCCATTTTTCGGGCGTGGGCAGGGTATAAACGATGCTTCGGAAACCACCTTTTCCGTCGTTTTCGACCTTGTAAATGCGCTGGCGATAAGGCTTTTGCTGGGCCGACGCGGTGGCTTGCTCGACGTAGAGCCAGTGGTTGGCCTTATCCGTTGCCCAAATGGGGTGGATGTGCAGGCGGATGTCGAAAAAGTCCGAATCGCGCTGGCTTTGGGCTTGGCTGCTGAAATCGCCGCACATCATCGTGACGAGATTTTGGAGGTCGCCGCCCGCTGCGCTGGCACTGCTTTTTTTGTGGGTCGCACAGGCGAAGAGCGTCGCTGACAGGCAGGCGACGAGGAGATATTTTTTATTTTCCATTGTCATTTTCGGTGGGTTTTGCGCCATTTTCGGCGGCTTTTTTGGCCTCTTCGGCTTGGCGTTGGCGGCGCACCATTTCGCCTTCGGTCACTTCCTGCGGGAGTTGTTGGTCGTTGATGGCCAGCCACATGAGCGGGAAACGGCTCTCGAAGGGCTTGTTTTGCAGGTCGGGGTTGGTGGTTTGGGCCATAGCCATGTTCACATTGGCCTTGATGACTTTGGTGAGGCGCGGGTTGTTTAGGGCGACGATGGCCTCCGCCACGCGGCGGTCGCCGAGCAGGGCGGCCAGCTCCACACAGGTAATCGTGTGGTCAATGCGTTCGGTGCCGTCAATCGTGCCATAAAAAAGGAGCAGGCTTTTGATGGCATCGTTGTCGTTGGCGGCGGCTTTTTGGAGGGTCTCTTTGTACTTGTAGCCGGCCCAATCGGCGGTTTTCAGCACTTTTTCGGAGATATAAATCCCGTTTTTGTCGCGTGAGGAATCGGAGGTTTTGCAGCCGAACACAAAAATCGCGGCCAACAACGTGCCCATCCAAAGGCAGGGCAACAATCTGTTTTTCATAGAAATCATCAGTTTTAGCGGAAAAAAGAGGCGCAAAGGTGGCATTTTCCGGGAAGCCAGCAGCCCGAAGGGGGGCGGAATTTTTGTCCGGGTAGGTTTTTGGGCAGCATGGCTGCAAGCGAAATTTCTACTTTTGCCGCCCGATAAAATAGTTGACAACTCACCACTCACAATCCACAACCACATAAAATGGGACGCGCGTTTGAGTTCAGAAAAGAACGGAAATTCAAAAGATGGGCCGGCATGGCCAAGACTTTCACCCGCATTGGCCGCGAAATCGCCATGGCCGTGAAAGCCGGCGGCGGCAACCCCGACTACAACCCTCGCCTGCGGGTCGCCATGCAAAACGCGAAAGCGGCCAATATGCCCAAGGCAAACGTCGAGAACGCCATCAAAAAAGCCTCCTCGAAAGACTCGGAAAACTATCAAGAGGTCATTTACGAAGGCTACGCCCCCAACGGCATCGCAGTGCTGGTGGAGACGGCGACCGACAACCCCACGCGCACGGTGGCGAACGTCCGCCTCGCGTTCGACCGCACGAACGGCTCACTCGGCACACAGGGCAGCGTGAGCTTCATGTTCAACCGCAAAGCCGTGTTCAAAGTGAAGCCCGAAGGCCACAACTGGGACGACTTGGAACTCGAACTGATTGACGCGGGCTTGGAGGAAATCAAGCACGAGGAAGACGAGGTAGTGCTATACGCCGATTTCAAAGACTTCGGCACCATGCAAAAAG
>JBKBIC010000341.1:0-3998 GCA_046299435.1 Saprospiraceae bacterium
AAAAGCATACTCGTCTTTACTGTCCACCTTCAACGCCAGTACGTTTTCGTCAAAAAAGCCCTGCTTGAACAGGTAGCTCGCGTCTTTTTGGTCAATCAAAATCGAGTTGTTGCCGAGGTGTTCCCATTTGCCTTTTTCCACTTTTCCGTCCCGCGACACGAGCAGCTCGCCGTTGCTCCTGAAAATGAACACCACTTTTGAGTTCGTCAATTCGTCCAGCACCACCCAATGTTGGTTCGTCAGCAAGGTCAGGTTGTCCAGTTTTTGGCTGAACCGTTGCAGTTTTGGGATGATGTCGGCGATGTAGGTTTTCATTTCAGTCTTCTTTGTCGAACCCCGGTTTCTTCGATTACGGTGAACAATCCTTCAATCGAAAGGCCGTCTTCGTTGATTTTTTGGAGCAAAATCCGTGCTGCCTCCTCCGGGTCTCGACCTTTGAACCGAAAATAAACCACCGCAGGCGGCGCGGTCAATTTGTACCTGAAAATCAGCTCGCCATAATCCCGGTCAAAAGTCAGAATCACCAAACCCTCCCGTTCTGCTTGTGCCAATACTTTTTCGTCGCTCCAACCCGGCGAATCCTCTGAAATGCTGGCCACCTCAAAGCCATTTGCCCGAAGAACCTCAATCGAAGGAAATGGAAAATTCTCGTTTGCAAGGAACCTCATTTATGCCGCTTTTGACATCGGGAAATACAATTCCTCACGGATACAATCTTTCAAATAAGCAAACACAGCTCGCAAGTCTGTTTCGGTCAGGTGCGGGTAACTCCGCAGAATCATCTCGTTCGACCAGCCTTCGGCGCAAAGCTCCAATATCAGTTCGACCGAAATCCGTGTGCCTTTGATGACAGGCTTGCCGAGCAAAATGCTCGCGTCGCTGTGGATATGGTCTCTCCATTCAATTTTCATGTCCTAACAAATTGATTTTCAGAAGTTTGACTCAATCAAAACTCCGCCCCTCGTGCCCGTCCCGCCCGAAAAAGCGGTCGTCTTTGTCCGTCCGTGTGCCGTCTTCGAGGGCGTATTCTTTCCGCATCGGGAACACGTCGAGGTCATCCACGTTCAGGATGCGGCGCAGGTCGGGGTGGCCGTCGAAGACGATGCCGAAGAAATCGAATTCCTGCCGTTCCTGCCAGTTTGCCGAAGGCCAAAGCACCGTCGCCGTCGGGCAGTGCGGGTCGGCGAGCGGGAAAAACACCTTCACCCGGAAGCGGAAATTGTTGACAAAACTGTGCAAGTGGTACACCACGCCCAGCTCGCGGCCCGCATTTTTCGGGTAGTGCATCCCGCAGAGCGTGGTCAGGAAATTGACATCCAGCGTCGGGTCGTTTTTCACAAAACGCAGGAGGTCAATGACTTTGTCCCGCGTCGTTTCCAGCGTTAGCATCCCGTGCGGTTCCTCGCGGCTCAAAATCGCGCCGGGAAATTGCCGCTCGATGGCTTCAAAAACTATTTCGTTGGTCAGTGCCATTTATGCGATTTGATATTTCTCCATCAGATGTTGGTATTCGGGGGAGTGGCGGCGGCGCAGCGGCTCGTTTTTCACGAGCTCTTGGATTTTCATCACGCCGTCAATAATCTGCTCCGGGCGGGGCGGGCAGCCGGGCACGTACACATCCACCGGAATCACTTTGTCAATGCCCTGCAACACCGAGTAAGTGTCGAAAATGCCGCCCGAACTGGCGCAGGCACCAACGGCGATAACCCATTTAGGCTCAGCCATTTGCATATAGACCTGTTTCAAAATCGGGCCCATTTTCTTGGCAATCGTGCCCATGACCATCAGCAAATCCGCCTGTCGGGGCGAGAACGAAAGCCGTTCCATGCCGAAGCGCGAAAGGTCGTAGTCCACGCCCATCGTCGCCATGAACTCGATGCCGCAGCACGAGGTAGCGAACGGCAGCGGCCAAATGGAGTTGGCGCGCGCCAGCCCGATGGCTTTTTCTATCGTCGTCAGTTGATAGCCTTCGCCGAGGACGCTGTCCGGCATTTCTGCTCTATTTGCCATGATTGATAGTTTTGAGTTGTTCGGTTTTGAGTTTCGAGTATTGAGTTTTGAGTGATTTAAACAACTCAACACTCTAAACTCAATACTTGATTATTTGTCCCACTCGAACGCGCCTTTTTTCAGGACATAAAAGAAGCCTACGAGGAACACCGCCACGAACATCAGCACGGCCAGAAAGCCCTCGGTGCCCATCTCCCGGAAGTTCACGGCGTAAGGGTAAAAAAAGATGACCTCCACGTCGAAAAGCACGAAGAGGATGGCCGTCATGAAGTATTTAATGGAGACTGGCATCCGGGCGTTGCCCTCAACCGGGATGCCGCACTCGAACGTATCGTCCTTGCGCTGACCGCGCACTTTGGGGCCGAGGAAATTGATGGCCAACAGTGTCACGCCGACGAAGCCGAACGCCACAAGTGATTGAAGGACAATGGGTAAATAGTCGGAAGGAGCGTGCATGCCTGAATTTTTTTGACCGTTGAAACGCCCGAAAAGGCATAAGGTTTTGGCTTCGGAGGCGGGCAAAGGTATCATTTTTCACCCCGAAAAATGGCAAACTAAAATTGTCCTTTTTACACTTACCCGGCCTCGTGGCCGGCGAAAACCAAATTGCGTCCCGCGTTTTTTGCCCAAAATTTTTGCCTTAAAATTTTCGAGCTGTCCTACTTTTCGCACGGCAATTCCGCCCAATCATCAAAACAAATTTTGACATGGAACATCTGATTTACACCCTCATCATCGGCGCGGCCTGTGGTTGGCTGGCGGGTTTCATCCGTCAGGGTTTCGGTTTCGGGCTGCTCGGCAACATCGTCATCGGCATCCTCGGCAGCTTCATCGGGTCGTGGCTGTTCGCGCAATTGGGCGTTACGATTGGCTCCGGCCTGACGAGCCACATCATCACGGCGGTCATCGGTGCGTTGGTGCTGCTGTTCGTCATCGGGCTGGTGCGTGGCAAAAGTTGAACGCCCCGCGCCCCGCAAAAAAAAAGAGCCGCTCCTGTCGGGGCGGCTCTTTTTTGCGCTTTTCTGGGCGGCACTTAAAACTCAAAACCTCGGAACCTATAACTTTTTCAAGGTCAGGATTTCTTTCTGGCCGCTGCGGTTCATCTCGAAAGACAGCGTTTGGCCGTCGTATTTCAGCATCTTGACCATGATTTCCTGCTTGCCCTCGGCGGTCGTGTAGAGTTTGTCGCCGTCCGTGCGCCACACCCCGATTTCGGAGTAGCCGTCGCCAAGTTGAGCCTTGTACGTCCCGTCGGGCTGAAATTCAAACTGGACCATGTCGGCTGCAGCCTTTTTTTGATTCTCCACCAACCATTCCGTGCCTTTCCATGCGCCGTGCAGGTTCGGGTTTTTGTCGTTCACTTTTTTGCAAAACGAGACCAACAACACCACCAAAACGAGGCAAAACCCCGGCAAAACGTGCTTTTTCATATCAGAAAAAAGAAGTTGAAAAATTGAAAGTTGAAAGGTTGAACGACGTTCAACAGCAGGCAAATCAGGAAGGAAAAAGAGATGAAAAATTGAAAAACATCAAAGCAAAAAGCAGTCAGCGCGACCTTCAACTTTTCAACTTTTCTCATCGCTTCAACTCTTTTCAATTCCTTTGCCCGAAACGAAGGTAGCCCATGCGTATTATTCCCTGTCCCGCGCTGGCGGTTTTCGCCGCCGCCTTTACGATTTCCTTAACGTCCGAGGCGCAGCACCTACCGCCCAAAAAACTCGGCTTGCCCGCCGCGCTGCGCGAGGTTTCGGGCATGGTCGGCCCCAAAAACGATGCCCGCGACAGCCTGTTTTTGCTGAACGATAGCGGCAACACGCCCGAAATTTTCAGGCTGAACCTCGCCACGCGCCAAATTTCGAGCCTGCAACTGCCCATCCAAAACCGCGACTGGGAAGACCTCGCCGCTGACCCTCAGGGCAACCTTTACATTGGCGATTTCGGCAACAACCTCAACAGGCGCAAGGACTTACGCATTTACATCGTCAACC
>JBKBIC010000342.1:0-3959 GCA_046299435.1 Saprospiraceae bacterium
ACGTATTCGCGCATCAAGATTTTCGTCATCGGCCTCCCGTTTTTTGCCAAAAACTGCCACGCCGACGGCGCAGAAATGCCCATCAAAGAAATCCGACTGCGCGAACGCTCGCTGTACACGCTCGTCGTGCCGCCGGATTTTGAAGCAATTAAATGGGAAGCATAGTTTGGCCGCCGATTCCCCACAGATAAATCTGAGGGCTGAGACTAAAATCCGGCGGATTTCCATTCACAGCCCTCAGATTTATCTGTGGGAAAAAAGGCAAGCATGAGAAACCTCAATTGGCAACGCATCGGCCTGCACATACTTTTTTGGCTCACTTATGTGCCGCTCAACGCGGTGCTCAACTGCGTCATCAACCGCCTGCCCGTCGAGGAGGCCTTCCCGCAGGCACTCATGGGCGAGGCGTTTTCGCTGCCCGTCAAAATCCCGCTGACGTATTTCGTCTTTTACTACATCATCCCGCTCTATTTCGACCGCAAACAGGTCTGGAAAATGGTCGGCATGACGCTCGCGGGCTTCCTCGTGAGCGCGTTCGCGTACCGGCTCATCTTGGGCTACGTCATTTTCCCAATCGCAGGCATCAAGCAAAAACTGGAACTGCTCTATTGGCCGGGCATTTTCGTCACGCTTTTTGACCTGTTCATCACCGTCGCGGCGGCCACCATCATCAAACTCATCCGGCTCAACTACGCCAGCCGCGAGTTCGAGGCGCAGCTCATCCGCGAAAAACTGCAATCCGAGCTCAACTTCCTCCGGGCGCAGACCAACCCGCATTTCCTGTTCAATACGCTGAACAACCTCTATGTGCTCGCGTGGAAAAAATCCGACCGCACAGCCGATGCCATTATGATGCTCTCCAAAATCATGCGTTTCGTGCTGTATGACTGCCGCGCCCCACGCATCCTCGTCGCCGACGAGGCGAAGGTCATCGAGGATTACATCGAATTGGAAAAACTGCGATACACAAACCGCCTGACAATCAAGTACAACAAAGAAATTGACGACCCCTCGACCGCCATCGCGCCGCTCATGTTGCTGCCCTTTGTGGAAAACAGCTTCAAGCACGGCGCGAACAGCACGGCAGGCGACGCGGAAATCCACATTGACCTCCAACTCCGCGATAAAACCCTGATTTTCAGCGTGGAAAACACCGTCGAGGAAAAAGAGGCAGACGACAAGACCGCCAACTCCGACGGCATCGGCCTGAAAAACGTAAAACGCCAACTCGACCTCATCTACTCCGGCAAGTACACCCTCGACATAGAACCCGGCAGCCAACTTTTCAAAGTCAACCTGACCATTAACCTGTCGGAAAATTGAGATGCCAGATTTTTGAGATTTCAGATGCCAGATTTCAGACTGCCCCCATTCACCACTCATCATTCATCACTCATCATTCCGAACCCATGCGCTGCATCATCGTGGAAGACGAGCCTTTGGCCGCCGAAATCCTTTCAGAATACATCGCCCAAACCCCGTTTTTGTCCCTCGTCGAAGTCTGCAACGATGCCATCCGGGCGTTGGATGTGGTTCAAAACCAGCAGATTGACGTGATTTTTCTGGACATCAACCTGCCCAAACTCAACGGCATCGAGTTCATCAAAACCCTGCGCCGCCAGCCGAAAATCATCATCACATCGGCGCACCACGAGTTCGCGGTCGAGGGTTTCGACTTGCAGGTGACTGATTACCTGCTCAAGCCCATCGAGTTCAGCCGCTTCACGATGGCCGTGCAAAAACTCTTGCAGCCCGTCAAATCCGCGCCGAGCGAAGCCATCCGCCCTACCCCACCCGCTTCGGCGGAGGCCGTGCGCCCGTACTATTTTTTCACGGTGAACAAACGCTCGGTGAAGATTTACCTCGACGAAATCCTGTTCATCGAAAGCCTAAAAGACTCAGTATCAATCCATACGAAGGCCAAGACCCACCACACGCACTACCAGTTGGGCGAGTTGGAGGAGTTGATTCGCTCGGACAATTTCCTGCGCATCCACCGTTCGTTCCTTGTGGCGGTGGACAAAATCGAGTCGTTCTCGGCCACCGAAGTCGAGATTGCTGGGCGGGAACTGCCCATTGGGCGCAGCTACAAAAACATTGTTATGGAAAGATTGGGAAGGTAGCGGCCCCGTGCCTCACCTGCTGAATTCCACCTCCACCGTCACTGTATCGGGCACACCCGGCTGCCACTCGAACTCCCTGACCAAGCGCGTGGCCTCTTCGTCGCAGCCGTAGCCCAAAGATTTGAGAATCAGGAAGTTGAACGGCTCTCCGTTCGCGTTCACGACGAATTGGAGGCGCACTTTGCCGCGCACATTTTTGGCTTTTGCCTCGGCTGTCAGGCGGGCGTTTTCCCGGAGGTATTCTTTGAATTCGTCCCAACCACCGACGGGTTCGGGCGGTGCGGGCGCGGCAGGCTTGTCGCGCAATTTGCCCATGTCGGGTCGCACATCCGTTTTGTGCTGGACGGCAGGCGCGGGCGGTGCGGAGGATTTTTTGGCACGTTCGGCAGCGCGGGCATATTCTTTCGCGGACTCGGTTTGGGGTTTTGCGGGGGCCATGCCAGCAGGCGCAGCGAGTTCTTTTTGCTTCGCAAATGCCTCATTTTCAGCGGCTTCGGATTGCACCGCAACTTCTTCCGCCTTCATGGCAAGGGCATCATCGGCAACAGCCACATCGCTTGCCGACGAGGTTGCGGCTGCGGCTCCGCTGGCCGCAAGTTCACCTGCCGGCTCGGCAGGGCGGGGCGGGGCGGGCTTGGGTTGATTGGCCGCAGGCGCACTTCGGAGTGCGATTGGGCCGTCGGTCGTCGCTGTTTTTTCCTCCAAAATTTGGAGCTGGGCGGTTATCGGCATTTCCATCTGTGATTTGGATGCGGTCGGGGGCACAATCTGGGCAACGCCCGCGTCAGAAGTTTTTTCGTCAAAAACGCGGGGCAAAAACACGACCGCCACCACGAGCAAAGCCAGCGCAGCAGCAGCGGCCATCATGCGCGGCATGGTCAAAAAACGAGCATTCACTTGCCTATTTTGCGCCCGCAGACGCGCCCGCAGCACCGCCAACCGGGCCGCGTGATCGGCCTCCGGCAATGCCTCGAAGCCCTCCATCGCCTCGCGGCGGAAGTCGTCGGCCTCGGCCAATGCACGCATTTCGCGCTCGTCGGAGCGGCGTGCATCGCCGGTGAGCCAGCGGCGGAGCAAATCGAGAAATCGAAGGTCGTCGTGCATGGGTTGTCGGTCGGTTAGTTTGGTCGTCGGTTGGTAGGCGGGCGAATGAATCAACCGGCCACGCCTATTTTTTCGAGGCAGATTTTGAGGTTGCGCCGCCCGTTTTGAATGTGCGAACGGACGAGGCCGAGGTCGAGGGGCAGCATTTCGGATATTTCCTTGTACGATTTGTCGTCATAATAAAACAGTTGCACGGCGCGGCGTTGGTGGTCGGGCAGCCCGGCGAGGCAGCGTTCCAGCGGCGAAGGGCCGCCAGAAATCTCGACCTCGAAAGCCTCTTCCACCGCATCGAACCGCACCATGTTTTCCGGGGCATGGTGGTCGGTCGGTCGGCGTTGGTTTTTGCGCCACTCCATCAGACAATGGTTGCGGGCGAGGACGTAGAGCCAGCCGCGAAAACTGCCGACTTCGTGCTCGCGGGTTTTGCGGGTCAGTTCTTCGTAGATGGCCATCACTGCGTCCTCGCTCTTTTGCGGGTCGCGCAGGATTTTGAGGCAAACGCCGTACACCATCGGCATATAGCGTTCGTACAAAGTGCCGAGCGCACGCACGTCGCCGCCGCTGACGTACCGCCGGAGCAGTTCGTCGTCGGGCGTGTTTTCAAGCGAAGCCGGGCGCAGGAATTTGAGCATTGGGAGATTTTGCCCGCCAAAATATGGCGATGGATGTTTCGGGCGGCGGTTTTTGCACAAGACTTGAGATGCCAGATTTCGAGATGCCAGATGCCAGATT
>JBKBIC010000343.1:0-2489 GCA_046299435.1 Saprospiraceae bacterium
TGGGAATTGGGAATTGGGAATTGGGAATTGGGAATTGGGAATTGGGAATTGGGAATTGGGAATTGGGAATTGGGAATCTCATCAACTTCCAATTTCAAATAACAAAAACGCCGGGCGCACTGAGTGCGTCCGGCGTTTTTTGTGAAAGCCCCGTTCAACTTTTCAACCCTCGTTCAACGCTCCTGACCGACGGCTCTCGTCCGGCACAGGGTCGTCGGCAATCGGGGTTTGCATTTTTCGTCGGAACTCGGTCGGGGTCATGCCCACCGTTTTTTTGAAGGCCGTGTTGAACGAGGCCTTGTTGTTGAACCCCACCGCGTAAGCCACCTCAATGATGTTCATGCCGCGCTTATCGGTCTCGGCCAGCAACCGCTGCGCCTCTTCCACTCGCAGGCCGTTGATATATTCAAAAAACGACACGCCCAAATGCTCGTTGATGACCTGCGACATGAGATGTTTGCCCACCTCCAAACGGGCCGCCAAGTCGTCCAGCCGCAGCTCGGGTTCACGGAAAATTTGCTCCTCGCGCATCAGTTCGGACAGCCGCTGCGCCAGCGATTGACTGGCCGCCGGGGTCAAGCCGGAGTTGCGGTATTTGGCGGGAGCCGTCGGTTCTGCCCATGTAAATCCCTCAAAGACAGCGGGTTGCACATAGCCAGCGTATGCAATCAGGTAAATCATCGCCGTCATCACCGCCGAGATGTGGTAGTCCCAGGCCGTGTTGAAAAACGCGAACCGCACCAGCACGAAGTACGACAGGTAAGCCAGCGCGAACACCAAAAAAAACGTGTTCAGCCGCTGCGCCCAACCTCGCGTCGCGGCCACGCGGGGCTGCCGTTGGATGAACCTGAAATTCCAAGCCGCATAGCCGAACAAATGGGCAATCCGTGCCCAAAGCACCCCGCGCAGCAGCCAAAAATGGATAGGCATGCCCACTTGGCCGAGGATTTGCGCCCGTTTCGCGTCCGTGTCCATGCCGTAAAAAGGCAAGAAAACCAGCACCGCCACCGCGAACGGCGCGGCGTGCCACAGGTCGCGGCGGGCAAGTTTTTCGCCCGTGTAAATCGTGCGGAAATACAGGAAAAGCAACGGCCCGAACAGGTACGGAAACTGCGCCGACACATTCGCAACGTGCGGAAAATCAAGGAGATAGCCCGACCACCACAGCACATATTCCGTCAGTGTCACGCCGAAGAGCAAGAGCAAAACCGCCAGCAAACGGCTGGCTTCGGAGCGGCCTTTCGGCCAACGCCACAGCACGAACGCCACGAAAAACGCTTGCACAGCAGCCACCAAAAACACCGTCGTCCAAGCATCGAAGGAAGGTTTTGTCATAGCACAAACGAAAAAAGGAAGCGTTGAAAAGTTGAAAACGACGGCCAAAAAGTAGCGCGAAACCTGTTCCAGCGGGCGGCAAATGAGCAAAGTGGCGTTTTGCGCCACTTTTTCCATCCAGCCCACTGGGAGTGCAGAGGTAAAATCCATCGGATTTTTGATGCCCGGCCCACTGATTCATCTGTGGGAAATCCGCCGATACAAAAACAGACACACGCCTCCGCGCTCCAATTTTTTCACGGGTTGCCACTCCGCTTCCAGCCGCTCAAAATCTTCCCGCGAAAAATCGTTGAACACGTTTGACCAAAGTATGAATTCGGAACGGTCGAAATCGGCCTCCGCGAAGCTGCGCCGCTCGCCGTTCAGGTCGGTGTTTTCGAGCGTGTTGATGTTCGGGAAAGCCGTGCCAACCGTCTGTAAATCAATGCGTTCCGCATCCAAGAAATCGAGCATCTCGCGGCGCAAATCATGGTACGGCAGGTGCGCCAGCGTCGCGTCCCAGCCCGTCGAAATGCCCACCGGGTATCGCCAAAAATTGCCCGCCACCAGCGAAGCGACCGTCGCAGCCAGCAGCAGGTGTTTTTTCAAATCCGAAAAACGCGCCGACACAACCCATTGAAACACAACGAAATGGAACGCCAAAAACACGGGCAGGAAATAGCGGTGCGCCGACAGGTTTTGGTAAACCAGTGCGGACGGCGTGAGGAAAAACAGCAACAAGAGCCACAGTACCACAGATGAATCTGCGGGTTGAGCAAAAAAAATCCTGCGGATTTTCCGTACCCAGCCCACAGATTCATCTGTGGGCCACAACACGGGACAATTCCTGCCACGCTCAGCGAACAACAGAACCGCCACCACAACCCACTCGCCTACCCTACCAAAGTCCAGCCACCGCCATCCGACGACCGCCACGTTGCGCAGAAAGCCCTGAAAATCAACCCGTTCAAACGCCGGTGCCCACGACGAACCGGGATGATGCCCCACCCAGCCCGTCGCCTGCCAGTGCCAAAAAAGGAAAGCGGCGGCAGCGGCGAAGCCGGGCAGAAAAGGGATGAGGTGTTTCGTGGTTTTTGTTTTTGTTTTTGGGAGTGTGAGGCACAACCAAAACAAAAAACACAAAACAGAAAAAGCCCCCGCCCCCCCAAAACACC
>JBKBIC010000343.1:2499-3957 GCA_046299435.1 Saprospiraceae bacterium
GTTGTGTTTTTTCTTTTTTTTTTTTTCTTTTTTCCTATTGATACTAAACACCAAACACAAAACACGAAACACGAAACACGCACCCGCCACCATCATCCCCCGCATCGAAATCAGGCACAGGCCCAAGATGCCGAGGGCGAGCCAGATGCCCCCCCTGCCCCCTCGCAGGGGGCGGTATATTTGCTGAACTGCCAGCAAAAAGAAAAAAACCAGCAGCACATCCGGGCTGACGAGGGCCATTTGTCCGGCCAAAACCGGGTCGGCCAATGCGAGCAGCGGCAGCCAAAACCAATGCGGACTCCCCCCATCATGGGGAGGCTGGGGAGGGCTAAGCCGCACAAGCAGCCACGCAATCCCCAGCAAAAACGGCAACATGGCAAAGTGGCTGACGGCCAGCGATTTGCCGAAAACAGCCCACACACAGGCAAGGTAAAACCCGAACGTGGGCGGATGCCCGGAGTCAATTTCGGGCGGCAAGGGCAGCCAGCGCAGGCCATTTTCAAAAAAATGGTGGGCGTGTTTGCTGCCCAGCTGCACCGTGTCCCAGAAAAACGGCACGTCGCGGACGAACCACGTCAGGGCAATCACGGCGACGAAAAAAGACAGGTGGCGCATGGGGCAAAGGTATTTTTTCAGATGCCAGATTGGGAGATGCCAGATGCCAGATTGGGAGATGCCAGATGCCAGATTGGGAGATGCCAGATGCCAGACCCTATCAGGGCGTGGTTGGTCTGGCATCTGACATCTCCCAATCTGGCATCTAACATCTGAAAAAAGGTCAAACCTTATCGGAATTGACGCGCAAGCGGGCAGGCGCGAGGACTTTCGGGCATCGTTTCACCAAATGCACGACAGATGATGAATCTAAAATTCACATTCGCGTTTTTCATGCTCTTCGCGGCGGTTTTGCCCGCACAAACGCTTTTCAAAAAAGTCACCGATGCCGCCAACCCCGTCGTCACGTTCGAGAACGTGCAGGCCACCTACAAAGGCTGCTCGTGGATTGATTTCGATGGCGACAACCTGACCGACCTGTTCGCGCCGCCCAAGTTTTTGTTCAAAAATCTCGGCAACGGCCAGTTCCTGCGTTTGCCCGACGTGGGCGCGGGCGCGGTGGGCGGGCAGGGCGCACAGGGCGGCAGCTGGGGCGACATCAACAACGACGGCACACCCGATTTCATCCTCGCCCAAAAAGCATCGGGCGTGTTCATCGCCGACGACACGCTCGGATTTGCGAACATCGGCGGCCAACTTGACGGCCTCACCGACTACCCGGCTTGGGATTGCGCGGTGGCCGATGCGAATGGCGACGGCTTGCTCGACCTGCTTTTCGTCCATGCCTGCTGCACTTTCCACGTCCCGCCCGCCTTCCCCTGCCGTTTTTTCCTCCAAAAACCCGGCGGCACGTTCGAGCGCGTGACCGGCTACGAGTTCACGGACACGACGGCGGCTTACACC
>JBKBIC010000344.1:0-3782 GCA_046299435.1 Saprospiraceae bacterium
CCGCGTTTATTATTCATCGCTTATCACTCATCACTAATAAAACTACATTCGCGGCAAAAGTAAATGCATGGACGACAACCAGTTCCCCTTCCGGCCCGAAAACGATGCCTCTCTCGATGAGTCGCAAATCCATGAGAATCAGCCGTTTGACCCTGTGCAGCACCCCGTCCCGGTGTCGTTCGTGCTCGGCATTTTTGTCCTGTTTTCCCTGCTTGGCACTATGGTCGGCGGCGGGCTGACGCTTCTGCTCGGCCATTTTTACGGCCTCGATGCCTCCGAAGTGGCGGCCAGCATCGGCCCCGATGCGCCGCCGACAGAGCGCGGCATGGTGCGTTGGATGCTGGTTTTGAGCCATTTGGGCACGTTCGTGCTGCCGGGCTTGCTGACGGTCGTCCTTTTTTATGGCCGAAAAGTCGGCGCGGGCGGCCCGTTCGCGTCGTTCGCGTCCAATTGGGATTGGCTCGGCTACCTGCGGGCCGACCGCCGACCGGCTTGGCTGCCCGTCGCGTTGGGCTTGTTGCTGTTGCTGGCCGCGCTGCCGCTCGTACACTATTTATATGGTGTGAACAAAATGCTGCCGCTGCCCGATTGGATGCGCGACATGGAAAGCCAGACCAACGATGCCATCCGGGGCGTGCTGCGCATGGATTCGCCCGGCGAACTGGCGGCAAACCTCGTCATCATGGCCCTCATCCCGGCCATCGGCGAAGAACTGGTTTTCCGGGGCATTTTGCAGCAACAGCTGATGCGCGTGGTATCCAATTCTTGGGTCGCCATTTTGCTGGCCGGTGCGATTTTCAGTGCGATTCACCTGCAATTCGAAGGTTTTTTGCCGCGCTGGTTGCTGGGCGTATTGCTCGGCTGGATGTTTTGGCGGACGCAAAATTTCTGGGTGCCGGTGGCGGCGCACTTTTTCAACAATGCCTTCCAAGTCGTCGGTGCCTATCTTTTTCAGGAAAAACTCACCGACATTGATTTTGAACAGGACGTGGAAGTGCCCGCGCTCGTGGCGGCGGTGTCGGTGTTTTTGGTCTGGGCCGTGATGCGGCGGATGCGCTGACCCAGCGCGGCCCCGTTCGCCGGGCAACATTTCCTACTTTTGCCCGCCCCGAAAACAAAGCAACCAATCCGCGCCACGCACAAAGCCATGCACAAATTCCTTTTCCTCTTTTTTGCCCTTTTTGCCGCTATGCCTGCCGATGCTGTTTCGCCCGTTGAGCCGGAAAACCCGCACTTCGCGCCCGACCCGTACCTGCCCAAGACTTTTGTGCTGCCCGAAACGTGGCAGTTCCGGCAGGCCGATTCCAGCAAACAGTGGGCGGCGGTGAAGGCTCCCGTTTCCGTCCACACGGCTTTGCAACAGACGGGCGCGATTGACGACCCGTTTTACCGCGACAACGAGGCCAAATTGCAGTGGATAGAGCAGGCCGATTGGGAATTCCAGACGACGTTCGATGTGCCGGAGGAGGTCTTGAAAAAAGCGCACGTTGACCTCGTGCTGCGCGGTTTGGACACTTACGCCCATGTTTACATCAATGATTCGCTGGTCGTGGAAGCCGACAACCAATTCCGCACATGGCGGGCTGACGTGAAAAAATGGCTCCAACCGACAGGCAACCGCATCCATATCTACTTTGAAAGCCCGCTGAAAAAAACGGACGAGGAGTGGAAAAACCTCGGCTACGAACTGCCCGGCGGCCAGCGCACCATGACCCGCAAGGCACAGTTCCACTATGGCTGGGATTGGGGGCCGCGCTTCGTCGGGGCCGGCCTCCTGAAACTGCCCGAACTCGTGGGCTGGACGGACGTACTCATTGAAAATGTGTGGGTTACGCACCAAGAAATCTCGCCCGAACGCGCCCGGATGGTCGCCCGCGTCCGCTATCGCTCGGATGTGAAAGCGCAGGTTTCGTTCGTCAGCAACATCAACCGCCGCCGCGTCATCGAAGACCGCGTGCTGCTGCCCGGCGTTCACGACGACTCGACCAGTTTTGACATTGCCGACCCGAAGTTTTGGTGGTGCGTGGGCATGGGCGAGCCGTACCTGTACGATTTTTCGATGGACATCAAACGCGGGCCTTCGGCGATTGCCACCTGCAAGACCAAGTTTGGCATCCGAACGGTGCAGTTGGTCAAGGAAAAAGACCAGCGCGGCGAGTCGTTTTATTTCAAGTTGAACGGCCGCCCGGTGTTTTGTCGGGGCGCGAACTACATCCCGAACCACATTTTTCAGGACAAGGTCACGCCCAAAGATTACGTCACGCTGCTCAACGACGTGGTGGCCTCCAACATGAACATGCTGCGCGTCTGGGGCGGCGGCATTTACGAGGACGACCTTTTTTACGAGCTCTGCGATGCACGCGGCATCTTGGTCTGGCAGGATTTCATGTACGCCTGCGCGATGTACCCCGGCAGCGGCTCGTTCCTGAAAAACGCGGCGTTCGAGGCCGTCGAACAAATCGAGCGGCTGCGGAACCACCCCAGCATCGCGCTCTGGTGCGGCAACAACGAGAACAACGAAGCGTGGCACCACTGGGGCTGGCAAATGAAGTTCGACGAGGCGCAGCGCACCCGCGTTTGGCGCGATTATCGGACGCTTTTCAACGATATGCTGCCGACGTATGTGGAAAATTACGCGGGCGGCGTGCCGTACCACGAGAGCAGCCCGACCTTCGGGCGCGGCAACCCGAAAAGCACGTCCGAAGGCGACTCGCACTATTGGGGCGTTTGGCACGATGAGGAGCCGTTCCGGGCATTTGACAAAAAAGTGCCGCGTTTTATGAGCGAATTCGGCTTCCAGAGTTTCCCGGCGTGGAAAACCATCGAGTCGTTCACCTTGCCCGACGACCGCAAACTCGACAGCCCCGTGATGCTCGCCCACCAAAAGCACCCACGCGGCAACGCGCTCATCGCCGAGTACATGAAGCGCGACTACCACTTGCCGCAAAAATTCGAGGATTTCGTGTACGTCAGCCAGCTCGTGCAGGCCGAGGGGATGCGGACGGGCATCGAGGCGCACCGCCGCAACAAACCGTATTGCATGGGCACTTTGTACTGGCAACTGAACGACGTGTGGCCGGTGGCCTCGTGGTCGGGCCGCGATTGTTTCGGGCGTTGGAAGGCGTTGCAATACTATGTCCGTGAGGCGTTCAGCCCAGTGGCCGCGCTGCCGATTGTCGAGGACGATATTCTCAAAGTGTTCGCCGTCAGCGATTTGAACAAAGACACCGTCGTGACGGTGGATGTGCGGGCACTGGATTTCGGCGGCTCGGTTTTGACGAAAGAGACCTTGCCCAACGTGAAAGTCGGGTTCGAGTCGCGCATGGTTTGGCAGGGCGCGGTGAAGACGATTTTGAAAAAGAACAAGCCCGCCAACTCGGTCGTGGAAATCACTTTGAAAAACGCGGAAGGGCAGGTGCTGCACCGTCGGCTGTTCTATTTCGTCGCGCCACGAGACATGGGTTTGGCCAAGACGAAAATCAAAACGACGGTGGCTCAGGTGAACGACGGCTACCAAATCACGCTCGAAAGCAAGCATCTCGCCAAAAATGTCCTGCTCGAAACCGACGCGGAGGGCTTTTTCGAGGACAACTTTTTCGACCTGCTGCCCGACGAGCGGCGCACGGTGCTGTTCCGTACGCAGGGCATCATCGAAAACCCGGCAGCGGCGTTCCGGGTGCGGAGTTTGGTGGATGTGGAGTGAATTTGAAGTTTAAAAGAGGAAGGGTTGAAGAGTTGAAAAACACAGCGGCGCAGAGGTTTTGTCTCCCTGCGCCGCTGTG
>JBKBIC010000345.1:0-3779 GCA_046299435.1 Saprospiraceae bacterium
TGCGTCCTGTCAATCAGCGCGACCTGCGTGTTTCATTTCAAAATCAACTAACCATGCATCTAACGATTACACAAATTTCCACACGCCTGCTCCGGGCTGCCGTGTTGGCCATCCTGTCTTGGGCACTGGCGGCTTCGGGCGTTTTCGCCCAAGTCATCGTGCAATATGCCGGCACGACGACCGCCTCCACCACAACGGCCACCAACACCACGAACACGGCCATCACCAGTTCGGCGGGCAGCATCACCAATCTCTGCACGGCCCCGAACATCTTGCGCGTGTCGGGTGGCTCGTTCAACCAAACCACACCGACCAACTACCTGCAATTCACGGTGAAACCCGCCGCAGGCTACCAGTTCTCGGTGACGAACATCTCGATTGACGCGAAGCGCACCACCGCCGGCCCACCGAACGGCCGCATTGATTACAGCGCGAACGGCGGCGCATTCTCCACCGGCACCAACTTCACGGTCGGCACCGTCGCTTCGAGCTGTACCGCCCCGCCGACGTTCTCGCGCTCGGTGAGCGGCGTAAACATCACCGATGCGACTAACGGCCTCGTGGTGCGCGTCTATTTCTGGGCAACGACCACTGCGACGGGCAACCTTGATTTTGCAAACGTCACCGTCAACGGCACCGTCTCCATCCTGCCTGCCGCACCCACGCTGACCAGCCCGACTGCTGTCAGCATCACCCAAAACTCCGCCACGCTCGGCGCGACCATCACGATTGACGGCGGCGCGAGCATCACGGAACGCGGCACAGTTTACAAAACCACCGCAGGCGTGACCGCTACCGACAACCCGCTGGCCGAAGGCGGCACCACGACGGGCGCGTTCTCGCACACCCGCACTGGGCTTTCGCCTCAGACCCAATATTTCTACAAAGGCTACGCCGTCAACACGAACGGCACCGGCCTGAGTTCGGAAGGCAGCTTCCGCACGCTCTCGAACCCGCCGACCGGCGCGGCCTCGAACCTGACTGCCACGCTCGCCACAACGACCTCTGCCAACCTGAGCTGGACGGGCGGCACGTTCCCGGCTTCGGGCGCGACGAAATATGGCTACCTCGTGCTGCGCTCGGCTGCCACGCCGGGCCTCGTCGCTTCCCCGAACGGCCTCGCGCCTGCTTCGGCACTTTCCAGCGGCACGGTGCTTGTCTCGAACATCGAAACCACCGCGCCCACCGCGCCCGGCACGACGGCCTCGGCCACCGGGCTTTCGGTCGCTACGACCCACACTTTTACCGTCATCCCGTACACTTGGGACGGCACGAACACTTCCACCTACCACTACCTGACCTCCGGCGCGCCGACCGCAAGCCTCACCCTCAACCCCAACATCTACACTTGGATCGGCGACGACGGCGGTTCGTGGACGGACGCAGCCAACTGGTCGCCTGCCAGCATCCCAACCACCGACGATGCCGTGCTTTTCGACGGAGCCTACGGTGAGGTCATCAATGTACCGACAGTTGCGCTATCGTGGTTGCGTTTCGAGGGCGGCAGTTTCGTGATTTTGCGGGCAGCAACGACTGCTACTGTTTCCGTGACGGGCGGTTCTGCGCCACAATTTGGGGTCGAAAACGGCAGCTATGTCGTGCTCGGCGGCACGGCGGCCTTGACCATCAACGTCGCCAACGGCGTGGGTTCCATTTACGGGGACTTGGTGCTGGAGCGCGGCGCGCACCGTTTGAATGCCGCCAACGCAAATGCCATCACATTCCACAACGGCTCCTCGTTCACGACGGGCAACCCGGACAACCCCGGTTTTTCGGGCAACCCGTTCGGCACGACGGGCACGGCCAACATTGTCTATTTCGACCAAGGCTCGCTGTATTTCCACAACGAAGGCTCCAACCCCTTCGGCCTGACGGCTCCGGCCTCGCGGGTGGTTTTCCACAAATTCAGCGATTATTTCGTGCAAACGGCGGGCAGCATTGCGTTGGCCGCGTCGGGCCGCACCTACGGCAACCTTTGGGTCATCAACGGCACGACCGCCACTGGCAGTGGTTCGGGTGACTTCACGTTCACGTCCATTTATGTCGAGGGTGGCTCGTCGTTCTCGTTCACGGGTTCGAGCACGAACGCCATTTATGTGCGCGGCGACATTTACAACGACGACGCGCTGACGCTCAACGCTGGCACAGGCGCACTCAACTTCAGCGACAGCCTGACGCACGAAATCTACGCTTATGCCGATTTGACCATGCGCCGCGTGGTGGTTGGCACAGGCACGCTGCTCAATTTGAGCGAAGGCTCGTTCATCTGCAACACCTCTTGCGTGGTCAATGGCGAGCTCAATATGTTCTACTCCGTCATCAGCGGCACGGGCACATTCACGTTGAACGCGGGCGGCATCCTGCACACCGCAGCGACCGACGGCCTGAGCGCGACGGGCAGCTTGGCCCTCAGCGGCACAAAAACAATGAGTTCCAACGCGACTTATTATTACGACGCTTTCGACTTTCAATACACGGGCGAACACCTGCCCGCTTCGGTCAGCAAACTTTTTGCGTACAATGCGCTCGAACTGACCCAAAGCCTGACGGTCACGCAGGAAATGGAAATGAACGACATCGTGACAACAGGCGCGGCGAACAAACTGACCATCCCGACGACGACGACCTTCAACGTGTTCGGCGGCCACGTCAACGGCACGCTTGAAAAAGGCATCTCGGCAGGCGTTGACAAGTTGGTTTCTTTCGAGGTCGGCGACGACGTGTATTTCTCGCCGATTGACATGACGTTCGATGTCGTGAACACCGGCGGTATGATTTCGGTAAAAGCCGAACCGACCGACCACCCGGAAATCGGCTCGTCCATCTTCGACCCGAACTTCACGGCCAACCGCTATTGGACAATCAGCGGCAACGGGGTGACTTTCCAGACCTATGGTTTGGCGGCGATTTGGGATTATTTCGACTTGGACGCGGGTGTCCTCACGCCCAACCTGTTCGGCGGTATTTACCACAACAGTGCATGGACTTACCCAACGATTGATTATCAAGATTATACGTCGGCAGGTATCTCTGGCATCACGACTTTCGGCGACCTGCAATTCGGCGAGTGCGTCGCCCCAACAGTGACGGGCGTCGTGACGGACGAAAGCTGCGCGGGCAGCTTCGACGGTGCCATCAACCTCACGGTGAGCGGTGGCACGGCTCCGTATGCTTTCCTCTGGGACAACGGCGACGAAACCGAGGACATCACGGACCTGACCGCAGGCACCTACGAAGTCACCGTCACGGCGACCGGCCTCTGCGAAACGGTCGTGTCCTTCACGGTAAATGCCACACCAGCAGCAACATATTACGCTGATGCTGACGGAGATACCTACGGCAACGCGGCGGTTTCGCAAATGTCTTGCACCCCGATTTCCGGCTACGTCACCAACGACGACGACTGCGACGACACCAACGCGAACATCAACCCCGGCGCAACCGAAATCTGCAACAACATTGACGACGACTGCGACACCATCATTGATGATGTGCCCGGCGGTTGCGGCGGCAGCCCCGATGCCGACATGGATGGCTACACCATCGCACAAGGCGACTGCGATGACAACAACCCGGACATCAACCCCGGCGAAATCGAAATCTGCAATGGCGTGGATGACGATTGCGACACACAAACCGACGAAGGCGTGCAACTCACGTTCTACGCCGACGCGGACGGCGACACCTACGGCGATGCTGGCTCCACCGCCCAAGCCTGCACCGCGCCCACAGGCTTCGTCGCAAACGACGACGACTGCGATGACACAAATGCCAACGTC
>JBKBIC010000346.1:0-3779 GCA_046299435.1 Saprospiraceae bacterium
CCCCTGGGAAAGTACCACGACCGGGCAGGAAGAGTGCCCGGTTTGGGCTTTGACGGGGCCGTTCCAGCACCACATCACGGGCTGCGTCGGTTGGGCGGCGTGGCAGTATTACTTGGTGACGAAAGACAAAACGTGGCTCCGCGAGCGCGGCTGGCCGATGCTGAAAGAAGTCGCGGATTTCTGGGCGAGCCGCGTGGACAGAAACGGGCCGGGCCAATACGACATCATCAACGTCATCGGCGCGAACGAGTGGCAGGAAAACATTGACAACAACGCCTTCACGAACGGCATGGCGAAAACCGTACTCGGCTACGCCACCGATGCCGCCCGCGAGCTCGGCCTCACGCCCGACCCAGATTGGGCGCACGTCGCCACGAACATTCCCATCCTGAAATTCCCCGACGGAACCACCCGCGAAAACGCCACCTACGCGGGCGAAATCATCAAACAGGCCGATGTGAACTTGCTGTCCTACCCGCTGCACATCATCACCGACCCGGCGCAAATCAAAAAAGACCTTGACTATTACGAGCCGCGCATGGCGACTGACGGCCCGGCGATGGGCAACGCGATTTTGGCTGTTTCCGCCGCCCGCGCTGGCGACCCGCAGCGGGCACACGACCTTTGGGTGAAAAGTTACAAGCCCAACGAGGTGCCGCCCTTTGGTGTGCTGGCCGAGACCGCTGGCGGCACAAACCCCTATTTTGCCACTGGCGCGGGCGGTTTTTTACAGGCCACGCTGATGGGTTTCGGCGGCTTGGACATCACGCCGCAGGGCATCGTCCAATTGAAAACCAAACTGCCAAAAGGCTGGAAATCCATGACCATGACGGGGATTGGGGTGGAACGGAAGACGTTTGTGGTCAAATAACCAGAAATGAAGCGCCAAGTACACTACCTGAGAATCAGATGGTTACGCCAAGTTCCCGGAACATCTGAACGGGTGGCAGCCAACGAACAGTTTGCGCGTCGCAGGCATCGGGTAGTTTGACATTACTCTTGCTTGCGGGCGCGGAAACTTCGTTGGTCACGACCGTCAGCGCGTGTTTTTTCGCAAAAGCGGCCAAAAAAGCGTCGGCTTCGTCAGCGTGCATGAACACATCAAGGGCGGATTGTGAGTACGGATTGTTCAGTTTTGAATACGCCCAACGAGCGATTTGTCCATATTCAACCATCGCAGACGACGAATCCTGAAAAAAAAATCGTTAGGCAGGTTTTGCCCACACCAGATTTTGAGCGCGTCTTCGTGCTCGAAAATTTCCTTTTTCACTTTGTCGAGGCTACCGATTTGCCCGGCGGTAGCCATAGCAGCCACTTTTTCCCAAAAACTTGGGAAAACATCCATTGGATACGATTTCCGGTGGGCTTCGATAAAAAAGTTAGCATCGAGTAAAAAAGGAGGCATCAGCAGGGTCAGAGGATTTTTTGGGTCAATTTATGGAACGTGTCGCCTCGCAAGCCTGTGAGCTGATAGACTTCACGGTGCAAGATTTTACCGGATTTCAAGGCTTGGTTGAGCCTTGCCAAAAATGGCAGCCCGAGCCGCACTTTCTGGGTATTGTAGTGATTGCCGCCTTTTGGTTGTGTCAATTTTCGTTCGTGGTGTCGGTTCATGAAATTGTTGTAGAACCCAAAAAAGTAGTTTTTATCAATCAAACCGAGGTCGAGCGCACGGCGAGCAGCGACGATTTCACTGACTTTAAAATGCCGTGCAGCAGCAGCGATTTGAGGTTTTTCTTGCCAGAAATTGCGAAAATCAATACTCGGCACAAGCAATTCTGCCGCCGTTTGGTCGCAAAGTTGTTCCATCGGGTCATCGGCGGGCAGCATATTTCGGGAATCAAAACCAGCACTTTTTCCTGTCCAGACGTGCGCCAGTTCGTGCGCCATGGTGAACATTTGAGCGGCCTTGCTGTCGGCAGCATTGACAAAAAGAAAGGGTGCGAACTCATCCACGAGCACAAAACCTCGAACTTCGTTGGGGTCAATTTTGCGGTGGTTGTTGTTTTCGACCACGCCGTTGAAGGACAAAACGATACCCAAATCCTCAATTTTTTGCGCGAAATGTGCTTTTGCCAAACTCCAATTTGGAAAATGGCTTGCCCAATTGGGCGCAAGATTCAGGGTGTTTCGGATGTCCGCAGCGATTTCTTCGGGCGTGTTTTGCAGCCCAAATTTGCCCACAAAAGGCAGCGGTCCTTCGCCATTTTCCTGCAAATAATCGGCGAGCCAATCTTGCCGATGCTTGAGCAAACGCACGGTTTCCTGCACGTTCAAACTAACCTTATCGGTTGCTGCGGCTTTTCCGGTTCGATAAAAAGGAATAGGCGACTTTTCAACAGGCGGCTGGGGCAAAAAAAGATAGCCAAACGGCAAATAGACACGGCGGGAGAAATCTTCAAGTTGTTTGACGGTGGGTGTTTTTTGGTAGTTGAGCCAGTCCAGAACTTTGGGAAATTTCTCGGCAAAGTCATCCAACTGAAAACCCGCCCGGTCAATTGCCCAGGTGATCATGTTAGGTTGGATGTTTATTTCTTGGCTCATTTCGGAGGCAAAGCTATTTGTTTTTCCAAGAAGGATTGGTGTCGTTTTAAACGCTGTTTTTCCAACGCCTTCAAATCCGGCTCACCAGCGAATCAACGCCGACCCCCATGTGAACCCGCTGCCGAAAGCGGCCAAGCACACCAAGTTGCCCGGTTGGATTTTGCCTGCTTCCCATGCTTCGCAGAGGGCGATGGGCACCGACGCGGCGGTCGTGTTGCCATAGCGTTGGATGTTGTTCCACACTTGGTCGTCGCGGAGGCGGAGGGTCTTTTGCACGAACTGGCTGATGCGGAGGTTGGCTTGGTGCGGGATGAGCATATCAATGTCAGATGCCTGTAAACCAACGCTTTGCAACGCCTCTTGGATGACTTCGGGGAATTTTTGCACGGCCAGTTTGAAGACGAACTGCCCCTCCATGTTCGGGTACTGCTGGCCGTTTTCGAGCATGTGCGGCGTGATGAAAATCTCGCCGGGCGTGTCGGCGGGCGGGTAGCCGAAGTCCGCGTCCTCGCCCATTTTTTTGGCGTGATAGCCGCCATGGCAACCGGGATTGATGAAGGCCAATTTCTCGGCATAGGTGCCGTCGGAGTGCAGCTTGGTGGTCAGGATGCCGCGCTCCGGGTCGTCGCTGGGCTGCACGATGGCCGCCCCGGCTCCGTCGCCGAAAATGACCGTGACGTTGCGCCCGCGTGTGGAAAAATCAAGGCCCATCGAGTGCATCTCGGAGCCGACGACGGCGATGTTGCGGTACATCCCAGTTTTCACAAATTGGTCGGCAATGCTGAGCGCGTACACGAAACCACTGCATTGGTTGCGGATGTCAAGCGCACCACATTCGCGCTGGGTGATGCCCAGTTCGCGCTGCATGAGCACACCGCAGCCGGGGAAATAGTAGTCCGGGCTGAGCGTGGCGAAGATGATGAAATCAATGTCGGAAGGTGTGATACCGGCGCGTTCGCAGGCGATGCGGGTAGCTTCCGCGCCCATTGTGGTGGTGGTTTCCTCGTGTTTTCGACCGTAGCGGCGGGTTTGGATGCCTGTCCGTTCTTGGATCCATTCGTCGGTGGTGTCCATGTAGGCTGTGAGGTCGGCGTTGCTGACGACACGTTCGGGGAGGTAGTGGCCGATGCCGGCGATTTTGCTGCGAATCATGGTGTTTAGTCGGTTAGTCGGTTAGTCGGTTAGTCAGTTGGTCGGTTAGTCGGTTGGTCGGTTAGTCAGTTGGTCGGTTGGTC
>JBKBIC010000347.1:0-3763 GCA_046299435.1 Saprospiraceae bacterium
ATCTGAACATCAAATCAACAAATCACCGAATCACCAACCAGAAATCACTTTTTCAGCCCAATCTCGCGCAGCCGCTCGTCCAAATACTCGCCGGCGGTGATGGGCGGGTAATGCAGCGGGTTGTCGGCGGTGACGCATTTGGGCAGGCAGGTCAAGTCCATGTCGCTGACCGGGTGCAGGAAAAACGGGATGCTCAGGCGCGGCAGGTGCCACTCCTCGCGGGGCGGATTGACGACGCGGTGCGTGGTGCTTTTCAGGTAGTTGTTGGTCAGGCGTTGCAGCATATCGCCCACGTTGATGACGATTTCGTCGGCTTCGGGCATGATGGGCACCCATTCGTTGTCCGAGTTGAGGAGTTGCAGGCCGCCCGCGCTCGCGCCGACGAGCAGCGTGATGAGGTTGATGTCCTCGTGTTGCTCGGCGCGGATGGCACTGGCCGGCTCTTGCGTGATGGGCGGATAGTGGATGGCGCGGAGGATGGAGTTGCCGTTTTTGATTTTCGGGCGGAAATAATTGGCCCCGATGCCGAGGTGGATGCCGATGGCTTTGAGCAGGTGGCCGCCCGCTTTCTCGAATTCTTGGTACAGTTTCCGGCCCAGTTTGGCGAACTCTTTGACTTCCTTAACCCGCACATTGTCAGGGTATTGTGGTTTCAAAGGGTGGCTTGCGGGCACTTGTTGGCCGATTTGGAAAAACTCTTTCAGGTCGGCCACTTTCGATTGTTTGGCGTGCTCCTTGCCGAACGAAGTGTAGCCGCGCTGCCCGGCCAAGCCCGCGATTTCGTACTTGCGTTTCTTGGCCTCCGGCAAGGCAAAAAACTGCTTGGAGGCCGCATAAAAACCGTCCACCAATTCCTTCGGGATGCCGTGCCCGGTGACGGCCACGAAGCCCACTTCGTGAAATGCCTTGCCCAATTCGCGCACGAACGCCTTTTTCTCGGCAGCCGTGCCGTGCGTGAACTTGGAAAGGTCAACGCTGGGAATTCCTTTTTTCATTGTCCGATGAATGAATGAGTAATTGCTTGAATGTCGCCCGATTCGGGGGGAAAGGGTCGCCAAAAGTACGCGATGCCGGGCGTTCCGCATTTTCCCACAGATAAATCTGTGGGCTGTGATTAAAAATCCTGCCGGATTTTCTGTGCCCAGCCCACAGATTTATCTGTGGGAAAATGCGGAACGCCCGGCAAACCCGATTTGCGAAAAACCGTTGGCCGCCTAATTTTGCCGCAATGAGTCATCAAAACAAGTACGTCTGTATTCACGGGCATTTTTACCAGCCCCCGCGCGAAAACGCTTGGCTGGAAGTCATCGAACAACAAGAAAGTGCCCGCCCGTGGCACGACTGGAACGAGCGCATCAACTTCGAGTGCTACGCTCCCAACGCCGCCGCCCGCATCCTCGACGAGCGCGGCTGGATTGTCAAAATCCGCAACAACTACAACCGCATTTCCTTCAACTTCGGCCCTACCCTGCTCTCGTGGCTGGAAGCCAACGACCCCGATGCCTACGGCCTGATTGTCAACGCCGACCGCCGTTCCGCCGAGCGGTTCGGCGGACACGGCAGCGCGATGGCGCAGGTGCACAGCCACCTCATCATGCCGTTGGCAAACTACCGCGACAAGGTGACGCAGGTGCATTGGGGCATCCGGGATTTCGAGTATCGTTTTGGCCGAAAACCGGAGGGTATGTGGCTCGCCGAAACTGCGGTGGACACCGAAACGCTCGAAGTGCTGGCTGCGCACGACATTAAGTTTACCGTCCTCGCGCCGCGCCAAGCGAAGGCCGTGCGCCGCACGGGCGACGCAAATTGGCAATCCGTCAATACCGACACGCTTGACACGCGGCGGCCCTATTGGT
Organism: Saprospiraceae bacterium; assembly: GCA_046299435.1. Taxonomy (GTDB): domain Bacteria; phylum Bacteroidota; class Bacteroidia; order Chitinophagales; family Saprospiraceae; genus M3007. The sequence continues at coordinate 1,857 of JBKBIC010000347.1, forward strand.
GCCTGCTGCCGAGCGGGCGGCGCATCGCCCTGTATTTTTATCACGGGGGCGTGGCGCAGGGCGTGGCCTTCGACGGCCTGCTCAACAGCGGGAAAAATTTTGCCAAACGCCTCACCAGCCAATTCGACGCGAACGACGAGGCGCAAATCCTGCACATCGCCACCGACGGCGAGAGCTACGGCCACCACCACCGCTTCGGCGAAATGGCCCTGGCCGATTGCCTCAACTCCATAGAAGCGGGCGGCGTGGCCCAACTGACCAATTATGGGCAGTTTTTGGAGATGTTCCCGCCCCAGTTCGAGGCCCAAATCCACGAAAACTCATCGTGGAGCTGCGCGCACGGCGTGGAACGCTGGCGCAGCGACTGCGGCTGCCAAACCGGCGGCTCGCCCGGCTGGCACCAACGCTGGCGCAAACCCCTCCGCGACACGCTCAACTGGCTGCGCGACCGCCTCGTGCTGGCCTACGAACAGGAAACGCTGCGCTTCCTCCGCGACCCCTGGGCCGCCCGCAACGATTTCATCGAACTGATGCTCGACCGCTCCGACGCACGGGTGCGCGACTTTTTCAAAAAACACGCCCGCCGCCAACTTTCCCAGACCGAAGAGACGGCCATGCTCCGCTTGCTCGAAATGCAACGCCACGCGGTGCTCATGTTCACGAGCTGCGGCTGGTTTTTCGATGAAATCAGCGGCCTCGAAACCAACCAGATTTTGCAATACGCCCTCCGGGCGATGGATTACGCGCAGGATGTGGCGGGCGTACACCTGCACGCCGAGTTCACGCGGCGGCTTTCGGAGGCACCGAGCAACAAGTTCCCGAACGGTGCGGCCAGCTACCTCCAAAACGTGGTGCCCACGCGGGTCAATTTGGAGCGCGTCGCCACGCACTTCGCGGTGGCCTCCGTGTTCGAGGACGACCCGGAGCAACTCGGCTTTTTCAACTACACCGTCTCACCGGAGTTTTTCGAGAAAATCGAGGCCGGCACACCGCGTTTTGCCGTCGGGCGCATCAAAATCCGCTCGCGGCTGACCCACGCCGAGCAGACGTTCTGTTTCGCGGTGCTATACCTCGGCCAGCAGCACATCATCGGCAACCTGAGCGGCTCCATGAACCGCGCAACCTTCGACGAGATGGCGCAACGCACCGCCAAATCGTTCCGCGCCGCCAACTTGGGCGAGGTCATCGGCAGCTTGCAGCAATATTTCGGGCCGGAGAAATTCACGCTCGCCAGCCTTTTCACCGACGAGAAAATCAAAATCATCCGCGACATCACCGCGCAGGGGCTGCAAGCCGCCGAGCGAGACTTCCGCGACGTGTTCAACGACAACTACCAGCTGATGACGGCCTTGCAGGAAACCGACCTGCCCGTGCCCGATGCGTGGCGCAACATCGCCTCGTATGTGCTAAATGCCGACCTGCACCAGTTTTTCGCCAACGGCAACCGGCACGACATCCGCACCCTGCGCCGCATCATGGAGGATATGCGCCGCTGGAAAATCAGCATCGGCGACACGGCCGTGCTCCAACACGCCGTCAGCACCCGCGCCTTCCGCGAAATCGAGCGACTGGGCACCCCCGAAAGCTCGCCCGCCCAAATCACTTGGCTGTGCGAAGTGCTCGAAATGGTCAATCAAATGGACTTGAAACCCGACATCTGGCGGTGCCAAAACCTGTTTTACTCCCTCATGCGCGGCTACCGCAAAAACCATTGGGTGTTCGCCAACGCCGCGTGGAAAGCCGCCTACGAACGGCTGGCAGGGCTGTTGAAGGTGCGCTTGGAGGCAGGGGACTGAGTGAAGGACACACAAGGGTTTGGGCGGAGGGTGTTTATTTTTGGGCAAAAATTTACTGCTAAGAGTATGTTTTAAAATTTGAGGGGAAGTTTTTACGGATTTTTCTCCAAA
>JBKBIC010000348.1:0-3761 GCA_046299435.1 Saprospiraceae bacterium
GATTCGACGCCGCCGGCGAGGATCGAATTCATCTCGCCGCTCGCCACCTTCGCAATCGCCTGGCCGATGGCCGAAAGGCCCGATGCGCAGTAATTGTTGATGCTGTGTGCGATGGTTTCGTGCGGCAGACCGGCGTGGAGTTTGGCGACCAGCGCGATGTGGCCGCCCTGCGTGCCGCTCTGCGTTACGCAGCCGAGCAGCAGCGCGTCGGGCGCGGGCAGGTTGTCGTAGTCCGTCAGGCTGTTGTCTTTGAGCCAGAAAATGTCGAGGTTGGTTTTGTCGCGCTGCAAAATTTCGGAGTAGTCGAATTTGCGCCAGCGGCCTTCGGGATTTTCTGCCGACCACGTTTCGCGGCGTTCGTGCCGCCGACCGGGGCAGTAATTTTTCACAAAATCGTCGAGGTCAGGGCGTTTGAGCGGGTTGGTTTTCAAGGTGTGGGTGATGTTGGTGCGGTAGTCGTAAATCCACACGTCGCGCGTCCAAGCCTTCGGGCTGGCGGGTTTTGCATCGAAAAAGAGCACGTTGGCCTTCACGCCCTGCGCGTAGAAAATGCCCGTCGGCAGCCGGAGGATGGTGTGCAGGTCGCATTTTTCCATCAACCGGCGGCGGATGACCTCGCCCGCGCCGCCCTCGAACAGCACGTTGTCGGGCAGCACGACCGCCGCTTGGCCGTCGGTTTTCAGGATGCTGACGATGTGTTGCAGGAAGTTGAGTTGTTTGTTCGAGGTGGTCGTCCAGAAATCTTGGCGGTTGTAAGTCTGGGTTTCGCGCTCGGCCTCGCCTTCCTCGTCGGTCGAGACTTTGAAGCTGGATTTTTTGCCGAACGGCGGGTTGGTCAGCACATAGTCGAACAGTTGCGCGGGCTTTTCCAAAAGCGAGTCGTTGCGCAGGATGGTCGGCTCCGAGTCCACGTCGCCGATGCCGTGCAGGATGAGGTTCATCAGGCAAAGGCGCGTGGTGTTGGCCACGATTTCCCAGCCGTGAAAGGTGTTCAGTTTCAGGAAACGGGTCTGTGCGCGGTCGGGGTTTTGGGCTTTCAGGAACTCGTGCGCCGAGAGGAAAAAACCGCCCGTGCCGCAGGCGGGGTCGGCGATGGTCTTGCCCAAACGCGGCTCCACGCAATCCACGATGGCCTCGATGAGCGGGCGCGGCGTGAAATATTGACCCGCGCCGCTTTTCACGTCCTCGGCGTTTTTCTGCAAAAGCCCCTCGTAGATGTCGCCTTTGTCGCGCACGTCCATGCCCGCCCAGTCCTCGTCGTCGATGAGCCGCCAGAGGCGCAGCAGTTTGGCGGGGTCGGTGATTTTGTTCTGGGCTTTGGTGAAAATCGCGCCGAGCATCCCCGGCTGGCGGGCCAGTTCGCGCAAGACCATGTTGTAATGGTCTTCGAGCGCGGCGCCGGCCTTGCCCCGGAAGCTGTTCCAGTTGAGGTGTTCGGGCAGGGCGATTTGGCGGTCGTAGAGCGGCGAGTTGTACTGCTCCACCATTTTCAGGAAAAGCAGGAAGGTGAGCTGCTCGACGTAGTCGCCGTAGCTCACGCCGTCGTCGCGGAGGGTGTCGCAGAACGACCAGAGCTTGTCAACGAGGATGCGGGACATTTTTACGGAAGTTTTAGCATGGATTTCGGGAGAAGGCCTGCGCTGGCCGCACGACGATACTGTGGCATGGTCGGCAAAATATCTATTCTGCCGGAGGCTACCCAATGGAAGCAATGTTCGGCCTTCATCGCGTCAAGGGCAGGTGCATCCTCGGCAAGCCATTTTTTCAGCCATGCTAACTTTTTTAGCACGGTGTCCACATCGCTGGTTTGTGCGCCGTGCACTTCCACGAAATGGGCTTCAGGCTGATAGCCTAAAACATAGTCCCAGCGACTTTCGTGCGGGCGATTGGCTGCCACGCAGGTATCAATGTCCACGCTGCCCAGGCATTTGCGCGTGTCGCCCAGTTCGATTTTTGCCTTGTCGGAAGCGCGCAAAGCTTGCAAGCCGGCCTGATAGCACTCGGCAATTTCCGGTGTGGCATCCACGGCAACTCTGAACGGGTTGGCTGGCGGATTTTTGCCTGCTTTTTTGCTCATTTTTTGGGGAGTTTTGAGACGACTTCGCCGGCGCGGCTGGCAAATTCGGACAAGCCGCCCCAGTTCGCCTCCGTCGGGTTGTCACTGCCCGGGTCGAGGCCCGAAATATCCTGAATGTGGATGCCGTCGTCTTTGCGGTTGAAATGGTAGGTTCGGAAGGTTTTTTCGCCGATGCAGGTTTGAAAAACCTCTTTCAGGCTTTGGTCTTTTTTGGGGAACCCGAACAACTCGAACAAACTACCCGCTTCGCCGCCCGACGATTTGACCCGATTGATGACCCAAACCAGTTCGAGGAGCACGGGCGAATGCGTCGAAATCGCCACCCGATAGCCCCTTGAAATCAATTCCAGGCACAGCAGCATCACCGTTTGTATGGCTTGTGGGTGCAGGCCCATTTCCGGCTCTTCCAAGACCACCCACTCGATGGCATCTCTTTTTGAGACTTTCGAGGGCGGAATCAAATGGTACAGCGACAGCAGCAGCGGCATGAACTCTTTTTGGCCAGCCGACCAAGTCATAAATGGCAAGCTGCTCCCGCCTACCCGGAGCAGAAACCGCTTTTTCAAAGTCGCTTTGTCCAATTCGACCGATGCCCCGTGAAAAATACCGCTGTCCACCATTTTTCGGATGGGTTCTTTGATGCGGCCCGGGCGTGGGAAAATCGCGGATGCCCCGCCGCCGCCGCCGTTGGGCGATTCTTTCTCCATCAGCAGCCGCAAAACCTCGCTGAACGACTTCAAAATGTATGGGTCGCCCACGTCGAACGAATTGAACGGGCGCGGAAAGCCCTGCGCCATTGTCACTACCCGCTGCGCCGGGATGTAAAACAGGTTCTCCTCTGTGCCCGCGATGCCCGCGCCCTTTCTGCCCGCAAGGGTTTTCAGCGGATACGATTTTTTGTTCCAGATGACCGCAGTTTGCTCATTCCAGATGGCCGACATGGACTCGCCGAAGTACAGTTCCAACATTTTTTCGGGTGCATTGCCCCAGTCGAAGCCGTGTTTTTGCAGCGTGTCGAACACCTGAAAACGGTCTATCAGCAGTTTCAGCAACTGCAAAAAAATGCTCTTCCCGCTCGCCTGCCCGCCCACGAGCAAGGTCAGGTCGCCGAACTCGACCGCGCCGCTGCGAATCTGGCCCAAGTTTTCGACTTCCAGCCTCGGTGCTTTCTTCGTGTTTTTTGCCATAAGGCGATGTTTTTAAACCCAAAGTTACTTTTTCTGCCTCGTTCGCGGGGCCTTGCCCACGCCCGCCCGCAGCCGCGCCAGCAGCGTTTCGGCTGGCTCGTCGGCGGGGTCTTGCGGCACGAGGCGGCCCGCGAAGGCTTCGCGCAGGATGCTTTGCCGGAGCCGGGCGCACTCGGCGCGGGCGGTTTGCACGGCGGTTTCGAGGTCGCGGGCGCGGGTGAGCTGGTGCTCGATTTTTTGGACGATGCGGGTTTGGGTGGCGAGGTCGGGGAGGGAAATCAAAGACTCCTTGATCCTTTTTAAGATTATCCTTTTTATCGCGGTTCCAGTCATATCTCCAATAATTCGATTACTACCAACCGGACTTTGTATGTAAAACATCAGAAACTTTGGTAGTAGAATTTGTTTTCGCGTTTTGAATAGACTTGTTGCGATGTTGATAATCAATGAGTTAGGCAGGAATGTAAAAGTTCCACAACCCGGCACAGACGCATAAA
>JBKBIC010000349.1:0-3601 GCA_046299435.1 Saprospiraceae bacterium
GGCAGCGGTGTGTTGCCGAGTTTTTGCAGTTCACCCTGAAACTCGTCCTCCGTGCCCTCGAACAGGAAGCGAATCGTGCGCCCCCGCGAAGTGGTGTTGTCCACGACCTCGGCCACGAGCGCGTCGTTGCCATGCTCGTCCTCGAAGTAGAGTTTGTTCCCGACGCGGATTTTGCGGGCAGGATCAACCAACACGTCCCAGAGGCGGGCATCGTGGTTCAGTTCGCGGAGGAGGAAAACTTCGATTTTCGCGCCTGTTTTTTCCTTTTGGCCATAGAGCCGGGCGGGAAAAACCTTGGTGTTGTTGAAGATGATGGCATCGCCTTCGTCAAAATAGTTGAGCGCATCTTTGAAAATCTTGTGCTCGATTTTTCCGGTGCTCCGATGTACCACCATCAGGCGGCTTTGGTCGCGCTCGTCGGCGGGATATTGGGCGATTAACTCTTTCGGCAGGTTGTAATTGAATGACGAAAGCTTGGCGCGCATACTTGACATAGTTCGCTGGTTGGTTTGATGGATTGTGATGGTTTTGGTCGGCGGCAGGCGTTTTTGCTCGACCGTCAAACCACTTGACAAGATGATTTATGGCACTATTTTGTTGCGGACAGACGGCCCTTTTTTGAAATTTTTTCCTCGAAAAAACCGGGTTTTGACAAATTTCAGGCTTGCCCCCGCGAAAAATGACGGCAAAAATAGAAACTTTCCCGAAACGCAAAAGATAGTTGGCAGTTTGCGGTGGGCAGTGGTTTGTCAACCCATGTTGCCCACTGCAAACTGCCCGCCGCATACTCTACCCTCACGCCATTGCCATCTCGTTTTTGGCGCGTTTGCGGTCGTGCTCGTTCAAATGGATTTTGCGGAGGCGGATGTTCTTGGGCGTGACCTCCACATATTCATCTTCTTGGATGTATTCGAGGGCTTCTTCGAGGGTGAAGCGGCGCGGCGGCGGCAGCGAGGCTTTGTCGTCGGAGCCGGAGGCGCGGTGGTTCGTGAGTTTTTTCATTTTGGTCACGTTCACCACGAGGTCGTTCGGGCGGGTGTGTTCACCGATGACCTGACCCTCGTAAACATCTTCACCGGGGTCAACGAAAAACGTGCCCCGGTCTTGGAGGTTGTCGAGCGAGTAAGCAATTGCCGTGCCTGTTTCCATGACGATGAGGGAGCCGGTTTGGCGGCCTGCGATGTCGCCGCGCCAGGGTTCGTAGCCCGTGAAGCGGTGCGTCATGATGGCTTCGCCCTGTGTCTGGGTCAAAATCTGGCTGCGGAGGCCGATGATGCCACGCGACGGGATGTCGAAACGCAGGATGAAGCGGTCGGCTTTCGGCTCCATGCTTTTCATCACGCCTTTGCGTTTCGTGACCAATTCGATGCACTTGCCGCTGGTTTCTTCCGGCACGTCAATGGTCAGTTCCTCGATGGGTTCGTGTTTTTGGCCGTTGACCTCTTTGATGATGACGCGCGGCTGGCCGATTTGGAGTTCGTAGCCCTCGCGGCGCATGGTTTCAATCAGGATGGAAAGGTGCAACACGCCGCGCCCGAAGACCATGAACGAATCCGCGCTGCCGGTTTCTTCCATCCGCATGGCGAGGTTTTTTTCGAGCTCTTTTTCGAGGCGTTCGCGGACGTGGCGGCTGGTGACGAACTTGCCTTCTTGCCCGAAAAACGGCGAGTCATTGATGCAAAAGAGCATGCTCATCGTCGGCTCGTCAATCGAGATGGGTGCCAGCGGCTCTGGGTTTTCGTAATCGGCTATCGTATCGCCGATTTCAAAACCGTCCACGCCGACGACGGCGCAGATGTCGCCCGCCTCGACCGAAGCGGCCTCTTTTTTGCCCAAGCCCTCGAACACGAACAGCTGCTTGATGCGGTGTTTTTGGATGGTGCCGTCTTTTTTGCAGAGCGACACAGCTTGGTTCGCGCTCAATGTGCCGCGCGTCAGGCGACCGACGGCGATGCGACCGATATAGTTGGAGTAATCGAGCGAGGTCACGAGCATCTGCGGGGTGCCTTCCGAGACTTTCGGCACGGGGATGTGCTTGATGATGTCGTCAAGCAGCGTGGTCATGTCGCTGGCGGGGTTTTTCCAGTCGTGGCCCATCCAGCCTTGCTTGGCCGAACCGAAGATGACCGGGAAATCCAGCTGGTCTTCCGTCGCGTCGAGCGTGCACATCAAGTCGAACACTTGTTCGTGCGCCCAATCGGGATTGCAGTTGGGCTTGTCCACTTTGTTGATGACGACGACGGCTTTTTTGCCCATTTGCAGGGCTTTTTGCAGCACGAAACGGGTCTGCGGCATAGGGCCTTCAAAAGCGTCCACGAGCAGCAGCACACCGTCGGCCATGTTGAGCACGCGCTCCACCTCGCCGCCGAAGTCGGCGTGGCCGGGCGTGTCAATCACGTTGATTTTCACGCCTTTATAGTTGATAGCCACGTTTTTTGCAAGGATGGTGATGCCGCGCTCGCGTTCGAGGTCGTTGTTGTCGAGCATCAGTTCGCCCGTCACTTCGTGTTCTTTGAACACTTTTGCAGCGAGGATGAGCTTGTCCACCAGCGTGGTTTTGCCGTGGTCAACGTGGGCGATGATTGCGATGTTCCGAAGATTCATGTTCAAAAAGTGATGAACGAACTTTTCCAATTCGTTCAGGTGAAACGGGCATACCAGAAAAGCCTGCCCCAAACGGGGCGCAAAAGTAGATTTTTCCCGCCCGATAAAAAAGACAGGGCGAAAGCCAAATTTGTTAACAATGGATGAAGTTTTTGCAAAAATTCTGCCAGAGGGCAGAAGTAGTAGCCGCAAACAGAATTATGTTTTCCACAAAACAAGACTGACGCGGTTTCAAACTTCTTTTTCGGCAGGTAGGACAAGCAAAACACCGTAGTTGCCGCATTGCGGGTCGTCAAGGTAATCGGGCACCAAACCGACGATTTCCCAGCCGATTCTTTGCTGCGCGGACACCGTAGGGTCGGCAATCTCGCCCGCCAGCAGTTTTTCAAAATAGGTTTCAGGGGGCATTTCGGCGCGGCGCGGCCAGTAGCCGTTGAGCATCCCAGTGGTCACTTGGCCGCGCAGGCCATTGGCCCGGCAATACGCCTGCCGGGCGCGGTAGAGCATCCGTGCGATGCCCATTTTCCGAAAATCAGGATGCACCATGATGTCCAAGCCGTACAACCACGCGCCGTCGGGCCGGTGCGTCGAAAGCGTCAGATTGCCCGTGAACCCCAAAAACGTATGCTGCGGATGCTCGAAATCGAAGTCGCAGCGCATCGTGGAAGTCGAGCCGACCACACGCCCATCATCGGTCAAAGCCACGAATTGGCCTTCGGGAAACACCTCCGCAAAACGCCGGAAATGCCAAGCCGTCATGGTTTCGGCCTCCGCCAACGTGGGGAAAACAGTGCGCTGCAAGGCTTCGAGCGCGGCGGCGTGTTCGGGTCGGGTGTGGCTGATGCGCATTTTTGAAAGAGTTGAAGAGAGGAAAAGTTGAAGAAGCTGTTTGACTTGTTTTCCCACAGATAAATCTGTGGGCTGGGCATAAAAAATCTGATAGATTTCGGACCATCGGTGTCCTTTGACTCCTTCAAAATCCGGTGGATTTTACCAC
>JBKBIC010000350.1:0-3598 GCA_046299435.1 Saprospiraceae bacterium
AGTGCTACGATAGCCGCGCCTTGCTCGCTGGGTTTTACCAAAATACGGTTGTCCGCGTTTGAGCCAGTGAGTGACATATTGCTTTCCACTTGGTAGTGGCGCGACATACGGGCGTTTCTGAGGTCGTGGAGTTTGCGGTTTTTCGCGTAATCGCGGGCATATTCAATCGGGCTAATCCATGTGCCAAGGAAATCGGCACCGAACGAGACGATGCTCATCGCCTTATCGAAACGGTACGAGGGCAACGCCGCGATACCGTAGCATTGGCGGTTGGCTTCCAGCAAAGCAGCCGCCGAGACCGGGTCGTAACTGACCACTTGGGCGGTCGGGTACTTGATTTTGAACTCATTGAGTGCGGCTTGTGCCGAGGGACTCATAATCGTCCCGGTAATAACACGCACATTGCCAGCGGCCAACGCGCTTTTCACGGCACGGTCAAGGTCGGCCCACGACATTTCTTTTACTTCGCCATTCTCGATTTTGCCTGCCGATTTGATGCGTTTCGTGTCGTAAAGGCTCAAAACCAGAGCCTGTGCGCGGGCGTTCGTGCCGCCACCGGTCATGGGCGAAAGGGAGTTGCCTTCGATTTTAATCGGGCGGCCTTCGCGGGTTTTGACCAGAATCGGGCAATAGTCGCCGCCGTTGACAAACGAGGAAGCGAAGTAGTTTGCCACGCCCGGCACGATTTCGTCGGGCTTCGTCACATACGGGATGGCTTTTTTGACTGGGATTTCGCAAGAAGCGGCGAGTGTGGCCGCACCGAGACCGAAGCCAAGCACTTTCAGGAAATCGCGGCGGTTGGCTTCCCAGCCACCGACGCTCTTTTCGTCAGCCATGTTTTCGATGGAAAACTCCTGTTCGGACTTTTGCAGAAAGGTTTCTTCCCGCGTCAAATCCTCTGTGCTAACCCAAATGCCGTTATTCGTGTGCATATATTTAATGTGCTAAAATCTTGTTGATTTGTTGATTGGTGATGCTGATATGAACGGGATTGCTGCGTCGTCAACGAATCAACAAACCCTCGTTACCAACAATCAATAGTGGCATTTCTGGCATTCCAAGCCACCAATGTCTTCGACCACAACTTTCTTCACATCTTCTGGGTCTTTGCCCATTTTCTCTTTGTGAAGCTTGATGAACTCGGGGTTATACTGCTGATAGAAGGCGTTGTCTTTGAACTTCACCTCTGTTTCGCGATGGCAGTTGATGCACCAGCCCATGCCCAACGTGGAGTATTGGTAAACCACGTCCATTGTCTCGACTGGGCCGTGACACTTTTGGCAAGCGACTTGACCGACGGAGACGTGCTGCGCGTGGTTGAAATAAGCGTGGTCGGGAAGGTTGTGGATGCGCACCCATTCGATGGGGCCTTGGATCTTGCCGTTGGAGTCGTCGCGGAGGGCTTTGACGATGCCGTTCCACTGCGTCTCGACCTCGAACTTGCCGCCGTCGTCTAATGCGGTCAAACTGTTCTTGGCCATGTATTCTTGGCCGATCCATTTTTTGTAGAGGTCTTCGATTTGCTTTTCGCTCCAGTTTTCGTACCCGTCAATGTATTTGCTTTGAATCGGGTCGTAGCCGATAGAGGCGTAGATTTTCGTGATTTCCGATGTGCCAGAGATGGTGCCTTTTTTGATGGCGGAGTGGCAGTTCATGCAGGTATTCGTGCCGGGGATGGAGGCGTGCTTGGAGCGGCGGGCCGTGTCGTGGCAATATTGGCAGTCAATCTTGTTGACCCCTGCGTGGATTTTGTGGCTGAAATTGATGGGCTGGTCAGGCATATAGCCTTGCGTTCGCCCCATTTTGGTGGCATTGTCCACCGTTTTGTAGCCAAAAAGCAAGGTCAGTGCGAAAACCGTGAAGGCGACAAAACCTTTGGTGGACATCATGTCCAGTGTGGTTTTGTAAACCGGGGCTTGGCCAGCCTGCACACGGGTGATGTTGGTCAGGTTGTTGACGATGCGCATCAGCGCGAAGGCCAACAGAGCGAGGATGACCGCGATGCCAACATAAAGCCACGAAGAACCAGACTCCTTCTTTTCCTCTACCGCTGCGCCGCCTGCACCCGGAGCGGGCTTGTCGCCACCAGCAGCCTGATAGTTAATATAAAGGATGAGGCTTTCAATCTGCTCGTCCGTCAGCTGCGGGAAGTTGTTCATCTGCGTCGGCTTCCATTTTGCCCAGAGCTCGGTGGCGCGCGGGTGCCCTGCCTGAATCATGGCCTGCGAGTTGCGAATCCACTTGTACAAATCCGTGCGGGGGAAAGCCGACCAACGCTCTTCGGTGCCGGAAAGGGCCGGGCCGGTGGCGTTGTCCTTCATGTTTTTGGCGTGGCACGAAGCGCAGTTGGCTGTAAAAAGTTCTTTGCCTGCTTCTTTTGTGGGCGCGGCGAGAAGGCCAGATGTTGCCCAGATTGCCAATATTGCTACCCAACAGGTGCGTTTCAACAACATATCGAGAGTTGAGTTGGTTGACGTGAGAGAGTCGGTCAGGGGGACGGTTTCAAAGGTTCGGAACCATTTTCGGGGCAAAAGTAGCGAGGCATCAATCTTTGCCAACACACTCGCCCGCCTCGAATTTCTATTTAGAGGTGTTCCAAATGAAGTTAAGTGCTTGTTAAAAACTGACGCGGCGAAGGTAGGCAATGCCCACAGTTTGCAAAGCCGATTGTCAAAAATTTGTCTGCCGCAGCGCGGCGTTCGTCGGCGGAAACGCGCCAAAAGCGAGCGGGCCGGAGGGTGGGATCCGGCCCGCTCGCAGCAAAAACAAACTCGGAGAGGGCAACTTTATCCCGATTTCCTCCCCTATCTTGAATTAGGTCAAATTGTGGGTGGCGATGAAATCCTCGATTTCTTGCTTGACTTTTTTGATGTTCGAGTAAATGTCGAACAAGTCGTCTTGCGTGGAGACGTAGGCATCGCTGACGGCATATTCGAGGCCGTTCAAAATGACGAAGAACCAGTTGCGGCCCACGACGTAGCAACCTTTCAGCGGGAATTTCAGGGCGTTCTTTTGCTGGGCGGCAAACATAGCGGCGAGCAGCTGGCCTTGTGGGTCTTTGTCGCGGCCTCGTTCGGGCTTGTATTCTTTGATGAAAAAAAACGGCTGGCGCGGGTCCTGCTTGCCCAAAGCCACCAACACTTCTGGGATGCCCTTCAGGGAGACTATCTTCCCTTGCACATCGGGGATGTCTTCGACGATGGCACGTTGCGAAAACGTCGAGTAGCGGTCGCCGTTCAGGTTGAGCAAGCGCATGAACGGGCCGATGAACTGAAACTTCAACTCGTCCTCGTTCCAAAAATTGATGCGCTCTTGCAGCAAGCTCTGGATTTCCCGGATGCTTTTTTTCATGTCTTCGGGCACGGGCTGCGGGTTTCCCAGCCATGTGGTGAGCATCGGATGGTCCTTCACCGGGCGCAGGCCGAAAGCCAGTTCCAGTTCTTCCGTTTTCCAATCTTTGAAAGACTTTTTCATCGGACTTGGATTTTTTGGGCCAAAACTAACCCATCCCTCGCTCAAAAGGGCTGCCTGCCAAGGTTTTCCCTCCTCTCTCGACGGCGTTCTTACGAACAGAAACGGCTGGCCCAGTGGGCCAGCC
>JBKBIC010000351.1:0-3582 GCA_046299435.1 Saprospiraceae bacterium
ACCCTAAAATACAAAGCCGCCGCCGACCCACACAGGTCAGCGGCGGCTTCGCATTTCCAAGCATTCGCAAATCTCAAATCGTCATTCGTAAATCCCCGAATCACATCATGTCATTCCCCTGAGAGGTGGATTTCATGTTTTTGCGCTTGAACAGCGAGGTGTCCATTTTGCCGAAACGGTACGAGAGGTTGAGCCGCACGATTTGCGGGTCGCGGACGCGCCATGTGTCCTGCACGAACAGGTCGCTGGCCGTGTACGTCCCGCTGCGGCGGGTGCGAAAAATGTCGTTGACGGCCAGCGTGAGGGAGGCTTTTCGGTCGAGGAAATCCTTCCGCAGGGCCACGTCCAAGAACCAGTTTTCGCGGGTGAAGCCTTGCGCGGTGTTCGGTGTGCCGCCGTGCGGGCCGCCCCGGAAAGGGTCGTTGTTGGTCGTGGGCGTGAACGAGGCCCGGCTGCGCCATTCGCCGGTGACTTGCAGGGAGAAATTGGCGGGCAGTTTCACGGCGATGTTTTCTTTCACGAAACCGCTCAACTGGCTGATTTGCAGGCTGTTCTCCACGTTGGTCGCGTCCACTTCGGATTGGTACAGGTTGACGTTGGTGCTCAAATCCAGCCATTTGAAAAACGAGTTTTTCAGCGTGATTTCCGCGCCGTAGGCCACGCTGCTGTTCGAGTTGGCGTAACCCGTGACCACGACCTCGCGGCCCAGTTCCGCGTTGTATTCCGAAAAAAGATAGGTCGTGAGGAGGTCGGTCGCGTGTTTGAAATAGAGCGAGGCGAGCAGGTTGTGGCCTTTCGAGAACACTTTTTGGTACGTCAGTTCGAGCGCGTTCGTGAATTCGGGGCGCAGCTGCGGGTTGCCGCGCCGCAGGTTCAAAGAGTCCGAAAAATCGGTGAAAGGCATCGTCTGGAAAAAATTCGGGCGGTTGACGCGGCGCGTGACCGCGAACTGGAGGTTGTCGGTCTCGTTCAGTTTGCGGGTGACGAACAGGCTGGGGAACAGGCTGAACGGGTACACAATCGAAAACGACGAATCGCGGTCGGTCAGCGCGCCGGCGTAGATGCTGCTTTCGGCGCGGAGGCCGACTTGGTAGCCCCAGTTTTTGAACTGCTGGCTGAACGTGCCGTAGGCCGCGTACACGTCGTCGCTGAATTTGTAGTGGTCGGTCAGGCTGGTCACTTGGTTCCACTCGTTGTCGGCGCGGTCGAACGTGAAGTTTTCCGCGTCGTTTTTGTTGCGGCGCAGCGAGGCCCGCACACCACCCTCGACTTTGGTTTTGTCCGAAATCGGATTGACAAAATCGGACTGGAACGTGATGATGTTGCCCTGTCCGAGCCGCTCCTGCCGCTCCATCGTCTCCGTGCCGTTGGTGTAATTGGTCGCAAAATCGCTGCTGCCGATGAAGCGCACACGGTTGTAGTTGAGGTCGGCGGTCCACTCCGCGCCCTGTTTCGGGAACAGGTGCTTGAACTGCGCCGAGGCCCCCAAGTTGCGGAAGTTGCGGGCCTCGTCGGCGCGGCGCGTGTACACATCCGAGACGGTGCTATCGGGCCACAGAAAATCGGTCTGCGTCGTGATGACATCTTCGGAGTTAGGCCGCCCGTTGGTGTAGTTTCCGCTGATTGTCAAGGTGTTGCGATTGTCCATGAGCCAGTCCATGCCCGCCCGGCCATTGATGAAGTGGCCTCGGTTGGTGCCGTCGGTGGTCTGCGTCACGTCGGAAAGCGGCGCACCGAACAGGTTTTGGCGCACAGTTTCGCCCTCCGAAAAGCCCCGCCGGAGGTTGGCGTTGCCGCTGGCAAAAAGGTTGATTTTTTCGCCCCGCGCATTGATGTCGCCGCCGAAGTTGCCGCCCGCCCGCGAGTCCACGCCGCCGCGCACGGAGCCGTTGTAGCCGAGGCGTTTTTCTTTTTTCAGGACGATATTGATGATGCCCGCCGTGCCGCCGCCCGCGTCGAATTTAGCCGAGGGATTGGTGATGACCTCCACGCTTTCGATGGCATCGGCGGCGATTTGGTCGAGCGTGAGCGTAGTCGGGCGGCCGTCCACGAAGATTTGCGGGGCACCGTTGCGGAGGCTCACGTTGCCATCAATGTCCACCGAGACAGAGGGCACGTTTTTCAGGGCATCCTGCGCGTTGCCGCCAGCGGCGGTCGCGTCTTTGTCCACGCGGTAGATTTTTTTGTCGAGGGCCAGCGTCGTCGTGCTGGCCTGCGCCGTGACGGTGGCCTCTTTCAGCATTTTCGCGTCCTCGACGAGCCGGATGTTGCCGAGGTCTTTGTCAAAATTGCCCGCCGCAGCCATGCCCGCAAAACCGCCCGCCGGGGGCGTGGGCCGCTCGCCGGGCTTGGGCGGCTTGATGCCGAACGTGACCGTGCGCGTGATTTCGGCATAGCCGAGGAAGGACACTTTGAGTGTGAAATCGCCGATGACGGGCAGTTTTTCGAGGCTGAAATCGCCGTTGTCCTCCGTCAATTGCCCGGCGAGCAGGGCATCGGTGAGGGTCTTGGTGGCCGGGTCGAATTTTTTGCCGAACAATTGCACGGTGGCGTAGCCCACGCCTTTGCCGTTTTCATCCACGATTTTGCCGTAAAAACGGCCCACGTTCATCTTGGAAGGGTCGAAGCCTGCGCCGGGCGCGCCGCCCGCCGGGGGTGTTTGCTGGGCAAAAACAGGCGCGGCAAACAGCCCGAACAGGCCGACGAGCGCGACAAAAACAAGCGAGTATTTCATGTGTAATTCGGATGGATGTGGCGGAACGAATTTTCCGGCCACAAAACAACAGGGCGCGGGCGCGCGAAAACCGGGGAGTAGATGAGCGGGGGGATTGTGGAGACGAAAGCCCTTCTAAATCCATGAGATAGAAGAATAAATGATCCTCTATTGAGGGGGTAAACCAAGTTCTGCTAATCAGAGATTCACCCCGTCATACACTATAGCATAAACATGAATCAGTTATGCTCGTTCAATGACTTGATAAGGCCAGTCAATTTCCCTCCTGCAGATGTGATTTGAGCAGATATACGTTTAGCCGGGGATTGCAATAGGCCGATAACTTCGCCGACTGCTTGTTCTTTAGATTTAGGTTTACCTAATGCCTTGAAATGGTCATCGTCCATACTCTTTGGCAATCGGCTCTGTCCCAAAGAGTTAGGTTCAACTAATTTCGTTGAGGATTCATGTGCTATGCCTTCTAAGAATGAACTAGGTGTGCGGAGGTTCCCCGAATTACCGACACCTCTCTCAAGGTTGTTCCGCTCGCCTTTATATCTCTCGCCGGATAGTTCCGCATTCACTTTGCGAATAATTTTCAGGCCACGCAAAGTGATCTCCTCGGTATGAAGCAATTCAGACTCTACAGGCTTTGTATACATGCCAGATTTCGTCAAATTACTACCGATTCGACGAGATAAAGCTGTGGCGGGGACTCGTTCAGTATCTTCTTTTTTCTGACGTTCGGCCTCTGTTTTTTCAGCAGCGAGACGGCGGGCTTCGGCTTCAGCGGCCTTCTTTTTTTCCTCCCAAAAATGTTCGATGCGGGTGGCGATGCCGTCCACAACGTGCTGCCAAGCCTTGTCGCG
>JBKBIC010000352.1:0-3512 GCA_046299435.1 Saprospiraceae bacterium
CGAGTGCCGAGAATTTGAGTCGTTTCATGTATGTGGTTGTGATTGTGTGTGTTAGAGTTTTATTTTTTTGGGGTCTCGGCGGTTGTCCCAGAATGAAAGTAGCAAGACCGTTTTATGCGGCATGATTTTGAAATACAGGGACAGATTTTTGTGAAAGACTGCTCGCCTGATTTTCTTCCCCCGATAGGCCGGCGACATTTCAGGAAAAGCAGCAATTTTGGATAAAATGGCATCCACTTCGAGCAGGCAGTTCTGGGCAGCGGTGTCTCCAAAAGTTTGTTCGAGATAGTCGAGAATGTCTCCCAATTCTGTCTTTGAACGCTGAGACCACAGGACAGTGTAGTTTTTCATAAGCCATATCGTGCTTTTAGGTCGAACATGACTGTTTCGTGTGGGATGACCTGCCCAGCCTCGAATTCGGCAAGCGAAACCGCAATGCTTTCCTGCACGGCAGCCGGGATTTCCTCGTCCAATTCATCCGCGTTCGCCTGTTCGCGGCGCAGCCCAAAATTTAGCAGGCTTTTGATGGCCGCGATGAGCTCAACGTCTTGCACCTGCATCAACTGCCGGACGATGATTTCTTTTTCCAATTGGATATTCATGTCGTTGAAATTTTTATTCGATTGAAAACTCCCGCGTCGCCACCTTCCCGTCGCGTTCAAGTTCGAAGGTAAACTTGCCTTTTTGCAAGTAAAATTTCCCGCTGTCGGCCTTTTTGAGTTCGACGGGCTTTTTCGTGTCTTTTTGTGCGGCGGTCAGTTCGGCTTGGTATTTTTTCAGGGCTTCTTCGCGCAGGTCGAGCGGGTAGTTGAACTCATTGATGCCCTTAACGCCGTCCCACTCGCCATTGTTGAGCACGAGGCCGTCTTTCGTTTTCACTGTCCAGCGCACTTTGCCCGCGCCATTCAGGTAAAAACTGATGGGCAGCTCCGGGTCTTTGGCCGCTTGGAACGGCTGCTTTCGGCCCCAATTGCGGTTCGATTTCCGCTTCGGAATCTCGAACAAATGCACCGCCGAAGCCAGCACTTCCGGCGTAAGTTGCTGAATATGAGCCACATTCAACTTGAACATCGAACGCCCGTGCGTCCCGATGAGCAGGTCGTTGGCCTTCGGCTGCACGACCAAATCGTGGACGGGCGTGGCGGGCAAATCTGCGCCCAAGCGCATGAAAGTTTTGCCCCTGTCCACCGAAACATACACCGCGTGGTCGGTGCCAACGTAGAGCACGTTCGGGTTCGTTGGGTCTTCTTTCACGACATTGATGGGTTCGGCGGGCAAATCCGAGCCGATGGCTGCCCACGTCTGGCCGTAATTTTCGGAGACATATAAGTAAGGCGTGAAATCGTCCCAGCGGTAGCCGTTCAATGAGACGAACACACGCCCTTTTTCGTGCGCCGAAGCCTGCACCCGTGAGACCCACATTTGCGGCGGCAGCCCGGCGGAAATGTTCGACCACGTTTCGCCACCGTCGCGGGTGACGTACACGAGGCCATCGTCGCTGCCCGTATAAATCAGGCCAAACCGCAGCGGGCTTTCGTGGATGGAAGTCAATGTCCCGTAGGGCACGTTGCCTTTTTTGCCGCCGTTGGTGAGGTCGGCGGAGAGGGCCTCCCACGAGTCGCCCCGGTCGAAGGAGCGATATAACTTGTTGGCTCCCAAGTAGATAATGTCTTGGTTGTGGCGGCTCAACCAAATCGGCGTTTGCCAATTGAAGCGCAGCGGACGCTCGCCGAGGTCGTGTTTTGGGGCGATGGGCTTCGCGTCGCCGGTCGTTTTGTTGATGCGGAAATAGTTGCCGAACTGGAAACCTGTGTACACCGTGTTGTTGTCGCGGCTGTCAATCATCACTTGCATCCCGTCGCCGCCGAGCAGCGATTTGTACGGGTATTGACCGTTTTGGTGCCACTCCGTCGAGGCCCGATAATTGCTCGGCCCCACCCAAACGCCGTTGTCCTGCGCCCCGCCATAGACGTTGTACGGCTCGGCCATGTCGGCGTTGATGGCGTAAAATTGGCCGACGGGCGGGTTGTTGCAAAGCGTCCACGACTGGCCGTTGTCCCAGCTGATGTTCAGGCCGCCGTCGTTGCCATTGACGAGGTGGCCGGGCCGGGCAGGATTGACCCAAAGCGCGTGATGGTCGGGGTGGACGTTGTCGCCGTTGATGTTTTTCCACGTTTTGCCGCCGTCGTCGCTGCGGATGATGTAAAAACCGAGCAGATAGACTTGCTCGGCGTTGTTCGGGTCGCAGTAAACGGTCGAGAAATAGTAGCCGTAGGTGAAAAACATGGATTCGATGGGGTCGGCGTGGGTGCGCTGCCACGTTTTGCCGCCGTCGTCGGAGCGGTACACTTCCGAGCCGATGTAGTCCACATCGAACAAATTGGCGTTCGCGTCCTCCAAAAATTCCACCAAAGTCAGCGGCTGGATTTTGCCTGCGGCGACCATTTCCTTGACTTTTTTGGCCGGGTATTTTTCCGGGAAATCATTGGCTTTCAGGAAGTTAGCCAATTTGTCGTCGTCCAATTTTGCAAAATCGGCAGGCGACATCCCGCGCAGTTGGTCTTTGGTCAGTTCGTCTTTTTTGTCCGTGTCGTCGGCTTTTTTCGGCTTCGGGTTTTGGTTGTCGAGGCTGGCGTACCAGACCGTTTTGCCACCCGAACGCCCGGCGCAAAGGCCGATGCGCCCGACTTTCGCGCCTGTCGGGAAGCCGCTTTCAGGCGTGGAAATTTTGGCAAACGTCTCGCCGCCGTCGGTGCTTTTCCAGATGCCGCTGCCCTCGCCTGCACCTGAAAAATTCCATGCGCGGCGTTCGCGCTGCCACGTTGCGGCCAGCACCGTGTTCGGGTCGGCGGGGTCGAGCACGAGGTCAATCGCGCCAGAGTTTTCGTCCACGAAAAGCACCTTGCGCCACGTCGCGCCGCCGTCGGTTGTTTTGAAAACGCCGCGCTCGGCATTGGGCGAATATAGGTGGCCGAGCACCGCAACCCACAGAATATCAGGGTTTTGTGGGTGAATAATCACCCGCGAAATGTGGTGACTTTCGGGCAATCCGCGCCATTCCCACGCGATGCTGTCGGGGCGGCCAGCGATGAATTTTCCGCGATAAATGCCCGTGCCGGCATAGCTCGAACGGCTGCTGTTGCATTCGCCTGTGCCGACCCAAATGACGCGATTGGCCCAGTCCACGGCTATATCGCCGATAGTCATACTGGCTTCATGGTCAAAAATCGGATCGAAGTGTGTGCCGTTGCTTTTGCTGTGCCAAAGTCCGCCGGATGCATACGCCACATATATTTCGGCTGGGTCGAGTGGGTTGACATCCACGTCGGTCACGCGGCATGAAAACACACTGGGGCCGATACTAACGGGGCTTATATTGGCCAATATAGAGCTTGTTTTCAGGTTTTTACGCTGTTCGAAGCCTTTGAGCCGGATGTCGGCGGGGGTAGGGGTTGGTTGGGCTGTGGTCTTTAGCAGTAAGAGGGCAAAGGCGGCCAACAGAGAGATGTTGC
>JBKBIC010000353.1:0-3500 GCA_046299435.1 Saprospiraceae bacterium
GCATCGGTGTCCTTGGGCTCCTTCAAAATCCGGTGGATTTTACCACACAGCCCACAGATTTATCTGTGGGAAAACAAGTTAAACAGGTTCTTAAACTTTTCCTCTCTCCTCTCTTCAACTTCCCTTCAGCACCGCACGCGCACCCACGAAAACGCGCAACCCTTGAATCGGTGCATAATTATACGATGGGTCAAAAGTCAGGCCGAGCGGATTATCGGTCGGATCGTTCACTTTCTTATCGAAAGGATCGTGCGCCCGCAGGATGACCTCGCCGCGCGGATAAAAATTGAACAGGTTTTTCACGCCCGCATAAATCTCCAAGTCGTTGTTTTTCAGGCGTTTGGTCGCCTGCACGTTGTGGACGCTGAACCACGGCGAATGCTCCGGGCGCGGGTCGTTCGGGAACACGGGCAGCCGCATCGGGCTGTACAGGTGGCCGTTGTAATCCAGTGTCAGGCCCCATTTTTCGATGAGGAAATTGGCCGACCAGTTGGCCGTGAAACGCGGCGTTTGGATTTGCCAGACCCGCTCGCCGCCCTCCACCAGACCGACATCCATGAGCGTGAAACCCGCCGCCGTTTTCAGGCCATTGGTGAAATTCCAGTCCGAATTGAGCGAAAAGCCCACGTTTTCGGCGTAGCCGTCGAGGTTGGCGTAGATGATTTTTTCGGGGTCGGTATCGTAGTCGGCCACGATTTTGTTGAAAAAGCGCGTGTAAAAAACCGTCGCGTCGAGATTGACAAAACCGCTGGGCAGGCTCTGGAAACGGGTAAAATTCAGGTTCGCGTTCCAAGTCCGTTCGGGGTCGAGGGTTTCGGTGAATACCACCGTGCGCCCGCCGGTCAGCGCGGCGTGGTCTTCGCTGAACACGTTGACCACCCGGAAGCCGCTGCCCGCGCTAAGGCGCAGCGTGTTTTCGGCATTTGGGCTGAATTTCAGGTTCAAACGTGGCGAAACGATATGGCCGTGCCGGTTTTCGTGGTCGTACCGGAGGCCGGTCAGCAGCAGCCAGCGTGGGTGCAACCGCCATTCGTCCTGCACAAAAACGCCGGGCAGCCAAGTGTTTTGCGGGGCATTTTCGGTCGAATTTGGGCTGGCAGTCACGGGCGTGTTGTCGTCGTAAAACGTGCGGCGCAGCCCGGTGCCGAACAGCAAATCGTGCCGACGACCCGCGCGGCGTTCCCAAGTCAGCTGCCCGAAACCGATGCGCTGGTCGGCGAGGTACGGCACGGTGCCGTAATAACTGTCCTGTTGGTGACGGTTGAGCGAAAAACTGAACAGCACTTTTTGGCGGCGGATGGGCAGTTGGTAATTGCCCGTGATTTCCCAACGGCGCGTCGAGATGCTTTCGCCATAGATGCTGTCGGTGCCGCGCCAGCGCGGTTCGTAATCCATTTCGCCGCCCCAGCGGTCTTCCCAGAGGTATCGAAAACCGAAACTCGCCGCGCGGTTTTCGGGCCGTTCGATGCGCCATTTATTGAAAACAGAGAGGCGTTTTTGGAGGGTCACGTCCGTGAAATTGTCGTCGTTCAGGTCGAACCGCTGCCCGAAATTGAAGAACGAGCCGCTCAAAAGTGTGCTGGCCTTGCCAAAGTCCAGTGTTCCGGCGGCATCGGCGGCCAGTTCTCCGTAGCTCGTGGCGTTCAGGTCGAGGCGCAGTTCGGGGCGTGGCGCGGGGTCTTTCGTGATGACGTTGATGAGGCCGCCCATCGCTTCGGAGCCGTAAAGTGCGGCGGCGGGGCCTTTCACCACTTCGAGGCGTTGGAGCACGCTGTTCGGGATGCCGCTCAGCCCATAGACCGTCGAAAGGCCGCTGACGATGGGCATTCCGTCAATCAGCACCATCGTGTACGGGCCTTCCATGCCGTTGATGTGGATATCGCCCGTGTTGCAGACGTTGCATTGCAGTTGCGGGCGCACGCCGTTGACCATTTGCACCGCGTCGAACAAGCTCGGCGTGGGGTTTCGGAGGAAAAATTTGGGCGTGAAAACCTCCACCGGCACCGGGCTATCGGATTTCCGCATCTCTTTCATCGTGCCGCTGACGACCACTTCGCGGAGGCTGCCTGCGGCGGGTTCGAGGCGGATTTCGGCAGTTTTTTGGCCGAGTCGGAGGGTTTGGTTTTGGGTCTCAAAACCGAGCATCGAGACTTTCACGGCCAATTCCGAAGCATTTTCGGGCATTTTTAGGGCGAAAAAGCCCACTGTGTCGGTCAAAACCGCCGCACTGATTTTTTCGCAAACCACACTGGCAAACGCCAACGGCTCGCCCGAAGCGGCATCCACCACCCGCCCGCCGACCGTCGGCTGTTGCCCGAAAACCGGGACAAGCGGAAGCAAAAACAGGAATTGGGTCAAAAGATTTTTCAGCATATCTTTTTCAAAATTTAGACTTATCTAAAAATATGAACAAAGGTATGCGAAATTGATTGACACTTTGCAGTGTGCGGTTGGCAGTAGGCAAAATTTGATATTTGCTGCCAAACGCCCACAGCCAACCGCACACTGCAAACTGCCAATCAACGCCTACTTTCGCCGCATGAAAAACTACCTCTCGCTTGTCAAGTTCAGCCACACCATTTTCGCGCTGCCCTTCGCGTTGACGGGCTTTTTTCTCGCCATCGCCGAGGGCGCGGAGGGCGTGAATTGGCTGCTTTTCATGCTCGTGCTGGGCTGCATGATTACCGCCCGCTCGGCGGCAATGGCCTTCAATCGCTGGCTCGACCGCGACATTGACGCAGCCAACCCGCGCACGAAAAGCCGTGAAATCCCGGCGGGTGTGGTGTCGGCGGAGTCCGCGCTGGTGTTCGTGGTCGCCAACTGTGTGCTGTTCGTGGCAGCCACTTGGTTCATCAATCGGCTGTGTTTTTTCCTTTCGCCCGTCGCGCTGGCCGTGATTTTGGGGTATAGCTACACCAAAAGGTTTACTTGGCTCTGCCATTTTGTGCTGGGGCTTGGTCTCGCGCTCGCGCCTGTCGGGGCGTACTTGGCCGTGACCGGCGCGTTCGATTGGCCACCCGTGCTGCTGGGTTTGGCGGTGCTGTTCTGGGTGTCGGGCTTCGATATTATTTATGCCTTGCAGGACGACGATTTCGACCGCAGCCAACATCTACATTCCGTCCCAGTTTGGCTGGGCCGGGCGCGTGCCTTGCGGCTTTCGGAAGTGCTGCACATCGGCACGGCGATTTTTTTGCTGACCGCCACTTGGTTGATTCACAACGAGTTGCCCACCGCGAGTTGGTTGATTTGGGCGGGCGCGGGCGTGTTTCTGGTTTTGCTCGCGTACCAACATTTCATCGTTCGGCCCGACGATTTGAGCCGTGTCAACCTCGCGTTTTTCACCACCAACGGCGTGGCAAGCCTGATTTTCGGCAGCTGCGCCGTGCTGGATTTTTTAATGTGAGAAGTGTGAGACGGTGAGACGGTGAGGAAAAGTTTCTCGCCGTCTCGCCGTCTCACTCGTCTCACTCGTCTCACTCCTCATGCACATCGCCATTTTC
>JBKBIC010000354.1:0-3490 GCA_046299435.1 Saprospiraceae bacterium
TCCTGCCGCAGCGAAAACGTGGTCGGCGAGCCTTCGGTCGTGTACGTTTTCAGGCTGAAATGGCCGTCCTCGTGGCGGTAGCCTTCGCCCAAATCTTCGTACAAATGGCTGGTTTCCAGCCCGTTTTTGAAGTAAACGTACAAGGTTAGTTCGTCCACAGGTTTTTCGCCTGTCCATTGCCGCACGGGGTAAGTGGGCAAAACCGCGCCCTCGCGCACGAAAAACGGGATTTGCTCCGCTTGCACCGTGACGTAGGTTTCCGCGCTGCACACCTGACCCGACCAGAAATAATACCAGTTGCCTTTCGGCAGATAGACCATTTGCCGCTGCACCTTCGGCTGCACCACCGGGCTGACCAGTAGGTGTTCGCCAAAGAGAAAATCTCGTTCGATTTCTGCCAAACGCGGGTCGGTCGGGTCGGCGAAAACGAGGTGCCGCAGCGCAGGCGAGCCGTCGGTCGCGGCCCGCCACATGGCCGTGTAGAGACAAGGTAGCAGGGCATAGCGCAGCTCGATGGCCTTTTTCGCCAGAGGAGTCCATTTTTCCCCGAAAGACCAGGGTTCTTGGTCTGAACGGTGCAGCGCGGGGTCGGTCAGTTGGGCTTCGTCGGTGACGACGATTTCCGCTTCGGCATCGGCGGTCGGGCCGTCACCGCTGGCGTGTTGCCCCATGCTATGGACGCGCATAAGTGGGTGAAAAACAGCGAGTTGCAGCCAACGCACGAACAATTCCGGCTCCACTTCGCCCGCAAAACCGCCGATGTCGGTGCCGCAAAACGAGAAGCCCGACACGGCCAGCCGCTGGCATTGGATGTTGGCGATTTGCAAGTGCTCCCAATCCGAGCAGTTGTCGCCCGTCCAGACGGCGGCGTAGCGTTGGCCTCCGGCGAATGTGGCGCGGGTCAACAGGTACGGTCGGCGGTCGGGTTGGAGGCGTTTGTAGCCTTCGTGCGAGGCGCGGGTCATCAGTAGGCCATAGACGTTGTGGGCCTTGCGGTGGCTGCACAGCAGGCCGTCGTGGTCGTGCAACACATTGTCCGGCAATGTTTTATGATGGACGTGGAAGACCGCCGGCTCGTTCATGTCGTTCCAAAAACCGGCCACACCTATATTGTTGTACAAATCTTCGTACAGCCCGCCCCACCACTCGCGCACCGCCGGGTCGGTGAAATCCGGGAAAGCACAAAAGCCCGGCCAAACGGGGGCCTTCGCCACCGCGCCGTCGGCTGTGCGGACAAAGAAATTCTCGGCCATGCCCTCGCGGTACACGGCATAGTCCGGGTCTTCCTTGATGCCGGGGTCAATCATCACAACCGTTTGAAAACCAGTTTTTTGCAACTCTTCGACCAGCCCTCGTGGGTCTGGGAAATGCTCGTAATTCCAAGTGAAACAGCGATAGCCGTCCATGTAGTCAATGTCGAGATAAATCGCGTCGCAGGGGATTTTCAGGTCGCGGAACCGCTGCGCGATTTCGAGCACACGACTGTGCGGGTAGTAGCTCCAACGGCATTGGTGGTAGCCGAGTGCCCACATCGGCGGCAGTTCAGGCTTTCCGGTGAGCGTGGCGTAGTGGCGGCACACGTCTTCGAGTGTCGGGCCGGAGATGAAGTAGTAATTCAGTTCGCCGCCTTCGGCCCAGAACGAGGTCGCGCCCGTGTTTTGGCTGTCAAAATCGAAGTGCGTCCGAAAGGAGTTATCGAAAAAAATGCCGTAGGCAATGCCTTGATTCACAGCAAAATAGAACGGGATGGCACGGTACATCGGGTCGGTCTGGCGGCCAAATGCGAACGCATCCTCGCACCAGTTCTCGAATTTTTTGCCGCGCAAATTGGTGCCGCAAGCCTTGTCGCCGAGGCCGAGGAACAGCTCGCGGCGGTGGCAAATCTTGGACATCCGCAGGTCGCACCAGCCTTTCAGGACGGTGCGCTTGGCCGAAAAGCCCGCCGCGTCTTCGCAAAGCGTGCGGTCGTCGAGGTCGTAAAATTTGACGCGGAGGTCGGCCTTTTGCACCACGACTTGCAGCTGTTCGGAGACGAGCAGGTATTCCGAATCGGTCTCGTTCAGCGTGGCGACGACTTTCGGCGGCCTGAAACCGGGGTCAACGGCATACGAAAAATCGCGCTCGAACACGCCATCAGGCGAGTACCGAAGCCGGATGATGCCCGGCGTGACCACCTGCACCCGCAGCGCGACGCGGTTGTGGCAATTGAATTGGTACGCGCCGTCTTTCCAGAGCACTTCGGCAACTTCGTCCGGCGCAACTTGTTGGTACACATCGTCGTATCGAAGGCTGACGCTGGCTTGGCTGATGTCAATTTCGGTCGGCGGCGGCGGTGCGGTCAGGTCAGCGTTGGCGGGCGGTTGCAGGTTCTGTTCCATGTATTTGTTTTGGTGGAAAATGCGAGTCCACCCGCGAAAGTATGCCTTCGCGCCGCTTTTTGCCAAGTTCGGACGCTTCGGTAGTTAACTTGAAAATCCTTTGCCCCCGTAGACCTTATTTTGTCTCGCAATACGTTAAGCGCACGGACAGCCGCAGGGCTGTTTTTCTGCCTTCTTCTTTCATTTCAAAACCACCTTGTTACATGAGATTCAATTGGCGACACATTCCACTGTTTGTGCTTGCGATGCTCGGCCTCGGCTTTGGCCTCGCTGCCCAGGCCCTGAAACCTGTTCCCGCCCTTGTCAAACAGCAACGCGACGCTGGCGCGCCTTTCGAGCAGTTCAAGCCGTTCGAGGCTGCTGGTGTGCTGGACGACAAGGCCGCGCAATTCGCCCGCAACGCCCAGTTTTTGACCTTGAACGACCGGACTTTGTTGAGCATCGTCCGCACCCGCCCGCAAACCATGTCGCTCGCCCTGCCTTACAACGGCAAGACCGTCGTGGTTGACCTCGTGCAAAAAGAGGTGCTGAGCGAGGATTTTGCCATCGAAACCAGCGCGTCGGGCGGTCGCCCGGTCGAGTTTGTGCCGGGGGCGCATTACCGGGGCATCGTGCGCGGCGACAACAACTCGATTGCGGCGTTCAGCTTTTTCGAGGATGACGTGATGGGCCTCATTTCCGACGGAAAACACGGCAACCGCGTGCTGGGCAAGCTCGACGTGCCGGGCAACAAACGCGACTACATTTTTTACGACGACAGCCAACTGGCCTTTGCCCCGCCGTTCGAGTGCCACACCGAAGACCCGCCGCTCGACCCGAAGGAATTGGACGGCAACCAATCCGTGCCGGAAGTCAACGGCTGCGTCCGCATCTTTTTCGAGGTGGATTTCGAGTTGTTCCAAAACAAGGGTAGCGTGCAAAATACCCTCAACTACGTCAGTGGCGCGTTCAACCAAATGGCGACGCTTTACAACAACGAGACTATACAAACCCAACTCTCTCAGGTGTTTGTGTGGGTGAACGCCGACTTTTACAGCACCAGCAGCAGCAGCAGCAGCAACAAACGAAACAGCAAGCAACGATGCTTCTGCAGCAGCCATCGTCGGTGAAAG
>JBKBIC010000355.1:0-3438 GCA_046299435.1 Saprospiraceae bacterium
GCCCAGCGCAGTGAGTCGGCGGTAGGTTTTGTCAAATTCATCTTGTCGGTACAAGGTGCCGGGCCGGATGGAAATGGCGTTCAGGAGTCGCTGCGGCTTTACCAAAAACTCCGGGTCGGCGGAAGCGAAGTATATGCCTTCGAGGGTCGTGTCGCGGCGGATGGAGCTGTAATCGGGCACGAGGCTCGAAAAAACGACCACTTTCCCGATGCGGTAGGTGCGGTGGCGCATGGTGTCGGCGGGCAGCAGCACCTCCACTGTCACGTCAGATTTTTTACCTGTGCTGTCGCCCGTGAACTCCACGAAATTGGGGATGAAAAAAGCGTAGCCCCGGTTTTTCAACTCGTCGGTGATGCGGAGTTTTTCGGCATCGAACAGTTGGCCGTTCAGGGCCTTGCCGGAGCCGAGGCGCGATTGGCCGCGTGTGCTTTCCAAAACGTGCTGCACCGCCGAGTCGCGGCTCACAAATTCAAGGGAATCAATGCGATAGAGCTGCCCCATGTCAATGACATACTTCACCTCGGCCTTGTGCCGCGAGAACGCGACTTGCGGCGTGACCTTCGCGTCGAAATAGCCGCGCTGCCGCACATAGTTTTCAAAATTCTTGGCCGTGCGTTGGGTCAGGGCATCGTCGTAAATGGCGGGCGGCTCGGCCACTTTTTTGTTTATCCAGCGGGCGAACTTCGAGTCGCGGTCTTTGTACTTGTAATGCCACCAAAGCCGCCAGCGGAACATATATAATAGGCGTGCGTTTGGCTGCTGTTTGTACTGCGAGGAAAGCGCGTATTTCAGCTCCTGTTTGCCCCGGAAGCCCTTGTCCGCTTTCAGCGAGATGCTGTTCGAGGTCAGGAGCCGCTCGTTTTTGGAGTCGTCGAGATGGCGCGTCGTGTTGCACGAAGCGAGCGCGAATGCCCACAGGAACATGGCTGCCGCCCAGCCGGAGATTTTGGAAAAAAGCTGCATAAGCAATTGAAAGAGAGGAGTTTGGTGTCCAGAGGTTGGTGGGCTTCGCGCTGCAAGGCAGGCCAACCAAGCGTCACCGCTGCTTTTTTCGCGCCAGAAACGTCGGCAGGCCAACTAACCACCCGCCACTCACGACTGACCACTATTTTCGCGCCATGCTCACCGCCAACCAAGCAAAATTCGTCGCCGCACTGCAAGTCAAAAAGTATCGGCAAAAGTACCGGAAATTCGTCGTGGAGGGCGAGAAGATGGTCGGCGAGCTGCTCGCCCAACGCCGCCTCCGCACCGATTCCGTTTTTTGCCTCGAACGCTGGGCAGTCGAGAATGCCGCGCGCGCAGCCCCATTTTCCGAAAAAATTAACCTCGTCAGCGAGGCCGAACTGCGGAAAATCTCCGCGCTGACCACGCCCAACAAAGTCCTTGCCGTCGTGGAGATGCCCGGCGAAACGCCTGATTTTCAAGCCCTTGCAGGCGGGTTCAGTTTTTACCTCGACGGCCTGCAAGACCCCGGCAACCTCGGCTCCATCCTGCGGGTGGCGGATTGGTTCGGGTTCCGGGCCGTGTTTTGCTCGCCCGATTCGGTGGATGCGTTCAGCCCAAAAGTGGTGCAGGCAGGCATGGGCGCGTCGCTCCGGGTGCCGGTTTGGGAAATGCCGCTGCCCGAAATCTTGGCAAACCTCCCGGCTCAAACACCGATTTTAGGCGCGGTGATGGACGGCGAAAACTTGTTCCGCGCCGCGCTGCCGCCGGGCGGCGTGCTCGTCATCGGCAACGAAGGCCGGGGCATTTCGCCCGAAACCGAGCGGCTGCTGACCCACCGATTGACCATCCCGCGTGCGCCCGGCGGCGGCGCGGAATCGCTGAACGCGGCCATCGCCGCCGGCATTTTGGCCGCGCAGGTAGGACGTGCTTTTTAGTCCGTCTGTTCGCGGGCAAAGTCGGGCTGGAAAGTCCGTCCGAGATGATACATTCGCCCAGTTTTTCACTCAAAACAAACTTTTTCAAAACATGAAAAACATCATTTTGCTCGCCGTCCTTGCCGTGCTTTTGGTGGGCGGGTGCAGCACTTGCAACTCGTACAACACTGCCGTCGGCAAAGACGAAAACGTCAAAAAAGCGTGGTCGCAGGTCGAAAACCAGTACCAACGCCGTGCCGACCTCATCCCTAATCTGGTGAACACGGTAAAGGGCTACGCCAACTTCGAGCAGCAAACTTTGGAGGCCGTCGTCAATGCACGCTCCGCAGCGACGCAGGTCAAGATTGACGCGAACAACCTCACGCCGGAGAATTTGCAACGCTTCGAGCAGGCGCAGCAGGGCTTGTCGGGCGCGCTCGGTCGCCTTTTGGCCGTCGCCGAAAATTACCCGGACTTGAAGGCCAACCAGAACTTCCTCGACCTGCAAAAGCAGCTCGAAGGCACCGAAAACCGCATTTCCGTCGAGCGCAAGAACTTCAACGACGCGGCACAGGACTACAACGCCTACGTCCGCCGTTTCCCGACCAACCTGCTGGTGGGCATCTTCGGGTTCTCGCAGAAGGAGTATTTCAAATCCACGCCCGGCTCCGAAAAGGCCCCGGAAGTCAAGTTTTGATTATCGCGTGTTTCGTTTTTGGTGTGTCGTGTTCCGTAGGAACGTACCCCGAAATACGAAACACCAAAAACGAAACACGTTAACAAACCATGTTCACAAAAGAAGAAGAGGCCAAAGTCTTGGCGGCCATCCACGCGGCGGAGCGCATGACGAGCGGCGAAATCCGGCTGTTCGTGGAAGATTTTTGCCTGCGCGACCACCCGGTGGAGCGGGCGGCGGAAATCTTCCATCTGCACGGGATGTACCACACGAAATACCGCAACGCTGTGCTGATTTACCTCGCCGATAAGTCGCACCAGTTCGCCATTTGGGGCGATGCGGGCATCCACGAGCGCGTGGGCTTCCAGTTCTGGGATGCCGAAAAACGCATCCTCCGCGAGCATTTTCAGGAGGGCAAATACTGCGAGGGTGTTTGCAAAGTGGTCAAACAAATCGGTGAACAGCTGCACCGGCATTTCCCCGAACTGCCGGGCGACACAAACGAACTTCCAGATGAAATCATTTACGGTTGACGGCAGACGGTTGACGGCAGACGGTTTCCCATCCAAAGCTATGCGATTGCTGCTGGCGATGTTGTTCATTGGTTTTCAGGCGTTTGCACAAACGGATGCCGCGCTTTTCCCGCCCAAGCCGGAGCCTGCGGTGTACGTCCACGACTATGCCGGCTGGCTGACTCCCGACGAAAAAACACGCCTCGAACAGAAACTCGTCCGCTACTCGGACACCACGTCCACGCAAATCGTGGTGATGATTCGGCCCGACATCGGCGATTACGACAAGGCTTCGTATGCCTTTGAATTGGGCAATCGCTGGGGCATCGGGCGCAAGCAAAAGAACAATGGCGTGGTCGTGCTCATCAAAACCGAAGCACCCGAACGCGGC